>CAZJUY010000035.1:0-33958 GCA_964549315.1 uncultured Chitinophaga sp. | reverse complement strand
GTCGTGGTGTTCAACACTAGTAATTTCAATTAACTCCATTTCTTCATTTTCCATATATAACTTTACATTTACGCCATCCAGAGGAATCTTATTGGACAATGCAATACCATTTACTTCTAAACAAATTAAACTGTCGTTATAGATGTTTTGAGATTTACTTGTCAAAAATGAAATGGTTAAAAAGGTTAACAAAAAATTACGAAGTATTTTATTTTCCATGCTTTTTTAATAATTAACTATTTTTTTTCTGTAATCACCATTTATTTCAATGATATAGATATTTTCTATTTCATTAAATGGAATGCTTGTTTCAATTGAATTTATGTTTTTTTGTTCAGCAATTATTTTACCAGTTATATCATATACTCTAATAAGTTTTATTTCTGATTTGTATTTAACGGAAATGGAATTATTAGAATAATATGTGGCAATTTCCATCGGGAAAAAATTAGAAATGACAGTAGGCATTAAAACCGAAAAATGTAATTTGAATCTACTTTTGTTTGCATTATAAATAGCTGTGTCGCTAACATTAAAGGAGTAAACATTATTTGCTCTGATATCTACACTTATTCCCATTTCTGTATCTTCTAAAAAAATCGATACATTGCTAGGAAACGAGCCAATTTCCGTTGCTGTAATTGTGTAATTTCCAATAGCACCTACACTTGAAAAAACAATAATATCTCTGTCTTGATACAAACTTGGAAGAGCATTAATAGATAAACACGAGCTACTATCAATTTTTGTATAAATACTAGGAACAAGAGGGTTTGAGCTAAAAAACTTCCAAGCATCGTTACTTGAGTCAAATCCTTCAGTAGCGGTACTTAAAAAACGGACTACTGTTTCATCGGAATGTGTTGAATTCTGAATTTTTAATTTTAGAGCGTCTGTAATAGAATAAGAGGGAATTGAAAAAGAAAAGATCAAAGCAAGAAGCACAAAATTTACGTTTTGGCGGATAGTTATCACCCCTGATAGTAGGCGCCAATTTTTTAATACACGATACAGGTTGTGCTTCATTGCTTCGAATAATAATATATTATTAAAAAACAATTTTGAAAACCGTTGGGGGATTTTATTTGCCTGTATTCAAATAAAAAGTTTTCAGAATTATATAAATATGCTCAGTTTTTCGACTTATCCAACTATTTTAACGATGAATTTATTAAAAGGTTGCAATTGTATAAAAAAAAGAAGCGCAATGTTTAACAATTTGAGTTTTTAAGAATATCACCCCTGATAAGAAAAACTCATTTTGGTATTATTAAACGTTTTGCGCTCCAATTTTTTTAAATATATTTTATTCTAATGAATCACTGTGCCTTTCTATTCTATTATCCTTAGTAAAAACCGTGGCTATTAAATATTCTCCATTTTTCACTAAAAAAGCAATCCATTTATTACTATCTTTTACTGGCGTTGCAGTACATACTATATATCCTTTTTCACTGAAGTAACGTGTTACATCTCTTGTTGTGATAGTACTTTCATTATTTTCTTGGTTGTCAAATCTTAAATTAATGATGTCTCTGCCAAAATAATATAACATAAGCATCATTGACAAAACAAGTACCACTATAAAAAGTGCTTCAGATGAATATATTTGCATTTGTGTCATTATTATTTTTATTTATTACATAGGTACATCATCATGCCCGATAATATCTCCAGCTAAATTTGTATAAACAGTTGTCCAATAAGTAATACCATTTTTTCTTGTTTGAGCTAACCATTTATTTTTAATAAAATTAAGAGTTATCACATCATATCCATTTGCAATTAAATACGCGTTCACTTGTTGATAAGTCGCTGCTTGTGCTTGGCTAACAGTGTTTACTCCATTTGTGTTTACTATAACTGCTCCAGTAGTTAAAAGAACGATTGCAAATAGTGCTTTAGCGATAATACGAGTTACTTTTTTCATGTTGTTTTAGGTTTAGGGGTTAATACTTTGTTTTAGTTCCACAAAGTAATGCATAGAATTTCCCTAAACTATGGACAAATACGCAGTCCATTCGCATGGATTTAATTATTTGATAATCAATTAATTGAATTAATTTTGATTAAAAAATACACCAAACCTAAAGCTAAATAACTATAAAAAACGTAATATTTTACTGTACAAATGTTCTGATTATTTAGCATTCATTTTTGGACAATTTTTATTTTCATTCGCAAGGGTTTATTGTCTTTATAATCAGCTATTTATTGTTTTTAAAGCACGTAAATTAAATGTATATACATATAGTTTGCTATTCACGTAATTAAAAATGTTTTTATTTGCGACCTATATGAGTAATTATATTTTTGATTTTATAAGAAGCTTAAATAAAACCGAAATAAAATCTGTACAAGATTATTTAAAGGTTATATCTGAATTATCTTCTTCCTCTGTGGATGATGCTTTGCAAATTAAGCTATTTAATTTTTTAATTTCTGAAAATAGTGTTTTAGAAAATGAAGAAGGGATGGCCAAACATATTGGAACTAAAAATATAAGTTCATTAAAAAATGAATTAATAGAAAAAATTTCAGAAGCACTTACATTAAATAGACACATTAATGCCAATCCGGATTTTACTGAGCAAATTGAAAATGTATATAAATTAAAAAAGAAATTATTGTTTCTAAGAATTTCAGCCCGGTCTAATAGTAAGATGAAAGCAGAGTTTTCACTACGATTGTTTTCAGATATAGTTAATTTATCAAAAAAACACGAAGCGTATGATATTTTAGTGGAAACATTAACATTCCAAAAATACTATAAAGGGATTCGTTCTGGGAAAGAAGAATTTGATAAAATAAATAAAGAAATAGATTTTTATGAAAAATGTAATAAAGCTGTATGGTTTGCAACAGATTGCTACTATTCTATTATTTTAAACAATGATTTTATAAAATCCTTAAATGCAGATGGTAGATTAAATTTCTTGAAAAAATCAATAAAACAAATTGAAAAGGATCATAAATTAACTCAATCGTACCAGGTTTTATACTATTTACAAATACTAAAGTTTGCTTATTTCGAAGAAATAGGAGAAATCAAAAAAGCAATTAAACAATGTGAAAAACTTATTGAAATATTAAAAGAAAGCTCTGTTATATTTTCAAAAGAAAGATTAGCATATGCTTATGATAATTTAGCCAGATACTACGCTTATGAAGAAAATTATAAAAAAGCAATAAAAACAGTAAATATTGCTCAAAGTAATTACAACGAAAACAGCTTAACATATATAATTTCAAAAGAGTCTGAGTTTTATATGCTATTCTATAACAAAGATTTTGAAAAAGCTTTAAATACCACTAATTATATGCTGTCGCATGAACTAACTGATGCGGGCAAATTTAGAGCTGATAAATTTTTGTTTTATAAATCGTGCATTTTCTTTTCACAAGAAAAAATAAAAGAGGCATCTGAACTAATTCGTAATAGTTTAGAAATTGAGAAAGATAAAACAGGATGGAATGTTCAATTGCGGTTATTAAGTATTATGATTTTGATTGAACAGAGTAAAATGGATGAGGTTTCCTTTTCTATTGAATCCTTGCGTAAGTTTATTGAAAGAGCTAAAACAGATAAAGAAATTTTAATTAGTGAACGTGATCGACAAATACTTGTTTTGCTTAAAGAATGGGAAAAAGTAGGGTTTACTAAAAGAGTTTCTGAAACCAAAATAAATACCATTCTTGATCAGCTTGCAGAAAAAGGGAAACCACACTCTTGGAATCACTTTAGCAATGAGCTTATTCAGTTCCATACTTGGATGAAAGAAAAAATAAAATAATCTGTATCTTTTTTCGTTAAACTGAATTATGTGCGTATTACGAAGCACTTTTACAAATAAAAACAAACAAACAATTGAGCATCTATCATAAATCAAATAATGATATTGCTTTGGAATTAAAAGAGATTGAACAAGCTCAAGTTAATCCAGAAAAATTTGCTGTGCTGTATGATAGATATTACAAACCAATATTTTTATTTGTTTTTAAAAGAGTAAATGATGAAAATTCCACAGCTGATATTACTTCTGTTGTTTTTTTGAAAGCTCTTGTGAATATTAAAAAATATCAATATAAAGGTGTTCCTTTTTCTGCATGGTTATACCGAATTGCCTTTAATGAAATTAATATGTATTTTAGAAAAAGCAATGCGGATAGATTTGTTAGTATGGAGCATTCTGGAATTTCAAATCTACTTTCAGAAGTAAAAGAGGAATCAGCAAGTGAAGCGCAGAATAGAATGATGAATGTTATTAAAAAATTGAATATTGAAGATTTGCAACTTTTAGAATTGCGCTTTTTTGAAGAACATTCATTCGCTGAAGTTGCACAAATTGTGGGAATAACAGAAAATAATGCAAAAGTAAAAGTGTATCGTATTTTAGATAAACTAAAAAAATTGATGGGTAATAAGAGGGATTAAAAAATGACCAAAATAAAATTCAACATAAATAAAAAAGATTTGCCTGATGAGCAAATAAATAAACACAAGGATTTTAAAAAATTAATGTATAATTATCAGAACGCTACAAAGCCTTTATACAAAACCCCTTTGTATAAAAATAAAAAAGTATTCTTGATAATATTACTGATTTTACTCTTGACTTATTTAATAGTAGAGTTACTGTAGAGTGTTTATTTATTCAGTAAACTTATAACCAACTCCTCTTATCGAATGAAAATGTTTTGGTTCTTTTTGGTTCTCTTCAAAATATTTTCTGAAAGCTAAAATATAATTGTCAATTGTTCTCGAAGATGGATAAACATCTGTTCCCCATACCTTATCTAATATTTCTTCTCTCGAAATTACTTCGCCCTTTTTTTCTATCAGCAATTTTAATAAATCAATTTCTTTTTTTGACAATTCAATTTTTGAAGAATCTTTTAAAATAACTTCATAAGTATTAAAATTGATTGTATTATTATTAAACGAATAGGTCGTATTCGTTGTGCTAATGTTTCTTCTTATTAAAATTTGTACCCTCAATAAAAATTCCTCAAGATTAAAAGGCTTTGTGAGATAATCATCGGCTCCTATTTTTAAGCCATTTATCTTATCTGTAGAGGAATCTTTAGCTGTTAAGAAAAGTATGGGTGTTGTTTTATCTGTCTTACGTATTGCCTCACATATTTCAAATCCGCTCATTTGTGGTAGCATCACATCTAAAATAATAAGGTTAAATTTTGTTTTGGCAAAAACAGCAAGCGCGTCTTTTCCATTGGTTGCTGTGTTTACGGAATAGCCTTCTAACTCCAAATTAAGTTGAATAGCTTTTAACAAGTTTTCTTCATCTTCTACCAATAAAATATGCTTGTTGTTCATGTATGCAAAGATATTAAAATAAGTATCTTTGCATTATAATTTTGAGCGTATGGTAAACAATAGCATTACTGATTTAATAAATCAAACCCAATTAGATTCTTCATTAAAAAATATTGCAGAAAAGGTATATAACAATGAACGTATTTCTTTTGAAGAAGGAGTTCATTTGTTTGAAAAAGGTGAATTAGCTTATTTAGGAATACTTGCAAACTATATTAGGGAGAAAAAGAATGGAAACAATGTTTATTTCAACCGTAATTTCCATATTGAACCTACAAACATTTGTGTGTTTGATTGCAAATTTTGCTCTTATTCACGTTTGCTAAAACAAAAAGACGGAGCTTGGGAACTGAGTGAGGAGCAAATAATTGAAATGGTAAAAAGTTATGATGGGAAACCAGTAACTGAGGTTCATATTGTTGGTGGAGTACATCCTAAGATGGGTTTAATGTATTTTGCAAATTTGATTAAGAAAATAAAAGAAATTCGCCCAGAAATACATGTAAAAGCATTTACTGCTGTTGAGTTGGAATACATGTGCAGAAAAGCAAAAGTAAGTTATGAAGAAGGATTAAAAATATTGAAAGAGCACGGGCAAGATTCATTACCGGGCGGTGGAGCCGAAATTTTTGATGAAACAATTCGAAAAGAAATTTGTGAAGATAAATGTACTTCTGAACAATGGTTGCAGATACATGAAACGGCTCATAAATTAGGCATGCCTTCTAATGCTACTATGCTATATGGACACGTTGAAAAGTTTGAACACCGCATTGATCACATGAACAGATTGAGAACATTGCAGGACAAAACAAATGGATTTAATACTTTTATTCCTCTTAAATTTAGGAATAAAGAAAACCAGATGAGTCATATTGCTGAAGTAACAACACTTGAAGACTTGCGCAATTATGCTGTTTCCAGAATTTACATGGATAATTTTAATCATATAAAAGCCTACTGGCCAATGATTGGAAGAACTACTGCACAATTATCATTGGCATTTGGAGTGGACGATATTGACGGAACAATTGACGATACTACAAAAATATATACAATGGCTGGATCAGAAGAACAAAACCCTTCCTTAACTACCCAGCAGCTTGTAGAATTAATAAAACAAGTAAATCGTACACCGATTGAACGAGATACACTGTATAATGTAATTCAGGATTATACTAGTTACGATTTTTCAAAAGAAACAGCTTTAGTTTAATTTGATGAAATACCACAAACCACTTGTTGCTGCTGTTGTAGAAATTCTGAATAAAACTTTTGAAGAAAATTACTATGCAGATAGAGTGATTGAACAAACTTTAAAACAAAATTCAAAGTGGGGTGCTCGTGATAGAAAATTTATTGCAGAAACGTGTTATGAAATGATTCGTTGGTGGAGATTGATTTATGAAACTGCTAATCAGATAGATCCCTCAAAAACAAAAAACTATTATTTTTTGTTTGCTATTTGGCAAACACTCAGTAACAATGAATTACCTCAATGGGAAGAGTTTTCTAATGTTGATAAAGAAAAAATTAGAACTGTTTCAAATATACTAAAACAAGAACGCAAGTACAGAGAATCGTATCCTGATTGGCTAGATAATTTACTCAAAGAAGAATTAGGTGAAAATGTTTGGGATATTGAATCATCTACATCTAACATGCAGGCAAATGTGGTTTTGAGAGTAAATACTATAAAAACTAATAAAGAAAAACTAAAATCAAATTTTGAATCTCAAGATATTGAGATTGAAGATTTAAAATGGAATAATTTAGATGAGGCTTTGGTTTTGAAAAAACGAAAAAATCTTTTATCACTCCCAGAATATAAAAATGGATTGTTCGAAATTCAAGACGCTTCCTCTCAATTGATTTCTAAAAATTTGAATCCTCAATCGGGTAGTTTTGTTATAGATGCATGTGCAGGTGCTGGTGGAAAGTCGTTGCATCTAGCTGCTTTGATGCAAAACAAAGGAAGCATTGTTTCTATGGATGTGGAAGAATATAAGCTAAAAGAGTTGCAGAGAAGAGCAGATAGGGCAGGCGTGAGTATAATTAAAACACACCAAATAAATTCAAAAACGATTGACAAGTATAGAAATTCAGCTGATTATTTGTTGTTAGATGTTCCTTGTTCAGGTTTAGGTATGTTGAAAAGAAATCCGGATGCAAAATGGAAGTTGAGTCTTGATTTTATTAATAAAATTAAAAATACTCAACAAAATATTTTAAATGATTATTCTGCAATGCTAAAACCAGGTGGTATTATGCTATACGCAACATGTAGTATTTTGCCTTCTGAAAATCAAGATCAAATAAAATCATTCTTGACAGATAAAAAAGGCGAATTCGAGTTGCAAAATGATAAAAAAATAATGCCAAGTGAGGGGTTCGATGGATTCTATTTGGCAATTTTAAAAAGAAATGATTAATTGTTTTTGAAATATTTTTTTGAAACAATTAAAAAACCAAATGACTCTCCATTTTCTTTCGTCAGCTTTTTATGATGAATTTTATGTGCTCTTCGGATAGCTATAAAATATTTTGAATTCAAATTTTTAAAAAGTTTTATTCTTTGATGAACAAAAATATCGTGAACAAAAAAATAGGCAAGTCCATAAGCCGCCATTCCAAACCCAACTGCAACGATTGCTTGAATTCCATACTTTAATCCTAATGCTATCGATAAAAAACTTGGTACAGCAAAAATAAGGGCAAACCAGTCGTTATGCTCCAATTTGTGCTTGCTGCCAGCGTGGTGGTCTTTATGAAGTTTCCATAAAAAACCATGCATAATGTATTTATGGCTAAACCAAGCTATAAATTCCATTCCAAAAAATGAAAGTAAAAAACAAATTGTGTTTATTGTTATTTGCAATTTATATGAAGTTTAAAATGACAAAAAATGCTATTTGTATTATGTATAACATTTTTGCAGGCAAATTGTTTTTGCTAAAGCTAAATTTATTAAATAGTAGTAACATTCCAAAAGAAACCAAAAACCAAGCAATATAATTTTGTATTGGTATTTCAGATTGGTTCCATGACCAAAAATCAAATTTGACTGCAATAGGTTCTATAAAATAGTCAAGAATAGTTAATAGTAATGCCCCAGATAGACTTTTAAAAATTAGGTTTTCACTAATGTTATTTATTAGATTTCCTACACTATAAACAAGTAAAAGCCAGTTTATTCCAATTATTAACGGGACGTCAAATAATTTAAAGCCTAGAGTGTTTCCGTAAGTGTATTCCCCGAATATAATTCCAGTATGCACTCCAATTGCTTCTATAATGTATCCAATGTCAAATACTAAACAACAAAAAATAATAAACTGCTTGCTTTTTTCTTCTTGATTAAAAATAAGAATAGCTAAGCTTATAATTAAGTTTAATGGAGTTAGAATTAAAAAATATTCTTTGAAATCACTTGTTAAACCTATTAATCCAACGGCATGGATTAGAACAAGTAATATGATTGAAAAATTATTTTTATTTATTTTTTTCAACTTAGTTTGACGAGTTTTCTTTTAGTTTTTTTATTTGAGTTTCGGTTAATTCTTGTTTTAAAGTTTCAAGTAAGTATTGAATGATGTTTTTTTTGATAACACTGTTTTTTACAGAACCAATATTGTTAATTATAAATTCTTTATCGCTAGCCATTTTTTTATTGTAGCCTAAAGCTTTTGGACTGCCATGCTGTATGGTTAGTCTTAAAAACCGCAGTTCAACATTTGAAGAGTCTTTTTTTATTGCTTCTTCAATTAGTTTTTTTCCTTCATTAAATAATTTTAATTTTTCTTCTTTTTTTTTGGAGTGCCCAGCCATAGCACACATAATGGCTCCTTTATAGCCGTTTAAAATATTGTCTGTGAGTTTTTCTGATTGAATTTTTTGATAAAGTTTATTGCAAGAAGAGCTATCTGTATCAACCTTATAGTAGTATTTACGTAAATGTTCTAAATCAATTTGAGCTAAACTGCTCGCTGTGTAGAAAAAATACATCAAGATTATAAAACAAAAACGCATTTAAATCAAGTTAAGTTTATGTTTTAGAATAGAAGAAATTAGAAGAATGTATTTTTTGTAATCTGGGACTCTAATTCTGGCGCTTAAAACATTTTCTGCAGAAGTATTTTTTATTTTTTTAAATAATGCATAATAATATATGTAGGCTAGATAAACTCCTAATCGCGCTTTCTTTGGTAGTTGTTTTATTCCTCTGTAACCAGCATCAAAATCTTTTTTAATATCTTCTTCAATTTTAATTTTTGTTTTGTTGTTAAAATCGGTAATCTCAAATTCAGGAAAATAAGCTCTTCCAAGAGTATGATAGTCTGCTTTTAAATCTCTTAAAAAGTTTATTTTCTGAAATGCAGCGCCTAATTTCATGGCATCATGCTTTAGTTTTTGGTATTCGATTTCATTCCCATCAACAAATATTTTTAAGCACATTAATCCAACTACTTCTGCCGAACCTAAAATGTACTCTTCATATCCAGATTGATTGTAATTTGTTTTATCCAAATCCATTTCCATACTTTTTAAAAAAGTATCAATTAAGGTAATATCAATCTTGTATTTGTTTATAGTATTTTGAAAGCTATGCAAAATTGGATTTAAACTAATTTTATCGCTAATGGCATCATGTGTATCTTTTTTGAAGCGTTCAAGCAATTCTTTTTTATTGCTTTGATGAAAGGTATCAACGATTTCGTCTGCTAATCGAACAAAACCATATAAAGAATATATGGGTAATCTAAAATCTTTATGAAGCAAACGAACGCCTAATGAAAATGAAGTGCTATAATTGGTTGTGACCAATTTGCTGCATTGAAAAGAAACATTTTCGTAAAGCTTTTCCATTTAATTTTTTATTTCTTTTGCTATTTGTTTTGCAACCAACTGCCCACTTATAATTGAAGGAGGAACTCCTGGTCCGGGAACAGTTAATTGACCTGTATAAAACAAATTTCGTACCTTTTTATTTTTAATTGAAGGTTTAAATATAGCAGTTTGTTTTAATGTATTAGCCAAACCATAGGCATTACCTCCAAAAGAATTGTAATCATTTTTAAAATCGTTTATAGCATAACTTTTTTTAAAGATTACATGTTCTTTTATTTTTTGATTGGTTAAATATTCTAACCTATCCATCATTATATTAAAATATTTTTCTCTAATCTCTTCTGAATCTTCTATATCAACAGCAATTGGAATAAGCAAAACTAAATTTTCTTTCCCTTCTGGCGCAACAGATTTGTCCGTTTTTGAAGCACAAGTGGAGTAGAAGAGTGGCTTGGTAGGCCATTGGGGATTATCATAAATTTCTTGAGCATGCAAGTCAAAGGGTTCATCAAAAAATAAATTATGATGTTCAAGTCCATTCAATTTTTTATCAATACCAATGTAATACATTAAACAAGAAGGTGCCATTTTTCTTGATTTCCAATATTTAGGAGTATGATTTCTATATTTTTCTTCTAGTAAATTTTGTTCTGTATGATGGTAATCGGCTGATGAAACAACAATATCAGCAGGAATAAATTTTCCATTTGAAATTACGCCAGTAGTTTTATTTTGCTCAACTACTATCTTTTCAATTGTTTCATTAGTCAACATTTTTACTCCTTGTAATTCGGCAATTGTAGCCATAGCTTCCACAATTTTATACATACCGCCCATAGGGTACCAGGTACCTAATACCAAATCAGCATAATTCATCATGCTATATAAAGCTGGAGTTTCACTTGGTTTGGCACCTAAAAACAAAACTGGAAATTCTAGAAGTTGAATAAGTTTTGGGTTTGAAAAATGTTTCCTTATATACTTGCTAATAGATTTAAATAAATCCATTTTAATAGCGGCATTTAAGATTCTAATATCAACAAATTCAGCTATTGATAAGCTTGGTTTGTGAACAAAATCATTCATGCTTACATGGTATTTGTATTCCGACTCATTTAAAAAACGCTTTAATGATTTACTACTTCCTTTTTCATAATATTCAAACAGTTGATACAGTTCATCCAAATTAGCAGGCACTTTTAAAATATCATCTTTTCCAAAAAATATTGCATAAGCAGGATCAAGGCGAATTAAATCATAATGCTTTTTTACTGATGAGCCAAATGCATTAAAAAAATCTTCGAAAACTTCAGGCATCCAGTACCAACTCGGACCCATATCAAATGTAAATCCTTCGATTTCAAGTTTTCTTGCTCGTCCTCCTATGCTTGAATTTTTTTCAAGAATGGATACATCATAGCCCTCTTTTGCTAAATGAGAAGCTGCTGAAAGACCTGAAAAGCCTGAACCGATAACAATTACTTTATTTTTGTTCATCTTTTGTATTGAACAAATAAGTTTTTAAAATGTTTAAACTAGCTTTTTTTTAATTCTGAAATCGTTTCTATTGGGTTGGATGATGAGAAAACTGTATTGCCAGCTACCAGAACACTGGCGCCAACCTGAATTAATTTTTTGTAATTATTTAAATCTACACCACCATCTACTTCAATTATTGTTTTTGATTTAGTTGTGCGTATTATTTCTCTTAAATCTGCAATTTTTCGGTAAGTGTTTTCTATAAACTTTTGCCCTCCAAATCCTGGATTAACACTCATTATACATACCATGTCAAGGTCGGAAATTATATCTACTAAAAAATTTACGGGTGTGTGTGGGTTTATTGCAACTCCGGCTTTCATTCCTAATGATTTAATTGCTTGTATTGTTCTATGTAAATGTGTACAAGCTTCAAAATGAACAGTTAAATTATCAGCTCCAGCATCTTTAAATTGTTGTAAATATTGGTCAGCATCTTTTATCATTAAATGTACATCTAAAGGTTTTGTAGCATGTTTTTTTATTGCTTTTACAACAGGGAAGCCAAATGAAATGTTTGGAACAAAAACACCGTCCATTATATCTACATGAAACCAATCTGCTTCACTTTTATTTATCATTTCAACATCATGTTGAATATTTGCAAAATCTGCGGATAATACTGATGGTGCTATTAAATGGCTCATTTTTAAGTTTTATTTTATTCAAAGCAAAAGTATAAAAAATAAAGGATAGATTTTTGTATTTTTGTTCACCAATTATAAACTATGAACGAATTTAGAGAAGCACTTTTAATTGCAATTACTACGCCCATATACGCTTTGGTAATTGGTGCTGAAATTTTGTTCAGTTATTTTCATAATAAACATTATTATTCTGTTAAAGGCACATTGGCAAATATCTATTTAAGTACTTTGAATTTTACTTTGGATATTGTGTTAAGAGTAATTTGTCTTTTTGTTCTTAATTATTTTTATCAATACAAAGTATATCAGATTCAAAATATTTATTTGTATTGGTTTTTATTAGTAGTTACTCAAGATTTTATGTTTTATTGGTTACATAGAGTTGACCATTATTGCAGATTGTTTTGGGCTGTTCATGTTACTCACCATTCATCAGAAGAATTTAATTTAACAGTAGGTTTTCGTTCGTCTGTTTTTCAACCAGTTTACAGATTCATTTATTTTATTCCATTATCTTTAATTGGCTTTAAAGGAATAGATATTATGTTTGTTTATGCAGCAACTCAGATTTACGGTATTTTAATTCATACCCAGTATATCAATAAATTGGGTTTTCTAGAATATTTTATGAGCACACCTTCTCATCATCGTGTTCATCATGGAAGTAACGTTAAATATTTGGATAAAAATATGGGAATGTTGCTAATTATATGGGATAAGATGTTTGGAACATTTCAAGCAGAGGAGCCGAATGAAAAAGTAGTTTACGGTTTAACAGAAAATATAAAAACATATAACCCATTAAAAATGGTTTTTCATGAATGGGTAAATATTTTTAGTGATTTTGCCAAAGCACCAAGTATTAAAGCAAAATTTATGTATGTGTTTGGCCCTCCAGGATGGAGCCATGATGGTAGTAAAAAAACATCGCGTCAATTGCGAGATGAATTGTCTAAAAAAAGTAATTTATGAAAAAAATATTAGTAATAGGAGCGGGGCGTTCAGCGTCATCATTGATAAAATATTTATTGGAAAATTCTGCTGAAGAAAATTGGCAAATAACCGTTGCTGATTTGTCGGAAGAGTTGGCAAAACAAAAAACAAAGAATCATCCAAATTCAAGAGCTATTGCATTTGATATTAAAGATGAAAAGCAAAGGCAAGAAGAAATAAAAAATGCTGATTTAGTTATTTCTATGCTTCCTGCGTTTATGCATATGGATGTAGCTAGAGATTGTGTAGCATTTAAAAAGCATTTAGCAACAGCATCTTATGTTTCAGAAGAAATGCGGGCATTAGATAAGGATGCAAAAAGTGCAGGTATTATTTTGATGAATGAAATAGGATTAGATCCAGGTATTGACCATGCTTCTGCTATGAAAGTGATTGATCATATTCATTCAGCCGGAGGAGTATTAACTTCTTTTAAATCTTATACTGGCGGTTTGGTGGCTCCTGAAAGCAATGATAATCCTTGGGGTTATAAATTTTCTTGGAATCCCAGAAATGTAATATTGGCAGGGCAGGGAACTGCTCAATTTATTGAGCATGGGGAGTATAAATATATTCCCTATAACAGATTATTCACCCAAATAGAAGCTGTAGAAGTTGAAGGACATGGAATGTTTGATGCTTATGCTAATCGCGATTCTCTTTCTTACAGACAAGTATATGGAATAAAAGATATTCCAACAATGTTGAGAGGAACTTTTCGTATGCCTGGCTATTGTAATGCTTGGAACATTTTTGTGAAATTGGGATTAACAGATGATACTTATAAGATTGAAGCATCGGAGAATTTGACGTATAGACAATTGATAGAAGCCTATTTGCCTGCCGGACCAAAATCAACGAAAGAGAAACTAATTGATTTTATGGGATTTGAAGCTACTCCTGATTCTATTGATAAGGTAGAATGGTTAGGCGTTTTTGAAAATAAAAAAATTGGATTAAAAAATGCTACTCCTGCTCAAATCCTCCAAAATTTATTGGAAGAAAAATGGATGTTGAAATCAAATGATATTGATATGATAGTTATGCAGCATCAATTTGAATATTTAGATGCAAATAAAACTTCAAAAAAAATCACATCATCATTGGTTGTTAAAGGAGAAGATCAAACATATACAGCAATGGCAAAAACTGTAGGTTTGCCATTAGCAATAACAGCAAAACTAATATTGCAAAACAAAATCAAAACTCGAGGAGTAACTATTCCTACAATAAAAGAAATTTATGAACCAGTTTTAAATGAATTGGAAACAATGGGAATTAAATTTGACGAAAAAGGGATTGATTTATAATGGATATTTTAGAAATAGATAAACAAAATACGATTGCTTGGGATACAAGACGAGCAGATTTGCGTTATTCGTTTGATATTGGAGTGAAAACAAATGAAGCATCTGAATTGTTAAAATATTCTAAAGGTTTAGCTGATAGTAGCAAGGTTTTAGGCTACTGCTACTGGAGATTTTCTGATTATTCACTTTCTCTCACACATTCACTCAAGGCATTAAAAATATATAAAGAATTAAATTTATTGAAAGATGAAGCAGATACGCTTAATAGCATCGGAGCTGTTTATATGTTTCAAGGTGAAAATCAAAAAAGATTAGAATGTAATTTTCAATGTTTAGAAATAAGAAAAAAAGTTAAAGACTTAGAGGGTGTTGCTGGCTCCCAAAATAATATTGGGGAAACTTATTTTGAAATGGGTGATTTGGAAAATGCTTTGAAATGGTTCTACGAAAGCTTAAATAACGTAGATTCTTCTGAACAAATTAAAGCATGGGCAACTCATAACTTGGGAAAAGTTTATAAAAAACAGGAAAAATTTAAACAATCAGAAAATTATTTATTAAAGAGTTTAGAAATTAGTACGGATGTAAATTATGATGTATTAACAATAGTTACTTATCTAGAACTTTCAGCTTTATTTTTTGAAAAAAAATATTTTTCCGAAGCGGAAAAATTTGCACAAAATGCACTTCAAATAGGAGATAGGATAGGCTCAAAAGAGGAAGTCAAAATAGCGCTTAATATTATTGCTCAAATAAAAGAAAATACAAACGATTTAAAAGAAGCTCTTGTTTTTTACAAAAAACATCATGAAAAACACATTGAAATATTCAATGAGATGAATATTCAAAGAATTAGAGATATTGAGTTCCAGTACGAAATAGAACGTATCACAAAACAAGCAGAAATAGAACGGCTAAAAACATTTGAGTTACAATCTGCTTACGAAGAAATTGAATATCAAAAACAACTATTAGAAGATAAAAATATTGAAATTATTGATAGTATAAAATACGCACAACGGATTCAGCAAGCACTACTAAAAGATGAGGAACATATTTCAAAACATTTGCCTCCTCATTTTATTCTATTTAAACCAAAAGATATTGTTAGTGGAGATTTTTATTGGGTGCTTGAGCAAAGTGAATATTTGTATGTGGCTGTTGGTGATTGCACTGGACATGGTGTTCCTGGTGCATTTTTAACAATGCTAGGAACCTCATATTTGAATGAAATAACAAGTCGTGATATTGAACTTTTACCTGCTCAAATTTTAGATGAATTAAGAATTAAATTTGTAAAAGAGCTAAGTTCGGATGGAGAAACAAAAGATGGAATGGATATTTCTTTGATACGAATAGACTATAAAAACAGTAAAATTGATTGGGCAGGAGCTAATAATCCTCTTTGGATTTTTAAGTTAAACACAGGTGCTATTCTGGAAATAAAAGGAAATAAACAACCAATTGGCTTAACACATTCTCCTGTTCTTTTCACTAACCATTCTTTACAATTAGATAAAGGAGATTCTGTGTTTTTATTTACCGATGGTTTTGCTGATCAGTTTGGTGGGTTACTTGGAAAAAAATTTAAGTACAAACAGCTGAGAGAATTTTTAATTTCAAATATTCAACTGTCAATGGAACAACAAAAAAGTGAATTGGAAAAGAAATTCATCGATTGGTCTGGTAAACTTGAGCAAGTTGATGATATTTGTATTGTAGGAATAAAGATTTAAGTTAAAACGCCAAATAATAATCTTTCGTTAATTCTTTGTATTCCTCTGTATAAGAATGGCGCTCATCCTGCTCAATTGTAATAGAGCTTTCAGAAAAACTTCTTTGAGTAAATTCAAAACGCATTAGCCAACGTTTTTCTGGTTTATCTGAACGAGTAACTACTCGAGTTAATTTTGTTAGATATAATTTATTTTCTAAAGCTAAATCTCTAAAGAGTTCACTTTCTTTTGTAGGAAGTATAACATAAAATTTTCCTGTTGGGCTTAACAACTTTAGTAAGCCATTCAATAAATCATCATAAGGCAATTGGTCTGTGTGCCTTGCATTTGTTCTAGATTCCTCCATTGACTTTGATGAATCTACAAAATAGGGAGGATTGCTTACAATTAAATCGTATTTGTAATTAATGTTTTCTTCCGAAAACTTTTGAAGTGAAGTTTGAATAATCGTTATTCTTTCTTTCCAAGAACTGTTGTTTACATTTTCAGTTGCTTGAATACATGCATTTTGGTCAATATCTATCGCATCTATTTTTGCGCCACATTTTTGTGCTAGCATCAAAGCAATAATGCCGGTACCAGTACCAATATCTAAAATGTGTTTTGCATTAGCTGTATTTACCCATGCTCCTAAAAGAACAGCATCTGTGCCCACTTTCATAGCACATTTATCTTGGTTTATTTTAAACTGTTTAAAAGCAAAGGATTGATTTGCCATAAAAGATGATTGCTGCAGAAACTTTAAATTTTAGTTTTAAGCAATTTGTAGAATAAAGTTAGGATAATTTATTTTAGAAACAACAAATATTTGATTTATTCTTCTTCCTCTGAGTGATTTTTTTCAGAAAGATATAGGTCAATTAGTCCTTCTGGTGCTTGAATGAGAATTGTTTTATTTGTTCTATCAACATTTAATATAAAATCATCTTTTACAGGAACAAGTATTTCAATTTCTTTGTTTTTTATTTGAAGAATGGCTTGTTGTGGAAAATCAAGAATACTTTCTACTATTCCTATAGCTCCATGGTTTTTATCAATAACAGAATAACCTGGTACTTCATGAAAATAAAATTTATTTCCTTTTAGTGGAGGTAAAAAACTGAGTGGTAAATAAAGTGTTGAGCCAATTAATTCTGAAGCTTTTTGTGGATTATCAATGCCGTCTATTGCTGCAATAATCGTGTTGTTTCTTACTTGTGAAGATTTTAGGAAAAAAGGAACAAGGCTGTTATTTATCTCAACAAAAACAGATTCTAATTTTTGATATTTTTTAGGCTCGTCAACATCTAAAGTAAAAATTACTTCACCTTTTATTCCAACTGTTTTTGAAATATAACCTAAAATAAAAAAATCGTTTTTATTCATTTTATCTGTTTAATAAAAAAGGCAGCTGAATAAAATCAACTGCCTTTTATATATTTATTAAATAGTACTATGCTTCTGCTTCTGGTTCAGAAGATGTTGCTTCCGCTTCTGGAGCAGCAGTTTCTTCAACAACTGGAGCTGGAGTGTTTTTTGTAGCTATTTTCGCAGCTTTTGCTTCTTTAGCAGCAGCTTCAGCAGCCATACGTTTTTTGTAAGAATCTTTGTCTGCAGTAGCTAATTTTTCAACTTTACCGCTGATTTTAGTTTCTTTTTCTGCCATCCATTTTGCAAATTTACCGTCTGCTTGTTCTTGCGTTAAAGCACCTTTTGCAACACCACCTTGTAAGTGGTTTTTGTATAATACTCCTTTGTAAGAAAGTATTGCACGGCAAGTATCTGTTGGTTGAGCTCCTTTGTTTAACCAAGTTAATGCTTTGTCAGCATCAATGTTAATAGTAGCTGGGTTTGTAGTTGGGTTGTACGTACCAATTTTCTCAATGAATTTTCCATCTCGAGGTGCACGACCATCCGCAATTACAATATGGAAGAAAGCTGAAGCTTTTTTACCATGACGTTGTAATCTAATCTTTACTGGCATTTTGTTTTATTTTTTGTTATTAAAATTTAAACCCAAATCTTTTTTGGGATTGCGAAAATAGTAAAAAAATATTAATCCCTAACAAATAAATGCTCATAATTCAACTAAATACATGATTTTAAGTGAATTATAAAATAATCGAAACATTCTATTGAACTAGAATAATTTTAGATGAATAGCCCAAAATAGATGTTAAATGCTTGATATTAAAACTTTTTTATACCTTTGCAGTTAAAATTTTTAAACTTCATCTAAATATGTCAAACCCAACGAATTGTATTTTAGTACCAATTGATTCTACAGAACAAACAGTTATAGCATTAAGTCAGACTTATAATTTGGCTCGATTAACCAACTCAAAAATAGTATTACTTAGCGTTGATGAAGGTCAACCTCCATTTGTTCAAAAAAGATTAGATGAATTAGCTAAAGAAGCTTCTGCTAAATCTGGTCAACCAGTTGAGACTATGATTCGTAAAGGGAATGTTTACGAAGAAATAAATAAAGTTGCTGATGTTTTAAACCCATTGTTTGTTATGATTGGTTTAACATCTAAAATTAATTTAAGTAAAATTATTGGTCAAAATGCATTTAAAATGGTGCGTGAATCAAAACATCCAGTAATTACTATTCGTGGAAAAGTTCACCGTGATGGTTGCAAAACGATTTTGGTACCACTTGATTTAACTAAAGAAACTCGTGAAAAAGTGAATAAAGCTATTGAATTAGCAAAAATATTTAATGCTGATATTCGTGTAATCTCCATTTTAACAGAGAAAGACGAAGAAGCAGAAAATAAGCTTATTTCATATTCGAACCAAGTTTGGAAATACATTAAAGAACAAGATGTACGTTGTACAATTAAGACACTTAGAGGTCATGATATCCCTCAAATGGTTTTGGATTATGGACATGAAGTAGAAGCAGATTTGATTTTAATTATGAGTAAAGCAGAGTTAAGCATGAAAGAATTTTTCATTGGTACTGTTGCTCAACGTATAATTAATGAAAGTGATATCCCTGTGGTAAGTTACAGGCCAATGGAGCGTAAAGATACTTCGGTATTTACTCCTTACTAATCATAAAAAGTATTTAAAATAAAAATCCCCTCAAATTTATTTGAGGGGATTTTTTATTCTTCTATAGGAGCAGGAACGCTTAAGCTATCTGTTTCTGTGGTTACAGGAGCAGCTTTTGGTGCTGGTTTCGGTTTCTTCTTATTTTTTTGAGTGCCACTAAATTTATAAGTATGTTCTACTTTTCCTTTTTTACGAATTATGGCTGTGCCTTCTATTTTATCATCATCAACTGTTCCTTCCCATGAAAAACGTTCTTGAGTTTCATTGTTTTTTAATTCAACTGTAAATGAAACAATAGTACGTCCTGATGTTGTATCAACAGTATATTCATAATCTGGCTGCCCAACAAAACCTGCTTGTGACATAAATATCGATTTATACTTACCAATCATAAAACTTACATCGTCCTTAAATGGTTCCGCTTTCTTTTTATCCTGTTCGGTTAATGTAATAGCAAATATTTTCCCATCAACAGGGCTTTTTGCTTTTTTACCTTGTGCAAAAACAAGTGTACTTGATATTACAAGCGATAGTATTAGTAGTTTTTTCATTTATTGTTTTGTGTTTATTTTTTATAACCAGCCACCCATTTCCGTTTTTACTTTATGCTTTTTCCCTTGGCAATCTTTGTGTCCAGCACAAGAACTAACAAGTATAGTTGCTAAAAGCAAACCTGTAATAAGTATTAAAAATTGTTTTTTCATTGGAGTAGTTTTTGTTTATTATTTATGCTTTCACATGAAAGTCGCTAATAGCTGATATTTTATCGGCTTCGTATTCTCCTGCTTTTAATTTTCCAACAATTTTTGAAAACGATTCTATAGTATAAGTAACATCTTCAAGCGTATGAACTGCTGTTGGAATCAATCTTAAAATAATCATTCCTTTTGGTACTACAGGGTAAACGACCATAGAGCAGAAAATATTGTAGTTCTCACGTAAATCTATAATTAAATTTGTTGCTTCAGGTATTGAACCATTTAAATATACTGGTGTTACGCAAGAATTTGTGTCACCAATATTAAATCCGGCTTTTGTTAATCCCGTTTGTAATGCATTTGTAATCTCCCATAATTTATTTTTTAATTGTGGTTGTGTACGCATCAATTCTAAACGTTTTAAAGCACCAATAACAAGGGAAAGGGGTAATGCTTTAGCAAAAATTTGTGAACGCATGTTGTAACGCATGTATTCAATTACATCTGATTCACTAGAAATGTATCCTCCAATTAATGCAAAGGATTTTGCAAACGTTCCAAAATAAATATCTATTCCATCTTGGCAGCCTTGTTCTTCTCCTGTTCCAGCACCAGTTTTACCAAGCGTTCCTACACCGTGAGCATCATCAACAAATAAACGGAATTTGAATTTCTTTTTTAACTCAACTATTTCTTTTAGTTTTCCTTGGTCGCCACGCATACCAAACACACCTTCTGTAATTACTAAAATAGAACCATTTTGTTCTTCAGCTAATTTTGTAGCGCGTTCCAATTGTTTTTCACAATCAGCAATATCATTGTGTTTAAACACATAACGTTTACCCATGTGTAAACGAACACCATCTAAAATACAAGCATGGCTTTCTGCGTCATATACAACCACATCACGTCTGTCTAAAATACAATCAATAGCCGAAACCATTGCTTGATAGCCGAAATTACAAAGGATAGTATCTTCTTTTTGTCCGAATGCAGACAATTCTTTTTCTAATTGTTCATGATAATTGGAGTTGCCGCTCATCATACGCGCACCCATTGGTTTTGCTAAACCATGTGCTGCAGTTGCATCTGCATCTGCTTTTCTAACTTCAGGATGGTTTGCTAATCCTAAATAGTTATTTAAACTCCAGTTTAATCTTTCTTTTCCTCTAAACATCATTCTTGGACCTATGTCTCCTTCTAAACGTGGGAAAGTAAAATAACCATGTGCTTCTTTAGCGTGTTCACCTAGTGGTCCACGATTCTCTTTTAATTTTTCAAATAAATCTTTCATGTATATTGTGTTTATTCTTTATTTCTTTTGGTTTGAAATCGCCACAAAATTAAGCTATTGTAAGGTATTTACAAAAAGCTAAGCTTAAAAAGTTTTTAGTAGATATAAACAGAAAACCTTGCAACATTGTTACAAGGTTTTCTGTTTGTTTTGGGTGGCTAATGGGACTCGAACCCACGACCCTCGGTACCACAAACCGATATTCTAACCAACTGAACTATAGCCACCATTTATTTTTGAGAGTGCAAAGATATATTTTTTTGGTATTTAAGAAATATTAAAACAAAAAAAAGGTAAATATTTTAAATATTTACCTTTTTTAATGATTCTATATACTTCTATTTACCCTGCATTTGTTGCTTTTTGATATCTTTTTGTTCTTGTTTACAGCCATCAGCAAGTGGTTTTGCGTCTTCAAACCCAAATGATGCTGCCATAATAAAATCTTTGCAAGCACTATTGTCACTTGCATCTTGGTTAGCTAAACCTCTTTTGTAATAAGCTGCTCCATCGGTAGGTTTTATGCGTATTGCTTGGTTATAATCATACATTGCCGATTTGTATTTTTGCATGCCCTCGCAAGAATAAGCACGTTGCATGTATGCTTCATAATTATTAGGTTCTAAACGAATTACTATCGTAAAATCATTGAAAGCTAAACCAAAATTGTCGGCTGCATTATATGCTAATCCGCGTAAAAAGAATACTAGCAGTGTGTCTGGTTTTATTTTTAAAGCTTTGTCGTAATCTGTTATTGCTTTTGCATATTTTTTTAATTGTACGTTGCATTGTGCTCGTTTTAAATAAGCATCAAAAGATTCACTATTTAGTTGCACTGCTGCATTATAGTCTTCAAAAGCGCCCTTGTAATCTTTATTTGAGAACTTGTTATCTCCAGCAGTAATATAACTAGAAGCTATATCAGAACAAGCGTTTTTATCAAATAACGATTTTGCTTTTTCACTTCCTTGTTTTTTTGCTTTTTGTAAATCCATACAACCTTTATCTTTTTGTCCTTTTAGAATATACATAATTCCTCTTTGACAAATTGCATCTGTGTATTTTGGATCAATAGCAACGGCTTTTTCATAATCAGCAAGAGCTTCTTCGTTTTTACTTTGTCCTTCTAATGCCATTCCTCTGCCATAATAAGGCACAGCTAAGTCGTGGTTGTAAACAAATCCTTCAGGCATATCCGAAGTAGATTTTTGATACTCATTCATTTTACTGTATTTTTCCATCTTATCAAGGTAAGAAGTAACCACAGCATCATTCAGTTTAATAGCTTTTGAGAAATCTTCTTCAGCTCCTTTAAAATTAGATGCAGCAAGTTTTGCATTCCCGTTTTTTATTATTTCGGGTAAACTTTGTGCTGCAGAAAATAAGGTTGTTAATGAAAGTGTAAGTAGTAAAAAACGTTGTATCATATATCTTTTTTTTTGCAAGTATAAGAATTGCATTTATCGTACCATTAATTTTTGTGTAAATCTTCCAAAATCAGTATCAACAGTAATTAAGTATGCTCCGGCATTTATTCCAATTGAATTAAGGAAATAATTTTTTTCTCCTGCTGGCATTTCTCCAGCATAAATTGTTTCAACCAAATTGCCAAGCATATCATACAATTTAATACTTCCTTTTGTAGCTTTATTCAAGCTTAATGGAATACAAGTGATACCATGTGAAGGGTTTGGATAAGCTGGTTTTAATTCAAAATTAAATGCTTCATTTACGCTTGTTGGTCCAAGCACATCAAACTCAAAATTACCTGCTGGAGCAGGCATTGGACGTACTTGCTCTTTTCCAGAATTAGCATGTCCTAAAATATAATAATACACATGTGTACCAGCTGTTTGAGCAGGAATAAATCCTGTCCAAGTATTATTTGTAATGTTAGTTAAAGTCATAGGTACGGCTGTGTATGGAATAGAAGCAGTATCCGTTGTATAGTATAGCGTAGCAAATTGAACTCCTGTGCGGTGTTGTATTCTCGCATCTACTTGATAAGGAGTTACAGTGTTTGTCGTATTTGGTAAGTTTTGATGAACAATTAATAAAGGATCTGTTACACCAACAGTATGTGTAATGCAATGCAAAGAACCACTTGCGCTTATTGTTTGGTTAGAATTAATACCAACTACATTATAGCCTGGCATCGCATCTCTCCATATACGAAGTGCAGTTGTATCATATTGCATGTAGTATTGCGGAACAATAATAGTTTTATTGATTATACATGAATTTGCGTATGTTAAATAATTGCCGGTGGTATTTGGGTATGTAAAACCATTTAACTGATCTGGAGGTTGAGGAATGCGAATTACTTTGTAGGGTGTGCCAAATACCGAATTGAAATTACTTAAAACATATTGCAAATTTGCTTCTATTTGTGGCCCATCAGCAATGCCTGTTGGATATTCTCCAACCAATAAAGTTTCCTCGTTTAAAAGCTTCATGTGCATATCAATATGATGGATACCATCGTAGGGTAAGGTTTCCATTTTAATATAACGGTTTATGCCCATGAAATCACTCATTACAGTATTGATTTGAGTTTCCGTCATGGTAGAATTTTCATTCAAAATAAGTTTAGAAGAAAAAGCAGTTCCTAATCCGTCCGACATATAATTTCCTCCTGTATGAACAACTCTGTTTGGAGAAACCGTGGTTTCATACAAAGGAATATTCAAATTTCTAGCAATAGCACGAGGGATGGTATCATCATCTACACGCGTTGGGCGATTGTATTTCCAATCAACTAAAATCAAAGAATCAACATCGTTTACATAACAAGAGTTTGCCATATAATCACGAATCCAAACAGCATCGCAACGTGTTTGAATAAAATGAACATTTGATAATGGAATGCTATTCGTTGTTAAATAATTTTTAATAGAGGTGGAGTCAGGGTATCCTGTTTGAGGACATTGTGGACCACAAATGATATATACCTGCGTTTCTAATCTTGCTGCACGAACAATTTCTTTCAATACAGATGGATAGCTTATCCAAGTGATTGTTAATGCTTGAATTTCTTCCCATTGTCCCATATTACGAACAGGGCTTGTAGGAGGGTTCGTAAATCCTCTTGTTTCAATTAATGGTTCTTGCCAATCGGGGCTTTGCATCAATAAAAGTTCATCGGCAGAAAAGCCAACAGGTAAATCAGATTGAGCATAAGAGCTTGAATAGCCAGCAATTAATGTAGTAAACGCCAGTACAATTGTTTGTAAAGATTTTTTCATTATTTTAGAGAGGTAAAATTTTAGTGAAAGTATAGTAAATTTGTAAAAAAAACAATTTTTAAGACCAATTAAATCGTTCCCATTTATGAAAAAAAATAAGGTTTTACTTCTGTTTATTGCATTATCATTTGTGTTGAATAGTTTTAATACATCTAATTGTACTGTAAATTATAATGGCATTTACGGTTTTAAAATTGACAATGAACATTCGGCTGTTTTGCGATTTTATGAAGATGGAACTGTTTTGGCTTCCACATCTGTAAACGATTATTTTGATGTGATGACATGGTTTACAAAAGAGAATAAAGACAGAGTTTTAAAAGGAAAATATAAAATCAAAAAATGTAAAATCACTTTTGATGTTGAGGGAGAAACAGGAAAACAATCTTACGAAGGAATAGTTGCGGGTAATTCAATAGAGTTTAAATTGACAGATAAAGCGAGCAAAAAATCAGCAACAAGAACGTATTCGTTTTTTGCTTTGTAAAAAGAAAGATTACGCCAATTCCATTTGCATTCTGCTTAAGCTACGGTATAATCCATCCTGAACGTTCATTAATTCTTCGTGTTTGCCGCTTTCTCTTACTTCACCATTTTCTATCACCACAATTTTACTTGCTTTTCTGATGGTTGATAATCGGTGAGCAATAACTATAGAAGTTCGTCCTACCATTAGTTTATCCAATGCTTCTTGTACCAATCTTTCTGATTCGGAGTCAAGAGAACTGGTAGCTTCATCTAAAATTAAAATACTTGGATTTTTTAATACAGCACGAGCAATAGCAATTCGTTGGCGTTGCCCACCTGAAAGTTGAATACCTCTTTCGCCAACAACGGTTTCAAATTTTTGAGGAAAACTTTCAATAAAATCCAATGCATTTGCTTTTCTTGCTGCTTCTACGATTTCAGCAATGGTTGCATCGGGTTTACCATAAGCAATATTTTCTTTAATACTACCACCAAACAATAAAACATCTTGTGGAACAATCGCCATATTGTTTCTCAATTCGGTTAAGCCATAATCTTTTGAATTGATGCCATCTATTAATATTTCGCCCGATTGTGGTTCATAAAAACGTAAGACCATAGATGCAAGCGTTGACTTTCCTGAACCACTTGGCCCAACAAGAGCAACTGTTTCACCTTGATTGGCAGTAAATGAAATATTTTTTAAAACTTGAAAATCAGGTCGTGTTTCGTAATAGAAAGAAACATTTTTAAATTCAATTTTCCCGTTAATACGTTTTGTATTTGCTTTTTTGTCAAAATTTATATCAATAATTTCTGGTGTTCCATCAATGATATCCATTATTCTTTCGGTTGCTCCAATTGTTCTTTGGATGGCTGCTAATTGTTCTGCAATACCTCCAATTGATGCAGCTACAAATACCGTGTACATTAAAAATGAAACCATGTCTTTAGGAGAAATTAACCCTTTAATGGTTAAATCTATTCCATACCAAACAATAAAAACAATGGCACCGAACAAACAAAAAATAATAAATGAAAAAAATGAGCCACGAGCAATACCACCTTTTATGGCAAGTTTCATAATATTTACAACTTTATTGTTGTATCGATTAATTTCATAGGCCTCATTTGTAAAGGATTTTACGTTGGTTATTCCTTGTAAACTTTCACCTACAATTACATTAGAGTCGGCAATATTGTCTTGTACTTCTTTTGATAATCTTCGGATGTAACGAGCAAAAACAAGTGTAATTATAGCTATTACAGGAATGATAGCCAGCATTACAGCCGACATTTTCCAGCTCATAAAGCAAATAATGATGATACCACCAATTATTAAAATCAATTGGCGTAAAAATTCGGCAATATTGGTTGTAAATGTTTCAGAAATTTGAGTGATATCGGTTGAAATTCTTGAGTTTAATTCGGCAACTTGGCGTTGTGAGAAGAATGTCATTGGCATTTGAACTAACTTTTCGTAGGCCGTTTTACGCAATGATGCAAGCATATTTTCGGTGAAGTTTGTAAATGTAACAACTCTAAAAAAAGAGAATACGGCTTGCACGGCAAATAAAATAAGTAAACTTAGTCCAGTTTCATTTGCAAAATCATGTAATTGCTCATTACTCAAAGAAGAATCGCCACCCATTACCCCAATTAAATTTCCCATTAAACGAGGAAAAATCAAGCCAATAGCTGCAGTTCCTGCTAAAAAAAACATCCCAATAATGAATGTCCATTTATGTTTTCCAACATAATTGAACAATCTAAACGTCTTTTTTAAGCTTTGGGAGTTTATTTTTGCTTTCGGTAAATCGTCAGTATCTTTTAGTTTGCGAGCCATTGTAAAACATTGAATAAAAATGCAGAGCAAAGGTACTAAAATATGTAAGTACGAATGAAATAAAATAGTATCTTTGCCGTTCGAAAACTATGAAATTTAACTTTAAATCGGTACATATTTTCTTTTTTGTTGTTTTAACAACACTTTTTGCTTGCAACACTAACAAGGTGTATGATTCTAATGCAAAAGTAAATAACAAGAAAAAGGTTGGTTTTGCTATTGGCAAATTCAATAAACTGGTTAAAAGTACCGATATGCAGGCAAAATATGAAGCTGCAGTTAAGTACTTTGATAAAGAGGTTTATGATAAAGCACTTATTTTATTTGAAGAATTGATGACCGTTTACAGAGGGACATCAAAAGCAGAAGAAATTCAATATTATTATGCTTATTGCCACTATAATTTAGGTGATTACATTGTTGCTGGCTACCAATTTAGAACGTATGTTCGTATTTTTCCTCAAAGCAAACATGCCGAAGAATGTTCGTATTTAAATGCTTATTGTTTTTATTTAAATTCTCCAGATTATGCTTTAGATCAAATAGATACCAAGTTGGCAATCAGGGAGTTTCAGAAGTTTATTAACCTTTATCCTAAAAGTGAAAGAATACCAGAATGTAATAAAATAATTGATTTAATGCGTGGTAAATTAGAGCGTAAATCATATGAAAATGCGATGCTTTATTACAACATGAATGATTACAAAGCTTCCATCGTTGCTTTTGAGAATCATATGAAGGATTTTTCGGATACCAAACGTTCTGAAGAATTGAATTATTTGATAATTAAATCATATTACTTATTGGCTTTGAATAGTATAGAATCAAAAAAAGCGGAAAGATTTAGTGCTGCTGTCAATTCTTATGCTAAATTTGCAGAGAATTTTCCAAAAAGTACTTATTTAAAACTTGCAGAAAGTATTTCGATAAGTGCTCAAAAACAATTAGAAAAAATAAATAAAACAACATCATAAAATGGATTACAAAAAAACAAACGCAGAAACAACAACAACAACGCGCGATTTAAGAGTTTTAGATAACAAAACAGGAAATTTGTACGAAAGTGTTGCGGTAGTTGCTAAACGTGCTAATCAAATTAGTGCTGAAATGAAAGAAGAGTTGACAAATAAATTAGCTGAATTTGCTTCTCATTCTGATAACTTAGAAGAGATTTTTGAAAATCGCGAACAAATTGAGATTTCTAAATACTATGAGCGCTTGCCAAAACCAAGCTTAATAGCTATTCAAGAGTTTATGGAAGACAAAATTTATTTCCGTAACCCTCAAGCAGAAACAGAAAAGTAATTTTTAAATTTTTTAAAGGTTGGTAGTATTTGTTTTGGTAACTTTATAGTTATTAAAAATAAACTACCAACTTTTTTGTTTTTATAATGTTGAAAGGAAAAAAAATACTATTAGGAATTACAGGTAGTATAGCTGCTTACAAAGCTGCTGTGTTGGTTCGCTTATTTGTTAAACAAGGAGCAGAGGTAAAAGTGGTGATGACAAAATCTGCAACCGATTTTATTACTCCTTTAACATTAGCAACTCTTTCTAAAAATCCAGTTTTAATTGATTTTCAAAAGAATGAAGCAGGAGAATGGAATAATCATGTAGAATTAGGACTGTGGGCTGATGTTTTTGTAATTGCACCCGCATCGGCTAATACACTAGCTAAAATGGCGAATGGTATTTGCGATAATCTATTAATGGCTTGTTATTTATCTGCCCGCTGTGCAGTTTATTTTGCACCTGCGATGGATTTGGATATGTATCAACATCCATCAACTCTTGAAAATTTAAAGCGATTAAAAAGCTTCGGGAATAAAATTATTCAACCTGGTACTGGTGAATTAGCTAGCGGTTTGCATGGAGAAGGAAGAATGGCTGAGCCAGAAGAAATTATTAATTTCATTGAAAAGCAACTTTCTAAAAATCTTCCTTTAGCAAAAAAAAAAGTACTAGTAACAGCCGGTCCAACTTACGAAGCAATTGATCCTGTTCGTTTTATTGGAAATCATTCAAGTGGAAAAATGGGATTTGCCATCGCAGAAGAATTTGCAAACCAAGGAGCAGAAGTAACTTTAGTTTGTGGACCAAACAACCTTACTACAAAATCTTCGTCAATTAAGAGAATAGATGTTGTTTCAGCTGAAGAATTGTACACTGAATCGGCAAAAGCATTTAAAAATATGGATATTGCTGTTCTTTCCGCTGCTGTTGCAGATTTTAAACCGGCAAAGGTTGCTCAACAAAAAATTAAAAAAGCAGGAGTATCAAAAAGTATAGAACTGGTAGCTACAATTGATACACTTGCTAGTTTAGGGAAAGCAAAAAAGAAAAATCAATTGCTTGTGGGTTTTGCTTTGGAAACAAACAATGAAATTGAAAACGCTAAAACTAAAATAAAAAATAAAAATTTAGATTTAATTGTACTTAATTCACTTAACGACAAAGGTGCTGGATTTAAAGGCGATTCAAACAAAATCACCATTATTGACAAACACAATAAAATAACTAAATTTGAGTTGAAAAGTAAAATAGAAGCAGCTAAAGATATTGTTACAAAAATTATTCAAAAGCTATAATGTTTAAAAGATTTTTTTCCATAATTGTATTTTTGATTTTTTCCTCTAAAATCATTTTATCTCAAGAGTTAAACTGCAAAGTTCAAGTTTTATCACAACAAATTCAAGGTACAGATAAACGTGTGTTTGAAACATTACAAACTGCTTTATTCGAATTTATGAATAATCGTAAGTGGACACCAGATAATTTTAAAAATGATGAACGAATCGAATGTAGTATTTTAATAAATATTACAGAACGACCATCGGTAGAAGAGTTTAAAGGGACAATACAAGTACAGTCCAGAAGACCAATATTTAAAACTTCATATAACTCAACTGTATTAAATTTTAATGACCAAGATTTTCAATTTAAATATTTAGAAAATCAACCATTAGATTTTCAAGATAATCTTTTTGTATCTAACTTAACTTCTGTAATGGCTTTTTACGCTTACACTATTATAGGTATGGATTATGATACATACTCATTAAATGGTGGAACTCCTTATTTACAAAAAGCGATACAAATTGTAAACAATGCACAAAGTACACCTGAACCAGGTTGGAGAGCGTTTGAAAGCAATAAAAATCGTTATTGGCTAATTAATAACATGCTAGATGCCCCTTTTGTTAATATTAGACAATGTTTATACAATTACCACTTAAAAGGCTTGGATGTAATGTCTGATAATAAAGATGGTGGTAGAGCAGCTATATTAGAGTCTATATTAACTTTAAAAAGTGTTCATCAAACAAGACCTTTGTCGTTTAGTATGCAATTGTTTTTTAATGCTAAGTCAGATGAAATAATAAATATTTTCAAAGGAGCTTATCCTGATGAAAAATCTAAAATTATTACTTTACTAAACGATATTGATCCTACCAATAGTAATAAGTATCAGAAAATTTTGGCTGCTAATTGAGTTTTGTTTTTAGTAACATTCTGTTAATTTCTTTTCTATTATTTTCAGTAGTTCTGCGCTTTAAAATTTTAATTTAGCGTCATTATGTTAAAGCAATTATCTGTACAAAATTATGCGCTAATTGATAAGCTTGAAGTAGAATTTACGGATGGTTTAACAATAATTACAGGCGAAACAGGGGCTGGTAAATCTATTTTGCTTGGGGCATTGGGTTTAATTGCTGGCACACGTGCCGATTCACAGTCATTACAAGACAAAACAAAAAAATGCATTATTGAAGCTTCATTCAATATTAAAGAGTATGATTTAACAGACTTTTTTGAAGTAAACGAATTGGATTATGAAGCAATAACAAGCATAAGAAGAGAAATCAACCCTGAAGGAAAATCGAGAGCTTTCATAAATGACACGCCTGTAACGCTTAATCAGTTAAAAGAATTAGGTGAGCGTTTGATTGATATTCATTCGCAACATCAAACGTTATCTTTAAATGGTGCAGATTTTCAATTGTCGGTAGTAGATGCATTTGCAAAACATTTCGATTTATTATTACAATACAAAGAAGAGTTTAGTTTATTTAAATCAAAAGAAAAACAACTAAACGAGTTGATTGAAAAAGAAGCACAAGCTAAAAAAGATTTAGATTATTTTCAATTTCAATTTAATGAATTGGAAGATGCCAATTTAAAAGCAGATGAACAATCTGTTATAGAACAAGAATTGGAAACTTTAAATAATGCAGAAGATATAAAACTTAACTTATCAAAAGCTTCATTAGCATTAAACGGTGGTGAACAAAATTTAATTAGTTCATTAAACGAAATTAAAGTACTACTCAATTCTATGAGTAAGTTTAAGCCAGAAATAGCTGAATTAAGCACAAGAATTAACAGCTCATTCCTTGAGTTGAAAGATATTACAAATGAATTGGAATCATTGGAGCAAGATATTGTTTATGATCCAAAAAGAATAGAGGTGCTGAATGAAAAGTTGGATGCTATTTATCGTTTGCAACAAAAACACAACGTTAAATCTGTTGAAGAACTTATTGCAATTAAAAATGACTTGAGCAACAAACTGCTTGATTTTAATTCATTAGAAACCGAAATAATAAAGGTAAAAACAGAATTGGATAAGTTAAATAAATCTCTTTCTGTAAAATCAAAATCATTGTCTGATAATAGAAAAAAGGCTATTCCGAAAATTGAAAAAGAGATAGCTTCTTTATTATCGTCTCTTGCAATGCCTAATGCAGAGCTAAAAATTAATCAATCAATTACTGAAATATTTACTAATTCTGGAATTGATAAAATTAATTTTATGTTTTCAGCTAATAAAGGAAGCGATTTTAAAGAGTTGAATAAAGTAGCATCTGGAGGGGAGTTATCACGTTTAATGTTAAGTATAAAATCATTGATTGCACAACTTACTGCATTGCCAACAATTATTTTTGATGAGATAGATACAGGTGTTTCGGGTGATGTTGCTGATAAAGTGGGAAGTATTATGGATGTGATGGCAAAAAAAATGCAAGTGATTACGATTACACATTTACCTCAAATTGCAAGCAAAGGTCAATCGCATTTGTTTGTTTACAAAGAAGATAAGAGTAACAAAACATATAGCAACATAAAAAAATTAAACTCAGAAGAACGTATTCAGGAAATAGCAAAAATGTTGAGCACAGGCTCACCAACAGCAGCGGCTATAAGCAATGCTAAAGAGTTACTTAAAAATTAAACTTATTGTTATATTTGTAGTATGGGAATAATACCTGTAAATAATAAAGTACAACTCTTACAAATTCTAGCTGAAAACCAATCAAAAATAAAAATGTTTGGCGTTCAACGGTTGGGACTTTTTGGTTCATTTGTGAGGAATGAACAAACAAAAGATAGTGATATTGATTTTTTAATTGATTTTCAAAAAGAAAAAAAAACATACCAAAATTTTTTAGACTTAGCTGAATATTTGGAATCTATACTTGGTCGAAGAGTAGAAATAGTTACTCCTCAATCTTTGAGCCCTTATATTGGACCACACATCATTAAAACTGTTGAATATGTCGCTCTCGCATCTTGATTTTCTAAAACATATTGTAGTGGAAATCGACTTTATTCTTGATAAAACCTCTGGCAAGGATAAATCTCAAGTTTTTGAAGATGAAGTATTATCAAGGGCTATCATTAGAAGTTTAGAAATAATTGGAGAGGCGACAAAAAAATTATCAAACGATTTTATTGTTTTACATCCTGAAGTAGAGTGGAAAAGTATGGCTGGAACAAGGGATAGATTAATACATCATTATTTTGGTGTTGATTACGATATTGTTTGGGATATAATAGTTAACAAATTACCAGAATTGCAGTTTCAATTAAATAAAATAATAAACAAACAATAAATTTTATATTTGTAATCAAGTATTCGCAAATCATTAATTCAAAAATTAAAATATGTCGTACAACTTATTAAAAGGTAAACGTGGAATTATTACAGGAGCATTGGATGAAAATTCTATTGCTTGGAAAGTTGCAGAAAAAGCACATGAGCAAGGAGCAACATTTGTTTTAACAAATGCACCAATTGCTATGCGTATGGGTGAAATTAAAAAATTGGCAGAAAAAACCAATTCACAAATTATTCCAGCAGATGCTACTAATGTAGATGAACTAACAACTTTGTTTACTCAATCGCAAGAAGTATTAGGAGGCAAAATAGATTTTGTATTGCATTCGATTGGTATGAGTGTAAACATTCGTAAAAACATTCCTTACACAGAATCGAACTACGATTATTTTATGAAAGGAATTGATGTATCTGCTATGTCGTTTCATAAAATGTTAGCAGTAGCAAAAAAATTAGATGCTATTAATGAATGGGGTAGCGTAGTGGCCTTGACTTATATGGCAGCACAACGTACTTATCCGTTTTACACAGATATGGCAGATATTAAAGCTATGTTAGAATCAATTGCTCGTAGTTTTGGTTATCATTATGGATTAGAGAAAAAAGTTCGTATCAACACAGTTTCTCAATCGCCTACAAAAACAACTGCTGGAACAGGAATAAAAGGATTTGGTGATTTTTATGATTATGCAAATTCAATTGCTCCATTAGGAAATGCTACAGCTGAAGATTGTGCTAATTATTGCATCACATTATTTTCTGATTTAACACGCATGGTAACGATGCAAAATCTTTTCCATGATGGAGGATATTCTACTACAGGTGTGAGTATGGACGTGATGACGAAGCTAGGAATACAATAAGGAAGTTTCAAGTTCAAAGTTTCAAGTTCAAAGTTTTTAAGTCAAAAGGAGAGGTTGAAAAAGCCTTTTTTTACATTGTCAGGCGAAGGCACAAAATGTCGAAGTCACCCTGAACTTGTTTCAGCATCTCATGAGACCCTGAAACAAGTTCAGGGTGACGAAACAAACTCAGATCGTCCCGATTATATCGGGAGT
>CAZJUY010000034.1:23906-35123 GCA_964549315.1 uncultured Chitinophaga sp. | reverse complement strand
TGCTGTTAATACTTGTAAATTTGATGTGAGTAATGCTACATTTACGATTACACCTCCAACCCCAATTTTGCTTACACCAAATGGAGGAGAAACCGTTTATATTAATTGTGTTTATGCTATTACTTGGAATTCATCAACATTTTTCTCTACTGTAAAACTTGATTACTCAACAAATAATGGCGCTACATGGTTGCCGATAATTGCTAGTACTGCAAATAGTGGTACTTATAATTGGACTGTTCCAAATACACAATCACCAAATTGTTTGGTAAGAGCAAGCAATACAGCAGATATTACAATTTTTGATGTAAGTAATGCAGTATTTACAATTGCACCTTCTGTTACAGTTACATCTCCTAATGGTGGCGAAACAATTGTTGGTTGTTCTACATTCCCTATCACTTGGACAAAAACTACTTGTGTTGGAAATTGGAATATTGCTTATTCATTAAATAATGGAAGTACATGGACAAACATTGCTACAAACATTGTAAACACAGGAGTGAATAATCAAACTTACAATTGGGTTGTTCCTAATAATTTAAATTCTACTCAAGCTTTAATTAGAGTTGAATCTTTTTCTAGCCCGGGAACATACAATGATGTTAGTAATGCTGTATTTACTTTACAACAAAGCAATAATATTACTCTAGTAACTCCTAATGGTGGTGAAACTTGGGTTGGATGTCAGACTTATAACATTACTTGGACAAAATCGGTTGCACCTTGCAACGCTTCATATACTTTAGCTTATTCATTAAACAATGGAACAACTTGGACGAATATTGTTACACAAACAGATAATGGATTAGCATCACAAACCTATGCATGGCTAGTACCAAGTACAATTTCTAGTACTCAAGCATTAATAAGAGTTACTTCTGTTACTTGGACAAACATTAGTGATGTAAGTGATGCAGTGTTCACCATTAACCTAAATAATGATATTACTGTTACTTCTCCAAACGGAGGAGAAACTCTCACTGGACTGGGGACTTATACTATAACTTGGGCTAATTCAATTTATGCATCGGGTTTATATAATGTTCAATATTCTACTAATAATGGTGGTACTTGGACAAACATCGTAACTAATTATTCAGGTAATTCTTATTTATGGAGCGTTCCAAATACTCCATCAACGGCTTGTTTAATTAGGGTTACTGACAATCTTGCTCCTTGTAGATTAGATGTTAGTAACGCCAATTTTACAATTGCACCAGCCACTCCAATATTACTCACACCAAATGGTGGTGAGATATTAAACGCAGGTGCTACTTACAGCATTACTTGGAATACTTCTACTTTTTATTCTACTATCAATTTATACTACTCAATAAACAATGGAACTACTTGGACTACGATAACTACTAATATAGCAAATAGTGGTACTTATAGTTGGACGATACCAAACGTAAATTCAAACCAATGTTTAGTAAAAGCAGCTAATTTTGCAGATGTAACAGTATTTGATGTAAGTAATGCTGTATTTACAATTAATCCAGCAGTTCGAATTCTTACTCCAAATGGAGGCGAAAATTTAGGTGGATGTACAGTTACGTCAATCACATTTGATCGTTCACCTACTTGGAATAATTATAGAATAGAGTATTCTGTAAATAATGGAGCCACTTGGATTTTAATAACTGCGAGTTATACTACTTCAGCAAATCCAGCTTCTTATACTTGGACTGTTCCAAATGTTGCAAGTACTCAAACATTAGTTAAAGTTACACCTACAGCTGCAACTGCTAATTTTGATGTAAGTGATGCGATATTCACTCTAACTAGACCAGTAGTTATTATTCAACCAAACTTTGGGGGTACAATGACAGTTGGTAGTAACTATAATATTACATGGCAATCTGATGGAATTTCCAATTTATATGATATTTTCTATTCAATTAATGGAGGAGCTTCATTTATTAATATTGTTACAGCCTACAATACTGTTACAAATAACTATAATTGGACTGTTCCTAACAATCCATCAACAAATTGTAAAATTTGGGTAAGAGACAATACAAACTCTTGTAAATCTGATACAAGTGATGTTGCTTTTACAATTAGTTCTACTCCTCCTCCTATTACGTTATTAACACCTAATGGAGGTCAAAATTTAACAGGTTGCTTTACATATAACATTACCTGGAATGATTCACCATCAATAGGAACATATGATTTATTATATTCTACTAACAGTGGTGCAACTTGGACAAACATTATTACAAATTATGTTACAGCAACTCAAAATTATAATTGGATAGTTCCAAACGGAATCAATTCAAGTAATGTTCTTGTTAGGGTCAGATCAACAGCTGCTCCTACTACTTTTGATCAAAGTGATGCTCTTCTTTCTATAAATTCTGGTAATCTTGTTGCCTTACCTTCCGATACAACAATTTGTGCTGGAGCATCTTTCCAAATAACATCTACTGGAGGATTTAATTACAACTGGAGTCCTGCAGCAGGATTGAGTGCAACTAATATTCCTAATCCTATTGCAACTCCATCAACCAATACATCTTACATAGTTCAATCAATTAATGGAAGTTGTATTTTAAGAGATACAGTAAATGTTACTATTTTTGCTGCATCCGTAAGTATTACTACTTCCCCAAGCACAACAATTTGTGCAGGAACAAATGTTACATTTACAGCTAATCCAGTTAATGGAGGTACTACACCTATTTATCAATGGAAAGTAAATGGATTAAACGTTGGTACAAATAGTCCAACATATAGTTCTTCTTCACTTGCAAATGGGGATGTTGTTACAGTTGTATTAACTTCTAATGCACCTTGTTTAGTAACCACAACAGTTACTTCACCTCCTGTTGCTATGACGGTAATTTCAATACCAACTCAACCAGTTTCAATTACTGGTAGCAATAGTATATGTGCTGGTTCTAGCAACACTTACTCAATCGCTTCTGTAGGTGGAGCTACTTCATACACATGGACTCTTCCTGCAACTTGGACTGGTTCTTCAACTACGACAAGTATTTCTTCAACTGCTGGCACTACTGGAGGAAACGTTACAGTTACAGCAAATAACACTTGTGGTAATAGTACTCCACAAAGTTTAACTGTAACAGTTAACGTAATCCCTAGCACACCTGGTTTAATAACAGGAAATACTACCGTTTGTAGTGGCACATCAAACACATACAATATTACACCTGTGAGTGGTGCTACATCATATACTTGGACTTTACCTGGTGGTTGGACCGGAACATCTACAACAAATAGTATTAATGCTACTGCAAGTACTACAAGTGGAAACATTACTGTAACTGCAAATAACACTTGCGGTAACAGCCCTGCTCAAACACTTGCTATAACGGTTAATACAATCCCAGCTACACCAGGAGTAATATCAGGTTCAACTCCAATCTGTGCTGGAACATCAAATACATATAGTATTGCTGGGGTTAGTGGAGCTACCTCTTATACTTGGACATTACCAGGTGGTTGGAGCGGCACTTCTACTTCTACTTCAATTAATACTACTGCAAGTGCTACTAGTGGCAACATAACAGTTACTGCCGACAATACTTGTGGAAGCAGTTCCCCAAGAACATTTGCGGTAGTTGTAAATTCTATACCTGCACAACCAGGAACAATAACTGGTTCTGCTACAGTATGCCAAAATAGTTCAAATACTTATTCTATAGTTGCTGTAAGTGGAGCAACTTCTTACAACTGGACACTTCCTAGTGGCTGGAGCGGTACATCCACTACTAATTCTATTTCAACAACAGCTAGTACAACAAGTGGTAATATTTCTGTAACTGCAACTAACATGTGCGGAACTAGTACAGCTCAAACACTTGCTGTTACTGTTAACCCATTACCAATTGTTTCTGCAAGTGGAACAGCTACGATTTGTTCTGGCACTTCTACTCCATTAACAGCAAGTGGTGCAACAACATACAGTTGGTTACCAAGCGCTAGTTTAGATAATGCATTTATATCTAATCCAAATGCATCACCTACTACAACTACAACATACACTGTAACTGGAACTACTGCAGGTTGCTCATCAACTGCTAATGTCACCATAACAGTTACTACTTCTCCTGTTGTTTCTATTTCAGGTACAAGCACAATATGTATTGGCAATAGTACAACATTAACCGCAAGTGGTGCTACTACCTATAGTTGGTTACCAAATACTGGTTTAAGCAATCCTGCAATTGCAAATCCGGTTGCATCACCTACTTCTACTACAACTTATACGGTTACTGGAACTACTGGTATATGTTCAAGCACTGCAACTATCACAGTAACTGTAAATACACCTCCAAGTGTTACAGCTGGAGGTACTGCAACAATTTGTGCTGGTGCAAGTACACCATTAAGTGCAAGTGGAGCCACAACTTATAGTTGGTTACCAATTACAGGATTGAGTAATCCAAATATTGCAAATCCTATTGCCACTCCTACAAGCACTACAACATACACCGTTACAGGAAGTACTGGCGGATGTTCTTCTACAGCTACTGTTACTATTACTACTAATAGTCCAACTGCTAATGCTGGATCTCCTGCTACAATATGCTCAGGTTCTAGCACAACATTAAATGCTAGTGGTGGTACAACATACTCTTGGTTGCCAACAACTGGATTAAGTGCAACAAACATTGCAAACCCTATTGCTTCACCAACAACAACTACTACATATACTGTTACAGTTGGAAATGGAACTTGTTCTTCAACTGCAACAGTTACAATAACAGTAAACTCTTTACCAGCTGCAAATGCAGGACCTGACGTGAGCATTGCTTGCGGAGGAAGCACAACATTAGCAGCATCTGGCGGTACAAGTTATTCTTGGAGCCCTACAACAGGTTTGAGTAATCCAAACATAGCAAATCCTATTGCTACGCCAGCCTTTACAACAACCTATACTGTAACAGTTTCCAACGGAACTTGTTCAGCTACAGACAATGTGGTTGTTACTGTTGGAAACATGACTGCAAATGCAGGACCTGATGTAACTATTTGTTCAGGAAATAGCACTGCATTGAGTGGTAGTTCAACAGGTAGTGGCGCACCAGCTTGGGTTAATATAGCAACAAGCTATAATTATACTCAAGCCGTTGGAACATACACAGCTATAACAGGGGGAACAGTTTGGTTAAATGGTGCAAGCCCTTCAATGGATGACGTTGTTTCTGGATCTATTACAATTCCAGCATTTACATTTAACAACATTGTATATACAAATATTTATATTTCAACAAATGGATTTATAACGTTTGGAGCAACTGCACCAACAACTACAAATTATACTCCTATTTCTTCTACTGAAACCTATGCTGGTGCTGTATCTCCATTTGGTGTAGATTTAAATAAATCAACAACTGGAACTCCTGAAATTCGTTACCAACAAGTAGGTAATGAGTTTATTATTCAGTGGAGAGATGTGGGAAGATATGCTGCTGCAGGTACATTAGATAGATTAAGTTTCCAAGTAAGATTAAATACTTCTACTAACCAAATAAATGTAGTGTACGCAACAACTTCTACTTTAGGAGCAAGTACAACTTATCCTCAAGTAGGTTTAAGAGGGCCAAACAATGCATTTGCAACCAATGTAAAAAACAGAAGTGTTATTTCTTCAACAGGAGCTTGGGTTAACTCGGTAGCAGGAACAACTAATGCAAGTAATTGTTATTACAATAGTGCAACCCCTGCAACAGTACCTGCTAATGGTACTACATTTACTTGGAGTTTACCTAGTGCAACTACAACTTATGCTTGGTCTCCATCTACAGGTTTAAGTTGTACTGCATGCCAAAATACTGTTGCTACACCAACTGTAACAACAACCTACACATTAACTGCAACAAGTGGGGCTTGTTCTGCTGTAGATCAAGTAACTGTTACTGTTGTTAGTGGAAGTTCTGTAAGCGCAGGACCTGATGTTACGATTTGTGCTGGCAACAGCACAACATTAAATGGCACTGGTGGAGGTACTTACTCATGGTCTCCAGCAACTGGATTAAGTGCTACTAATATAGCAAACCCTGTTGCTTCACCAACTAGTACTACAACTTATACATTAACTGTTTCAAACGGAAGTTGTAGCTACACTGACAACGTAATAGTAACTGTCAATGCAATTCCTAGTATTCCTGGAGCTATAAGTGGAAGCACTACAATATGTTCAGGAAGCACTAATACTTATAGTATAGCTGCAGTGAGTGGTGCTACTTCTTATACTTGGACTTTACCTGGTGGTTGGACAGGCACTTCTACTACTAATAGTATTTCAGCAACTGCTAACGCAACAAGTGGAAATATTACTGTTACTGCAAATAATTCTTGTGGAAGCAGTCCTGCTCAATCTATAGCTGTTAATATTGCTACTACTCCATCTCAACCTGGAACAATATCAGGTGCGGTTGTTATTTGCAGTGGTAGTTCAAATACATACAGCGTTGCAGCCGTTAGTGGTGCTACTTCTTACACCTGGACTTTACCAGGAGGTTGGTCTGGCACTTCTACTACTAATAATATTTCTACTACAGCAAATACTACTAGTGGAACTATAACAGTTACCGCTAATAATAGTTGTGGTGGAGTAAGTGCTCCTCAAACACTTGCAATTACAGTTAATACTGTACCTAGTCAACCAGGAGCTATAACTGGTAGCACTTCAGGTTTCTGTCAAGGAACAACCCAAACATATAGTATTTCTGCTGTTTCTGGAGCAACTTCATATACTTGGTCTGCACCATCTGGTTGGACAGGTAGTTCTACAACTACAAGTATTAATTTAACTGTTGGAACGACTAGCGGAACAATCTCTGTAATTGCAAACAATGCATGTGGAAGTAGTATTGCACAATCAATAACTGTTACCCCGGATGTACTTCCTGCTGCACCATCTGTTATTTCAGGAAACAATACAATATGTGGAGGTAGCTCAGAGACATACAGTATAAGTTCTGTATCTGGAGCAACTTCTTATGTTTGGAGTTTACCTGGCACATGGACAGGTTCATCAACAACAAATTCAATTGTTGCAGGTACTGATGCAAATGGTGGTGTTGTTTCTGTTTATGCTACAAATTTATGCGGAGCCGGACCAACAGAAAGCTTAAATGTAATTAGCCAAACTTCACCATCAACTCCTACATTATCTTCTGCAGATGTAAATGTTTGTGATGGTTCAAATGCAAATTATGCAGTTATTAATGATGCAAATGCAAGTTCATATACTTGGACTTTACCTGCATCTTGGACTGGATCTTCTACATCTGCTTCTATAACTGCTACTGCTAATACAAACAGTGGTAATGTTACAGTAGTCGCTAATAATTCATGTGGTATTAGTAGCCCATTAATAATTAGTGTTACTGTAAATCCCCTTCCTAGTGTTACATTATCTGCGTTAGGAACTGTATGTGATATTGCACCTGCATTCACTTTAACAGGTGGAAGTCCGAGTGGCGGTATATATTCAGGAGTAGGAGTTAGTTCTGATTCAATATTTACTCCATCTATTGCAGGTTCTGGTATACATAGTATTACTTACACTTATTCAGATGGAACTTGTAGCAATTTCGCCACTTCTACAATTCAAGTAGATTTATGTACTGGAACAATAACACAAGTTGAAAACTTTGATATTGATGTATATCCTAATCCATTCTCTGATTATACGGTATTCTATTTTGGCTCTTCAATAGAGTTTATAAATGCTCAAATACTTGTTTATGATGTGTTAGGTAAAGAAGTGAAAAACGTTTCTAATATCAGTGCCAATAAAGTTGTAATTGATGGCAATAATTTAGAAAATGGTATGTACTTCTATAGAATAATTAACAACAACAAAGAAATAAAATCTGGAAAATTAATTTTTGGAAAATAACAGATTTTAAATTTTCAAAAAAAGAAAAGCGAAGCATAAAATGCTTCGCTTTTCTTTTTGCTTTAATAAAAATTTGTTGGTATGTTCGTAACCGATAAAACTACTTACTACTACTTTTTTTATGACTATAAATAATTATAATTTCGTTAGAGAAATTATTTTAAAAAGCATGTGCATTTCTTTAGATGATAAAGGAATTGTACATGTTAAATATCTTAAAGGACAAACCATTGAAATAGAAGATAAAGACGAAGAGTTAAAAGCTAATTTAGAAATTACAAAAGGAATAAAACACCCATTCGTTTTTTCATTTGAAAACTATGTTACCATAACCAAAGAAGCAAAAGAACATAGTATAAAAATAGAGCAACAACAACCTTATTTATGTGTTGCTATCGTTGTTCAAAATCTTGCCTACCAATTAATGGCTGATTTTTACTTCAAATTTTACAAACCACAAGTTCCTTACAAAGTGTTTAAAACAAAAGAAAAAGCTATTGAATGGCTTATTGAACAGAGTCGTAATAATAGCAATGGTAATAAAGAAGGCAAGAAAAATTTCCTTTTCTTTTAAATTAAAAAAATCATTCTAATTCAGTTATTGCAATTAATATTTTTTCTAATTTGTTTTTCATTTCTAATGCACTACACTCGTAATTATTAACTAAAACAGAAAAACAAAGCATCTCCCCTTTTCTATTTTTTACATAACCGCAATAACCTCTTGCACGCGTTATATACCCGCTTTTTGCTCTCAAATTATTTTCTGCAAATGTTCCATCACACAAACCTCCTAACGAACCTGATTTTCCTGCAACTGGTAACGAATTATAAAAAGCATTAAATGTTTTTTCTTTATACATCGTTCTTAAAATTTGAACTTGAGTTTTTGTTGTAATAACATTTGCTCTGGCTAAACCACAACCATCATTCATAAAAAAACCAGAAATATCGACACCTTTGGATTTCCAATAATTGGATACAATTTCAGTTGCTGCATTTTCATTTCCAATTCCTGTTTTTTTATAGCAAATGTATTTTAACAAATGTTCAGCAAACAAATTATTGCTTTTTAAGTTCGTGATATATACAATCTTTTCGAGTGCTGGAGAATAATTAATGTACAAGGTTTTTCTCTCTTGCTGTTTATAAGTGTTATTTTCTTTTAAAATTCTAACAGATATAAATTTTTGACTAATATTTATACCTTTCATTTTAATTGCCTCAAATAATTCTTGAGCACAAAACAGAGCTGGATCAGGCATTGCTGCATCTACTTCATAATCTAATTGGTTTGGAGGTATAGTTCCTTCTGCCACATAGCGATATCCATAAGGTGCTGCATAAACAAATGCATTGTCTTTTTTGCCTCCTGCTTTTACATTATTGATTAAAATAAAGTCTGATATTTTTGGAGATATTTTTTTAAGCTCAGTGCTAGAATTTTCAAGACCTGATTTAAAATGAAGCGTTATTTTATTATCTCTATATGTTAAACCGCTTGCTCCAGCACCATAATAATTACCAATATCAGCCCATATCCATTGAGCAGGAATCGTATTTTCATCAAAAACACTTGCATCAGCAATGACAGAACCTTCTATTTTTTTAATTCCTTTTTCTTTTATGATTTTAGCCCATTTTTCTACAACAGAAAGTGAATCTTTTTTATCTCTAAAATATTCCGATTCAAGTGTGGGATCTCCTCCACCTGTTATATAAATATTTCCATTTAAGACACCAGTTATTGAATCAAATTTACCATCGTATTCAATTTTTGTTTCAAATTTAAAATCACTACCAAGAATGTTTAAAGCAGCTGAAGTGGTAACTATTTTTAATGTACTAGCTGGAATCAAGCTAGTTGCGCTATTATAATCAAATAGTGCAGAATCTTTTTTTACATTCATAACACACACACTCCATTGCGCATGTTTTAAAGATTCATCTTTTTTAAGCTTTTCTACTTCTAAATTTAATTTAGAACTTGTCTGCGAAAAGGCAAATAAAGAATATAAGTAAAAAGATAAAAAATAAAATTTATTTATTCCCTTCATAAATTAAATCAATTGCAGATGCTAATTTTCTGTCTTTATCAGTAATTATATTTCCAGCATCGTGTGTAGATAATTCAATAAATACTTTGTTGTAAATATTTTTCCATTCAGGATGATGGTTCATTTCTTCAGCAACAATACCAACTTTAGTCATAAATTGGAATGCCTCTTTAAAATCTTTAAAGACAAACTCTTTTTTCAACTTATTATCCTCTTCTTTCCACATATTTTTATTTTACAATTTCAATCACCGCCATGGTTAATCGGCTAACACAAACCATTTTCCCTTGTTCATTTTTTATTTCTATAGACCAAACATGTGTTTTTTTCCCAATATGAATTGGTTTGGCTTCAGCAAAAACAAAGCCATTACTTGCAGGACGTAAATGATTAGCATTGATATCCAAACCTACACAAGCAAATTTTGAATTATCTACTATTAAATTAGAAGCAATACTACCAAGTGTTTCCGCTAATGCAACTGATGCTCCTCCATGTAATATTTTCATCGGCTGAACCGTTCTATTATCAACTGGCATTTTCCCTTTTATTGAATTTGGAGTTAATTCTGTAATTTCTATCCCAATAGCCTCACACATATTATCTTTTAACATCCATTGAATGTCCTGCAATTGATATTCCCTAAACCAAATACTCATAATCTCATTTTTTGATTCAATAAAAGTATAAATTTTATTATGGAATATACAATAATGCAGCATCATAAAATTACTGATAATAAAAAACTCAGTTAATCGTTTAACAAAAAAATCTCACAAACATGAAAACAATTCACTTATCACTTATAGCATTATTAATGCTAGCCTCATGCCACAGCAATGAGTCAAAATCAGCGGATACAAACATTGCTTATGAAGAAAGCCCTCCTCCTATGAGCGAAATGGTTCAATTTTCACCTCCAATAGATGCAAAGGATCAAAGTGGTGCTGGAAATTTTGGAGTAGCAACTTTGACAAAAACTAAAAACATAGAACAACAAAAAATAAAAATACCAGAAAAAATAAAAAAAACTGCCAACCTAAGTTTTACTGTAGACGATTATTTGAAAGCACGAACCGAGATAGAGAAACTTGTAAAATCTGGTAACGGTTATATAGCTAACGATAATGAGCAAAAAAACACTTATAGTATTACAAATAATTTAATTATTCGTGTTGTAAATAAAGATTTTGAAAACTTAATCAATAATCTGTTAAAAGTAGCAACGGATGTAAATTCAAAAAATATACTTGTAGAAGATGTTACTGCACAATT
>CAZJUY010000034.1:0-23896 GCA_964549315.1 uncultured Chitinophaga sp. | reverse complement strand
TTTGTAGATATACAAGCTCGGTTAAATTCAAAAAAAGCAATTGAAGCAAGATATATTGCACTATTAAGCAAGGCTCAAAAAGTTTCAGACATGCTAGAGATAGAAGAAAAACTAGGCGAAATTCGTGAAGAAATTGAGGCAAAAGAAGGAGAATTAAAATATTTGTCAGACCAAGTAGATTATAGCACCATCAATCTTTACATACATGAGGATTTTGAATATATACCTAGCGAAAATCCTGGTTTTTGGGGTAGAATGGGAAATGCTTTTGGAAATGGATGGAATGGATTCTTAACTTTTATTGTTGGCTTAATGTATGCTTGGCCTCTTTGGATAATTTTAGGAATTGGAACATTTCTGCTTGTTCGATTTATCAAAAAAAGATTGAAAAAATAAGTAAAAAAAATTCTGAGTCAATACTCAGGATTTTTTTATTCCAATGTTCTTTTATTAAAAATTATATACCCGAAATGAAATAATACAGAAAATGGGTCTTTTACTTGATCATAGTAATTTACACTAACACTCATTGGCCCAACAGGTGTGTGCCAAACAACTGCACCAGTTGCTATATAATGTTGGAAAGCAAATGGCTGACTATAATCTACTTTATTGTCAGTATTTTTAATCATCATCTGTACGGGTTGAAATATATATCCTTCTGCTCTTACTTCTACTGTTTTACGAATATTAACAACAAATTTTATTCCTCCTGCAATGTATTGATGTGCTCTGTAATTTTCTTTAAAAATAGTTCTGCTATCGGGTGTTGGTTGAAATGCAGGAGCAGCTAACACACTGGAAGTATAATTATTAAATAACGTTTGTGTAGAATAAACTCCTTCACCAAAAAGCCCAATTTTAAATGTACCTCTTCTATTGAAATAACGTTCTCCATTAATTTTTAAAACTGCCCACTCATGATAATTTTTATACTCAGGCAATGTATCAATAATTGTTGTAGAGCCAGGTGTATTGGTTTCTAAACCATTCACATATTGCACTTTAATTTTTAAATACTCACCTTGATTTGCATACTGCTTTCTGTTAAGGGAATTTATTTCATAATAAATTTGAGCAGATGCAACATCAAAATCAGTTCTATCTGCTGTATCTTTTTGAGTAAATTGTGTTGTCTGGTAATACCTATCAGTCATTCTACCAAATGTTCCTCCGGTAACAATTCTACCCTTCTTATCAGTAGGAAAACCTAAATTTAATTGCCCATATTCTTCGCTTTGAATCAAATAAGCAGGTTTTACATCTTCAAAAAAAGAATTAGAACTTTTAAAATAATCCCATTTATTCCAAGTAAAGACAGGCTCAATAAAAAGAGGTGTTTTAAAAGGAAAATCAAATCTAGTTTTTATTTGCGCAGAAGTATAAAGCTTTCCAAAATAAAAATTCGCATTTATTCCAGTAGCAATACGCGATAAATTATTGTACTGAATACCAATATAACCCATGCTAATTGGACGATTAGAAAAATTACCTCCGAAGTCTGTTACTATATTTCTTTCCTTTGTTATTTTTAAAAACAAATCATAAAAACCAGTTTGCTCATTATATTTTGCTTGTGGATAGATATATTTTATTTTATTATCTGAAGCTAATCGAAAATAACCTTTTTTCAAATCTTCCAATTCAATTATTTTATTTTTGTGGCGCAATATTTTTAAAGCATAATTTGTTTGTTTTGTGTTTAGTCCTTCAATATAGATATTGTCAAATACAATTTTTTTTTGTTTGTCTCTATATTGCTTGCGCTTAGCAGCCAGCTCAAGTACACCTGTTCTTCTTTCGATATGTTGTTTAATAAACGGCATGTTTCTTTGAGCAGCAACATACCCACTATCTATCACTACTTGTATGTTTGAAAAGTTAAATAAACCTACGTCTGTTTTAGGCTCAATAATAACACCTGCTTCGCACAAAATATCGTAATTAGATTTACTTTGAAGCATTGATTTAATTTGAGACAAAATATTGTCTTGATCAGGTGGAGGATTGTTACCTGCCACATTACTACCTATCATAAAATCAGGATAGAAATCGTTAAACATTATATCTGAGGGGAAATTATTATATAACCCCCCATCAAACAAAAGCTTTCCGTTTACATAGATAGGTTTTATATAAAATGGATAGGACATAGAAGCTCTCACTGCCTGAGCTAAATCGCCTTTACTAAAAACAACAGACTGTTTATACTCAATATCGGACGCTACACACCTAAATGGTACAAACAAACTATCGAAATTATATTTTGCTCCCGCTATCGGTGCCGCTGCAATTTCCATAGAACCCCAGTCCATAGCAATAGGCGAAATTACATTTGTTGGTAATGTGGATACAAAAGCAGAATCCAGCGATAGTTTTAATGTAATCCAAGAGGCATTATTATCATCACGTTTAAAGTAATAGGCATATTTATTATCAATTATCCCTTGCGACCAATTTTGAAAACTTTCACTTTTAACTAATTTTTCTATTTGTTCAGGAGAATATCCCATAGCATAAAGTGAACCTACCATTGCACCCATTGAGGTTCCTGTAATATAATCAATCGGAATATTATTTTCTTCTAAAGCTTTTAAAACGCCTATATGCGCAGCACCACTTGCACCACCACCACTTAAAACAACACCTACTTTTTGAGCACTTGTTTTAAAGTTTAGCTGTAAAAGCAATACTGTGATAAAAAATATGAATGTCTTTTTGGAGTACATTTATTTTTTTGTTGAATTACAAAACTAATAAGAATTAGTTGAGTGAAGAAGAACTAAGCAGTTTTTATTGAGTTGAGCAATTGAGAGAAGTATTCTGGAGCTTTTAACAAGCGAGAGCCATACCAAGAAAAAATTTCTCCATCAACAATTTTTATTGTTGCATTCGGACAAAAATTTTTTAATTCTTCAACATGCTTTTCTTTGAATGGGAAAGGCTCAGACGAAAGTAAAATTAACTCGGGATTTGTTTTTGAAATTATTTCTTCGCTTACTTCAGGGTAGCGAGATTCAAAATTTTTAAAAACATTTTCGAAGCCACACAAATCAAGTATATTATCTATAAATGTATTGTTACCAGCAACCATATATGGTTTACGCCAAATAAAATAAGCACATTTTATTTTTTTTGTTTTTAATGTCTCATTATAATTTATAAACGAATTAAATTTTGATTCAACTTCTAACTTTAAAAATGTAGCTTCTTGTTGCTTTCCAACAATAGTTCCAATGCGTGTAATCATATCATACGCATCTTTTAATGTATAAATATCACTCATCCACACATTATAGCGCTTCATAAGTTCTTCAATAAATGTTTGTTCGTTTTCTTCTTTATTGCCGATAATTAAATCTGGCTGAAGTTGATTTATAATATCAAAATTTATTTTTTTTGTCCCACCCACCCTAGTTTTGGTTGTGTACCATTCATTAGGATGAACACAAAATTTTGTAATACCAATGACTTCCTCTCTCAACCCTAAATCATACAATAGTTCGGTTTGAGAAGGCACAAGAGATATAATCCTTTTGGGAGTTGAGGATAATTCAATTTTACGATTTAACTGGTCAATAAAAACTGCCATTAAAAAATCATATAAATTATTTTGTTAGTGCATTCATTATATCATAACAAGTGATGATATATGTTTTGTCTAATTTAAAATCTTTAACCAAAACGGCTAAATTTTTATCATTAATCATTGCCGATAAAGAATCAATTGGTGCTGAAATATCAACAAAAGGGAAAGGAGCTTCCATTACCGATTCTATTTTTTGATTTTTAATATCTGGATTAGCAACAATTTTTTTGTATAGCATATTTTCATTCAATGAACCAACTATACGTTTATCATTTGAAACAGGAATTTGTGAAATATCCATCTTATTCATTAATGCTACTGCATTTCCAACAGTATCATTGCTTTCAATTGTAATTAATTTTCCGTTGGTATTGTTATTAACCAAATCTTTCGCTACTAAGCCTTTTTTATCAAAAAAACCTTTTTCCATCATCCATTCATCGTTGAACATTTTCCCCAAATAACGTGTTCCATGATCATGAAAAATAACCACAACTAAATCTCCTTCTTTTAACTCATTTTTAAGTTGTAATAATCCAGCCATTGCAGAACCAGCAGAGTTTCCGGCAAATATACCCTCGCGTTTTGTGATTTCACGTGTCATAATTGCAGCATCCTTATCTGTTACTTTTTCAAAACGGTCGATTATATTAAAATCAACATTGGCAGGTAAAAAATCCTCTCCAATCCCTTCGGTAATGTATGGGTAGATTTCATTTTTATCGAATATACCAGTCTCTTTATATTTTTTAAAAACAGAGCCATATGTATCAATACCCCAAACTTTAATATTTGGATTTTTTTCTTTTAAATACCTTCCTGTTCCACAAATAGTTCCTCCAGTTCCCACACCTACTACCAAATGAGTAATTTTACCTTCCGTTTGTTCCCAAATTTCAGGACCTGTTTGCTCATAATGTGCTTGAGAATTGCTTAAATTATCATATTGATTCGGTTTCCAAGCATTAGGCACTTCTGCTACCAATCGCGATGATACAGAATAATAAGAGCGAGGATCTTCCGGTTCTACATCTGTAGGGCAAACGATCACATCTGCACCAAAAGCGCGCAAAGCATCTACTTTTTCTTTGGATTGTTTATCAGTAGTAGTAAAAATACAATTGTAGCCTTTAATAATTGCAGCAATTGCCAAACCCATACCTGTATTACCGCTGGTTCCTTCAATAATTGTTCCTCCTGGTTTTAATCTTCCATCTTTCTCAGCATCTTCAATCATTTTAAGAGCCATTCTATCTTTTATAGAATTTCCAGGATTAAATGTTTCCACTTTCGCATAAACAGTAGCTTTTATGTCTTTTGTAAGATTGTTAATTCTAACTAAAGGAGTATTTCCAATGGTTTCTAAAATATTGTTTGATGCTTTTCTGAATGCCATATTTATTGATTTTTTTTGAGTACGCGAAAATACAAAAATTAATCTGCTCTCAATATTGATTTTTCAAAAAGCGTTCTATCTTTGCAATATATGTCTGAAATAACTGCACAATCCTACACTATTTATATCAATAAAAATATTGAGAAAGACATAAAACGCTTTTTTGCTTCTAATAAAAACAAGTATTCTAAACTATTTATTTTAGCAGATGAAAACTCTTTAAAATATTGTTACCCTCAATTGGTAGCAAAAATTTCGAAGTTTGAAGAAGCAGAAATAATAGAAATAGAAAGTGGTGAGGAACAAAAAAACATTGAGGTATGTACACAAATTTGGAATGTATTAACAGAATTAAAAGCAGACAGAAAATCCTTATTTATTAATTTAGGCGGTGGTGTTATATCTGATATGGGTGGATTTATTGCTTCTACTTATAAAAGAGGAATAGATTTTTTTAACATCCCTACTACTCTTCTGTCCCAAGTAGATGCTTCAATTGGAGGTAAAGTTGGAATTGATTTAAACAATATAAAAAACCAAATTGGTGTTTTTAATCAACCAAAAGCTGTTTTTGTTAACCCACAATTTTTATCTACACTTCCAAAACGTGAAATATTATCTGGGTTTGCTGAAGTTATTAAACATGCTTTAATTGCAGATGCAAACTATTGGAAACAAATCAAACAATTCGATTTTTCTGAAATAGAAAACTGTGATGAATTAATAGAACAATCCATCAATATAAAAAATACAATTGTTAAAGAAGATTTTCATGAACATACGATTCGAAAATCATTAAATTTTGGACATACAGTAGGTCATGCTATTGAAACGATTATGCTTGAAACATTAAACAAAAAAACATTGTTACATGGTGAAGCTATTGCAATGGGTATGATTGTAGAATCTTATTTATCAAACAAAATATGCAAGCTTAGCAAAATCAGTTTAAAAGAAATAACTGAATTCATCATTTCTGCATATAAACCCACAAAAATCAACGAAAGCGATTTTCCTCGCTTAATTGAGCTAATGAAACACGATAAAAAAAATGATGATTCTGATATCAACTTTTCATTATTAAGCGAAATAGGAAAATGTGAAATCAACAAAACAGCAAAACCTGATTTAATAATTGAAGCTCTTAAATATTTGAATAACGAAATAACTATTTTTTAATCTGAATTTGTATGCTTCGAATTTCTCACCCCACAAAAAGACTAAAAGGAACAATTGAGTTAACTTCTTCCAAAAGTGAGAGTAATCGTGCGCTAATTATACAAGCACTTTGCCACGAAAAATTTGAAATAAAAAATTTAGCAACTGCAAAAGATACAGTAACGCTTAAAAATATATTATCTGAATTAAATCAAAATAATCAACAAGAAACATTTGATGTGGGAGATGCAGGAACTGCCATGCGTTTTTTAACAGCCTACTTTTCAACCAAAATGGGAACTCGCATTTTAACTGGAAGTGAAAGAATGAAAGAGCGTCCGATTGCTGTTTTAGTTGATGCATTACGCAATATGGGAGCAAAAATTGAATACTTAGAAAAAGAAGGATTTGCTCCTATAAAAATAACAGGAACTATTTTAAAAGGTGGACAAATCACAATGAAAGGCAATGTGAGCAGTCAGTACGTTTCTGCATTATTGCTTATTTCTCCTGAATTACAAAACGGCTTAGTAATAAATTTTGACACAGAAATAACTTCTCGTCCATACATTAACATGACATTAAAAATGATGGAAGAATTCAGAGTTTATGGTCAATGGCAAGAAAATAGTATATCTGTTAGCAAACAAAATTACCATGTAAAAAGTGAAGATAATTATGCTTACACTATCGAAGCGGATTGGAGTGCAGCATCTTATTGGTATTCTATGGCTGCTTTATCAAATGAATGTGATTTAACAATAAAAGGACTAAACCATCCAAGCCTTCAAGGAGATTCTATTGTTTCGGATTTATATACTTTTTTTGGGGTGAAAACTAATTTCGGACAAAATGAAATTCATTTGAGTAAAATAAAAGTGAACGACAAACATTTTGGCTTCGATTTTTCCGATTGCCCAGATATAGCACAAACTGCAGCAGTTACTGCAAGTGCGCTAGAAATTCCAATACTACTAAATGGATTGCATACTTTACGTATAAAAGAAACCGATAGAATTATAGCGTTAAAAAACGAATTAGAAAAAATTGGAATAACTGTAGATATAATAAATAATACTATTGAAGTGAAACCAAATAAATTAAACAGCTTACCTCCTACTATCAAAACATATAATGATCACCGAATGGCTATGGCTTTTGCAACATTGGCAATAAAATTTGATGCAATTGTTATTGAAAATCCAGAAGTTGTAAAAAAATCCTATCCCGAGTTTTGGAATGATATGAAAAAGCTTGGCTTTTTGATGGAAGAAACAAATTAATTTTTTTCGCCCCATTTTCTTAAAAATCATCTTATTATATAAAAAAACGAAGTCGGAAATGGCTTCGTTTTTCTTTTTAAAATGTCTTTGTAAGGGTATTTCATGTGCTTTTTAAAATACTATTCTAATAATTATTAACCATTTCAACATTTATTGAAATATTTATTTTTATTGAATATTTTAACTTAATTAACAGACAAATGTTAATTACTTTTAATATTAACAGTTTTATTGTTAATAGTCTGATTTAAATTTGTTGCAATTCAAAAAAAGTAGCTAATGAAACGAACTTTTAACACCGTTATCCTGATTATCTCATTTGTTATCGCAAATCATATATTGATTGCAGGTAATGGAGAAGGAAAATCAGGTACTACAGAAAATAAGTCTAACAATATCTCTTCAACCTTTATAATAAATTCAATAAAGGTTAGTAAAGAAGGCTTTGTAAGCTGGACAGCAGCAAACGAACAAGGCTCATTGCCTTATACTGTAGAACAATACATTTTTGATAAATGGGTAAAAGTTGCTGAAATTTCAGGCGTTGGAACACCAACTCCAAATTCTTATTCAGTTCCAGTAGTTTTACATAGTGGTGAAAATAAATTTAGAGTAAAACAAAAGGGATACGATAAAATGAGCCGTTTTTCTGACATCATTACCTATTATTCAAAAAAAGAAGCGATAAACTATTCTATACTTGATAAAAATCAAACATTAAGCTTTTCGGGAGATACGTATTACATAATATACGACCCTTATGGAGTAATTCTAAAGCAAGGCTATGGAAATTCAGTAGATATCTCTAACTACAAAAAAGGTTACTACTGCTTGGTTTACGACAATAAGTTGGGTGGTTTTGTAAAGAAAAAAGTATTGTTTAAAAATTCATTTTGTCCTATCGTAATTAATCGTTGGTTTATTTTCAAACGTAAATAATAAAATGGAAGCAAACGAAATAAAAAAATACGAAAATGAGGATATTGTAATTGTGTGGAAACAATCTTTATGCATCCATTCAAAAAATTGTTGGAAAGGATTGCCAAAAGTATTTAAACCCATGGAACGTCCATGGATTAATGAAAATGGAGAAAGCTCAGATAAAATAATGGAACAAATAAACAAATGCCCATCTGGTGCATTAAGCTATATAAACAAGAAAAAATGACAAAACAAGAAAGTGTATTAAAACTGATCCTTACAATACTTTTGTATAAGATCGTAAGCCTTTTCATTATTTAGGCTGTCGGCTTTATTTAAGTCTTTACAAGCACCTTTTTTATCTCCCGTAGCAAACTTAACTGCTGCACGGTTCAGGTATGCTGGCGAATAATCAAATTTCAATTTGATTGCCATATCTAAATCTTCCAATGCCCCTGTGAAATTTTTCATTGCCGCTTTTGCTGTACCTCTATTAGTAAGCGCTATCACATTTTTAGGATCCAGTTTTATTGCTTCATCAAAATCTCTAACTGCACCAGAATTATCTTTTAAGTTGATACGTGTTGCCCCTCTTGTGATTAGAGCCTCTATATTATTAGGCTCATAATCCAAAAACCGACTCAAATCTTTATCTGCTCCTTTAAAATCGCCACCATTATATCGTGTTTTTCCTCTCCAATAATATGCTTGGTTGTTTTCAGAATTAATCTCAATTACTTTGGTGAACTCTGCTTGTGCTAACACATAATCCTTACGCTTATCATGATAAATTATTCCCCGTTTAAAATATACATCTTCCATATTTGGATTAATCTCTAAAGCACGTGCATAATCTTCTAAAGCAGGTTGTACATTTCGTTCTGTTTTTTCTTTTATCATTCCGCGTTGATAAAAAGCTTCGGCATCGTCATAATTTTTATCAAGAGCAAAATTCAAATCCTGAAGCGCATCTTTTATTTTATTTTGTGCTAAATACAACATGGCTCTTTCTCTAAATACATCCCCTATCGAATTATCTATTAATATTGCTTTATCAAAGCTTATAAGAGCATTTTTGTAATCCTTCAATTTAACCTGTACCATACCCAAACGAAGAAAAGCTTCATAAGAACTATTATTTAGTTTCACTGCTTTTTTATAGTCTGCTTGTGCTTGTTGATATAATTTATTTGCAGCCTTTACATCATTGTTTTTTATGCGTACAGCAGCTGAATCACACTTGAAATTACCTGCTTGTATCATTTTTACTGATGCATCTGCAGTATCTACCTTTGGTTTTTCTTCATCTTGCGCAAGCCCTATATTGGCTATAAAAAGCAACAAAAAAAGAATACAAATATGTTTGAATTTAATTATCATAGTATTTTACCAAAAGTACTGTAAAATTAGCTGTTTAACAACCTTTATGTGGCTTAACAAAAATTAACAAAATCAAATCTGATTACAGATTGTCTTAAAACTTATAGCAACTGCTATTTACAACAAATATTGCAGCTATTTATACCTATAATTTATCCGAAAAATGAGACTAAAGAATCAAAAATTTTATGTACGTTTGTTACCCTAAAAATAAAATCTAAAAAAAGAATAATAATATGGAGATGTTAAAGAAATCAATTGTTTGCATAACTGCATCACTTTTAGTTAGCACCACTTTTGCACAAACAAATAAAGATGCTGTTTTAATGACTGTTGGTAACTCTAAAGTTACTGTTGCTGAATTTGAAAATGTGTATCATAAAAACAACACCAAAGAAGTTGATCAAAAATCATTGGGTGATTATGTTGAATTATTTGTAAATTTTAAATTAAAAGTAAAAGAAGCTGAAGATATGGGCTTAGATACTGCTAAAGCATTTAGAGATGAATTAGCAGGCTACCGCAAGCAACTTGCACAACCCTACTTAACAGACAAAGATGTAAATGAAAAGCTATTACAAGAAACATACGCTCGTATGCAAGAAGACATTAATGCTTCTCATATTCTTGTGAAAGTAAGCCCTAATGCATTACCAAAAGACACATTAGAAGCTTATAATAAAATAATGGAATACCGTAAACGTGCTGTAAAAGGTGAAGACTTTGCAGCTTTAGCACGTGAAAGTGCTGCTAAAGGCGATCCATCAGCAAAAGAAAATGGAGGAAATTTAGGATACTTTTCGGCATTAGCACTTGTTTACCCTTTCGAAACAGTTGCTTACAATACCAAAGTGGGAGAAATTTCTGCTCCTGTTCGTACAAGTTACGGATACCACATTATGAAAATTCACGACCGTAGAAAAGCACAAGGAGAAGTTTTAGTTGCTCATATTATGATAAAAACTACTCCAAATATGAATGCAGAAGATTCATTAAACGCTTATACAAAAGCAACTGAATTATTTAACAAGTTAAAAGCAGGTAGTAAATTCGAAGAATTAGCACAACAATTTTCTGATGATAAAACATCAGCAAAAAAAGGTGGTGAATTACCTTGGTTTGGCACGGGTAAAATGCCTGCAGAGTTTGAAAAAGCTTGTTTTGATATTAAAAACAAAGGTGATTACACACAACCAATGCGTACTAAATATGGTTGGCATATCATTAAACTAATTGATAAACGTGGATTACCTTCTTTTGATGAAATGAAAAATGAGTTGAAAGGAAAAGTAACAAAAGACTCTCGCTCACAAGTTGGACGTACTTCTTTAATTGCAAAAGCCAAAATTGAATATAAGTTTAAGGAAAACCTAAAAATGCGTGATGAGTTTTATAAAGCAATGGATAGCAGTATTTTTGAGGGCAAATGGGAACCAACAAAGGCAGCCAAATTGAATAAACCATTATTTTCAATTGGAGAAAAAAACTATACACAGTCTAATTTTACAGAATATTTAAACAGCCACCAAAGCAAAAGAGCAAAAACAGATTTTAAAATGTTGGTTGACCAAATGTATAAGCAATATGTAGAAGAAACTGTTGTAGCTTATGAAGAAAGTCAATTAGACAGAAAATACCCAGAATTTAAAGCTTTGATGCAAGAATACCGTGATGGGATTTTGTTATTTGAACTTACTGATCAAAAAGTATGGAGCAAAGCTGTAAAAGACACAATTGGTTCAAAAGAGTTTTATGATAAAAACAAAGTTAACTATATGTGGGATGAGCGTGCTGATGCAACAGTTTATACTTGCAATGATGAAAAAGTTGCAAAACAAGTTCGTGCATTGATGAAAAAGAAAAAAACAGAAAAAGAAATTTTAACTGAAGTAAATAAATCATCTCAATTGAATTTACAAACAGAAAGTAAATGGTTTACAAAAGGAGAAAATGAATACGTTGATAAAAACTGGACTCCTGCTACATCTGCCGATATTAAATGTGCAGATAAAAAAGTGGTAATAGTAGTAGTAAACAAACTTTTAAAACCAGAACCAAAATCATATAACGATGCTAGAGGAATGGTTACTGCTGATTATCAAAATTATTTAGAAAAAAACTGGATAGAAAGTTTAAAACAAAAATACCCTGTAAGCATTGATAAAAATGTGCTTTCAACGGTTAAATAGTTTTTGTTTATCCATTAATATTCATTTAAAGTTTATGGTGAAAAAAAATCACCATAAACTTTTTTAGTTTAATAAGCCTTTTGAAAAACACCTACATACATATCCTATTTTTTTCTGTACTTATTTTATTTGGTTGTGGAAATAATAAACAAACAGAAGAAGACAAAGGCGAAACCATCGCAAAAGTAAACGATGCGGTATTGTATTCATCACAAATAAAAGACATTGTACCCCAAGGTGTTTCAGGGAAAGACAGTTTGGATATTATAAAAAAATTTATTGATAATTGGGTGAGAGAAACCTTGGTTATTCAAAAAGCAGAAGATAATTTAACGGAAGAACAAAAAAATGTTGAACAACAATTAAAAGATTACCGAAATTCTTTAATTACTTATGCGTACGAAAAAGAGCTGGTAAAACAAAAACTAGATACACTCGTAAGTGTGCAAGAAATTGAGGAGTATTACAACAATAATCCTAGTAATTTTGGGTTAAAGGATAACATCATAAAAGTAATTTATGTGAAAGTGAATAAAAAAGCACCACAAATTGATAAATTAAAAAAATGGTATAAATCAGACAATCCAAAAGATATTGAGCAATTAGCAACCTATTGTCATCAATTTGCAGAAAATTTTTATTTGGATGGTGAATCTTGGTTATTATTTGATGATTTATTAAAAGAAATACCTATCCAAACCTATAATAAAGAACTATTTTTGCAAAACAATAGGTATATTGAAGTTGGAGATTCTTTACATAACTATTTTGTAAATATTAAAGGATTTAAAATACGTAACTCATTATCGCCATTAGCATTTGAAAAAGAAAATATTAAAAACATAATTTTAAATAAGCGTAAATTAGAACTAATTAATCAAATGAAGCAGGATGTTTACAACGATGCTTTAAACAAAAATAAAATTGAAATCTACATTGATGAAAAAAATAAAAAATAATTTTCTATTATTACTGTGTCTCACAATAATTTCAAGTGCTGCTGTGGCACAAGAAAGAATTATCGACCGCATAATTGCTACTGTTGGCAATAATCCTATTTTACAATCAGAGTTGGATACACAATTTCAACAAGCTATTGACCAAGGCGAACCAAACAATGACAGTATGCGTTGCAAAGTGTTTGAAGAAATATTGTATCAAAAATTATTGTTAGCACAAGCACAAAAAGATAGTTTAAGTGTTACCGAAGCGCAAGTAGAACAAGAAATGGACAGACGTTTACAATATTATATTCGACAGTTTGGCTCAGAAGAAAAATTTGCAGAATTCTATGGTAAATCTACCGAAGATTTTAAAGTTGATTTTAGAGATAATATGCGTAATCTTTTGCTTGCACAACAAATGCAAGGAAAAATCATTGGCGATGTTACCGTTACGCCAAACGAAGTAAAAGAATATTACAACGCAATACCTGTTGATTCATTACCATTTATTAATGAAGAAGTAGAAATAGGACAAATTGTAAAAGGTCCAAGCATTTCTCCTGAAGCAAAAAAATTAGCGAAAGAAAAAATTGAGGATATCCGATCTCGTATTGCTTCTGGAAAAAGCTCTTTCACTACGATGGCTGCTTTGTATTCTGAAGATCCAGGATCATCCAACAAAGGAGGCTTGTATGAAAAAATACAACGTGGGCAATTTGTACCCGAATGGGATGCTCAAGCATTTACTTTAAAAGCAGGAGAATTAAGCCCTGTATTTGAAACGGTTTACGGATATTTTATTATTCAGGTAGTTGAACGCAGAGGCGAAGAAGTAGATGCTCGTAGCTTATTAATTGCACCAAAAGTAGAAACAATGGATTTACTAAAAGCAAAACTAGCATTGGATAGCATTTACGATGTTTTAGCTGCTGATACTATTTCATTTTCAGAAGCAGCATCTCGTTACTCTACCGATGCCGAAAGCAAACACAATGGTGGATTAATTGTAAATCCATTCAATGGCTCTACCCGATTCGAAATGGATGAACTTGGACAATATGACCAAAATGTGGCTTTTGCAATAAACAAATTAAAAGTGGGGCAATACACTAAGCCAATGCCTTTTACTACTTCTGAAGGAAAACAAGCTTATCGTATTCTTTACTTAAAAACCAATATACAAGCGCACCAAGCCAATTTAAAAGATGATTACCAAAGAATACAAAGTGGTGCCACATCTAAAAAACAACAAGCAGTAATTGATAAATGGATAGTAAAAAAATTGCCTGCCATATTTGTAAAAATTGCTGACGACTTTAAAGGCTGCGACTTTAAACATCCTTGGATAAGTAAATTGAATTAATTTTTTTGATTCTCATTTTATAAAAAAATAAAATATGTATAAATCAGATGTAGAAGCTGCTGATGGCTTTGTAGAAAAATACAAATTGTTGAATGCCGAGATAAGTAAAGTAATTATTGGGCAAGATGAAGTAGTAAAAGATGTACTTATTTCTATTTTTAGTAAAGGTCATTGTTTACTTGTGGGCGTACCCGGATTAGCAAAAACATTATTGGTAAATACCATTGCCGATGTATTGGGATTAACATACAATCGTATTCAGTTTACACCCGATTTAATGCCATCAGATATTATTGGTTCCGAAATTTTGGGTGAAGACCGTAATTTTAAATTTATAAAAGGTCCTTTGTTTGCAAACATTATTTTAGCAGATGAGATAAACCGTACACCACCAAAAACACAAGCAGCATTGTTGGAAGCCATGCAAGAACGTTCGGTTACGGCTGCAGGAAAACGTTACGAATTAGGAAACCCATTTTTTGTTCTTGCAACACAAAACCCTATCGAACAAGAAGGGACTTATCCCCTACCCGAAGCACAATTGGATAGGTTTATGTTTAACGTATGGTTGGATTACCCAAACCTTGCAGATGAAATTACAGTTGTAAAAAACACTACTTCCGACAAAAAAGTAGAATTAAAAAAAATACTTTCAATAGAAGAAATAATTTATTTCCAAGAATTAGTACGCAGAATACCTGTTGCTGATAATGTATTGGAATATGCAGTAAAACTAGCAGCAAAAACACGCCCTAATACAGCGCATGCAATGGATGTAGCAAACAACTATTTATCATGGGGTGCAGGACCAAGAGCTTCACAATTTTTAGTTGTAGGAGCAAAATGCCATGCATTAATAAAAGGAAAATACTCACCCGATATTGAAGATGTAAAAGCAGTAGCAAATGCTATTTTACGCCACCGTATAGTGCGCAATTACAAAGCTGAAGCTGAAGGTGTAAGCATTGATAAAATTATTGCAGAATTAGTAGCTTAAATTTTTTCATATTATGAGTAAGGGCAAAAATAAACTATCAGCAGAAGAACAAAAAGAATTACTGAAAACCCTAAAAACACGTTTTGAAAAAAACATGAACCGACACAAAGGTATTGAATGGGCTAAAGTAAAAGCAAAACTAGAAGCGAATGCCGACAAACTATGGACGCTAAATCAAATGGAAAAAACAGGTGGCGAACCGGATGTAATTAATTTTGATAAAAAAACAGGAGAATATATTTTTTGTGATTGCTCAGCAGAAAGCCCTGCAGGAAGAAGAAGTTTTTGCTACGACCATGAAGCATTAAACAAAAGAAAAGAACATAAGCCAAAAAATAGTGCAATGAATATGGCTACTGAAATGGGAGTAGAACTGCTAGATGAAGAACAATACAGAGCCTTACAAAAACTAGGAAACTTTGATTCTAAAACATCTAGTTGGATAAAAACACCAGATAGCATCAGAAAACTAGGCGGAGCCATTTTTGCTGATTACCGTTTTGGGACTGTTTTTGTGTACCACAATGGTGCAGAATCTTATTATGCTGGTAGAGCCTTTCGTGGAATGTTAAAAGTTTAATCATACTTTAAAAACAAAAAAGCTCCCGAAAAATTCGGGAGCTTTTTTAATTATATCTTGTAAATAATTACTCTACTTTAATACAACCATCTTTAATAGTAACTTTTGCACCATTTTTTACTTTTACCCAACCACATGAAGTTTTAATTTCTACTTCAGAAGCACTAGTTTGAATAGATGTAGCACCAGTAGTAGAAGCAGAAAATTCTACTTTTTGAGTAGAACCATTTGATTTTACTTCCATTGTGTGTTTTTGTGAATCTTTATTGTAATAGTTAATAGTAAAAGCACTTGCAATAGTAGTAATTAGCAAAAATGCTGCTGATAAAAATAATGTTTTTAGTTTCATGTGTTTTGTGTTTTTAGTTTAACAATATCTCAAAGCTACACGTTTTTAGGAATTTTCCAAAATAATTTTTGAAGCTGTTTCCTTTTTTATATTTTAGCTTTATTATTGGGGGATAATTTTAAATATAGAAGCATCCTACCGAAAATAAATAATTGAAAATGATAAATACTGAAAGGCCTCTTCTCTATAACATAATTAGGTGCAACCCATAAGACAAATATTAATACTAACATTTATAGTTCTTTTGACGTGCAGCTGCCCCGACAACAGCGGTTCAATAGAAAAAAAATCAATTTTAAAGAAAGCCGCTAAAGAAGACCTAAAAATTCCTATAGACAACACCGCTTATACAAATTTTTTCGCTTTCCAAAACTCGGACACCAATTATGTATTTGGCAAAATCCGCAGTGGGGACAAACACTTTGGTAATCATGGCATCAAAGAATATTCGGTGGACTTCTTTAGAAAAGGAGAATGGACCATTTTGAAATTGGACACCGCCTTTTCTCTTTTATTCTATCATAGCTTAATTATGTGGGTTGACGGAATTGACACTGACTTAAATATCCCCAAACCAACATTAGGAATTAGCGTACATGCAACAGACAAAACAAAAAACTACAGCTTTGTTGTGGGTAACTATTATAATCTAAATGACTCGGAAGTTGGCATATTTGAAAACGGGAAAACATTTTTCATTTATGTTCCAAACGCATGGGCTGACAAAGGTAATTTATACACAAGAAACTCTTTAAACTTAAAAGAAAAAAACTTAAATGACTTTTTCAAGACATATAACTTTCCTTTTAACATAGACACTTTATCTAAATTAAACTTTGACCATATTAAAATAAAAGTAAAATAATATGCAGTACCAAGCAGCAAATAAATTTAAGAGAGTGGACATTTATATCTTTATAAATGTTTGTCCATGGAAACACAGAAGTTAATTAAGTACCCCTTTGCATATATGAAAAACGTAATAGAAAATTTAATAGAAACATAACAAAAATCAAATTAAATATATGTTTAACGGCCTAACACAAATAAATATTTTTGACGAAATAAATAAACTAGAAGGGAAAACAATTTTAGCCGGTATAATAGGTGCAATTATTGTTTTTGTTTTGAGATATTTGAAATACAGATATGACAGGTGGCTCACCAAAGGGTTAATTAAAAAAGATTTGCATAGTAAAAAAGAAGGACTAAAGCATGCGATTGAAGGTTACAATTCTGTTGCTGAATATATTGGCAGTAATGACCCAGGTCTGCTATCAACACTTGCATTGATTGAATTAAATCCAGCAATATATAATTCTATAGATAAAAAAGATTTATTGAAAATTTATGGTATAGCCGTAATAGATATAGTCAACTTTTATACACAAATAGAATTTATATATAGCAATAAACCATCTACTATATTTACTGAATATCAATCCAAATGGTTTGAACATAAAAATTCACAAGATCACCAAGCTCATATTTCATCCATTTGTAATCAGCATATTAGGCTAAGCGAATTGGCGACTATGCAATGTAAAAGAAATATTTTGACTTGTGAAGGCTTGATTAAACAAGCTGACAACATTCTAGGTTTTAAATACTACGATAAGTTCAAGCTGTTTTTCAAAAAAGTTAAAACTGAAGAATTTTAGTATGTACTCCCCCGTTGAGCGTAGCGTCCCGCTACGTTCTTTTTAATTAGGCTTCTAGCCTATAAATGTTTGATGTATATTTATTTGTTTAAAATTTATAATGTAATTATGGCTTGACGCCATTTTTAGAAAAGACCTAGCGAGACGCTACGCCAAACAATGTATTATCTTAATTATTACGTATCGCGATATGCGATATTTTTAATAAAACATTTGGTTTTCAATAAAATTACCACTAATATTGCATATCGCAATATGCAATATAGATAAGAAACCATAAAAATATAATTAAAAGATGAAGCCACAGGATATTGTCATTTTACTGAAAATAATAGCTATTGATAACGACAAATGGCAACAAAAACCACTTGCTGAAGCCTTAAAAATGAGTCAGTCAGAAGTAAGTCAATCGGTAGCCCGTTCACAATATGCAGGTCTGCTCTACGGAAATGGCAAATTGGTAATGAAATCGTCCTTACTGGAATTTCTGCAGTTTGGTCTTGCGTACGTTTTCCCTCAAAAACCAGGTGCAGTGGTAAGAGGTATAGCTACTGCCCACAGCGCAATGCCACTTTTGCAACAAATAGATAGTGCAGAAAATTTTGTTTGGCCTTATGCCAAAGGAAATATACGCGGACAAAGCATTGTACCGCTGTATAATTCAGTCCCTGAAGCAGCTTTAAACGACCCGAAACTACATGAGCTGTTAGCCTTAACAGATGCCTTACGTATTGGCAAAGCAAGGGAAAAAGCATTGGCTTTGAAAGAATTAAAAAATAGAATAGGATGAAGAATGCAAACATCAATAAAGGTGTAATCAAAAAAATAGCACGAGCACTAGGTCAATTAAATAACCAAGTGATTTATGTAGGTGGTGCCACAGTTGGTTTATATATCAACGACCCAGCAGCCGAAGATGTACGCCCCACTAAAGATGTGGACATTAGCTTATCTATTGCAAGCATTGGCGAATTAGAGAACATAAGAGAAGAACTAAAAATAAAAGGATTTACACAAACTGCCGAAGACAATGTGATTTGCCGTTTTAGATACGATGATATAAAACTAGATGTGATGAATACCAAAGCAATTGGTTGGGCTCCAGCTAATCCTTGGTTTGCTCCAGGGTTTGTTTTAAAAGAAACTGTAGAAGTAGAAGAACAAACAATTCAAATTTTACCTTTACCCTATTTTTTAGCAACCAAATTTGAAGCATACAACAACAGGGGAAAAAAAGAACCCAGAACCAGCCATGATTTTGAAGATATTGTATATGTTATAGATAACCGAGTAGACATTGCAGAACAAATATTAATAGCAAAAGAGGATGTAAAGCTATTTTTGAAAAAGGAATTTGAAAGCATATTGAATGATAAGGCGAAGCAAGAAGCTATTTTGGGAAATTTGTTTTACGAAATAAGAGACGAACGCTTTGACATGATAATTCAAAAACTAAAAACAATGACAAATGGAATTTAACGAACAAAATAATTTAGTTCGCATCAATAAATATTTTAGTGAAATTGGTTATTGCTCACGTAGAGAAGCCGACAAACTTGTTGAGCAAAAGCAAATAACAGTAAATGGTATAATTGCAGAAATGGGAACTAAAGTTTCTGCTACTGACGAAATTCGATTAAACGGTAAATTAATTTCTAAAAAAAATAACAAACCGGTTTATTTAGCTTTTAATAAACCAAGAGGCATTGTTTGTACTACCGATACCATTCGAGAAAAAAATAATATTATAGACTTTATCAATTACAGTGAACGTATTTTCCCGATTGGTAGGCTTGATAAAGACAGCCAAGGATTAATTTTATTAACCAATGATGGAGATATCGTAAATAAAATTCTTCGTGCAAGAAACAATCATGAAAAAGAATACTTTGTTACCGTAAAACAACCCATTACAAAATCTTTTATCCAAAAAATGAGTAATGGTGTTCCCATTTTAGATACGGTTACAAAAAAATGCTTTGTAGAACAAATAGATAAATTTTCTTTTAAAATTATTCTTACTCAAGGATTAAACAGACAAATCAGACGCATGTGTGAGCACCTGGAATACAGAGTTGTAAAACTGGAGCGTTACCGTATTATGAATATAAATTTAGATATTCCTATTGGCAAATGGCGTAATTTAACAGAAGAAGAAATGACTCAAATTCAAATGCTTTTAACTGATTCATCAAAAACATACGAGCAAGAATGACACTTGACTATATAGATAATATAAATGCCTACGGAGAAAATATTGTTAGGCTGTATGACTTTGATATGTCGCAAGCTATTAAATTCAATGAAGTTATTCAAGAGACAATTATTTCAAATAAAAAACAACTCAATCTTTCTGAAGTGGATTTTATTCAAGCTCGTAACTGCAATTTAACACTTCGCATTTCAAACGAAGACATAGGAATTGAAACCTCTGACAAAATCAATTTCTTTTGCGATTTAACAATAGAAGGCTATGAACAAATGATTTCTCTTTTAAAACCATTTTGTGCAAAAGAAACAATTGGTTACCAATGGCTATACGACATTGATTCTTCAACAGATTTTTTATTTTCACCTGGTGGAACTTGGTAACAAAATAATTATTGAAATAGCTACAAAAAGATTACAAACAAAAATTAATTTCTAACTACCTTTTTAGTAGAAGTACCCAAAGCATTTTTAATACTCAAAAAGTAAATTCCTTTTTTCAGATTGCTTAAATCAATTTGTACATCTTGTTTTCCAGTAAATGCAAAATTGGTTTTAGCATAAACTATTTTTCCTAAAACATCAGTAAGTTCAATACTCAGCGCATTGTTACTTGTGTTTTGTAAATTCACATGCACAATATCATTACTCGGATTTGGGTAAACAGAATAGTTAAAACCAAAATTGGTTAGTTCATCAAAGCCAACAAAATTGGCAGAAGTAGAAGAACACATTCCTAAACTATCCATTACACTCACAGAATAAACTCCACCAGCAACTGTAATTACATGAAAAGTATCTGTTGCTCCTGATATTAAAGTTCCATTTAAATACCATTGGTTGTTAGTAGCTGAACTAGAAAATAAAGTATCGTTACTAATTGTAATAGTAGGTGTTGTAGGCAAAGGCAATACAGTAATGTTTACAGAATCGGAAGTAACTGCACAACCAAAAACATCTGTAACCGTTACAGAATAAGTACCAGTAGCATTTACATTTATTTGCGGTGAGCTTTGGTTGTTTGGATGCCATTTGTATTGGTAACCAAAACTAGAAGCCAATTGAATTACTTGTCCTGCACAAATAGTATCATTATTATTTAAAGTAATTACAGGTTGTATTTGTGGGCTAATGCTGATGTAACTGTATTTGGTAACAGAGTCCACACCAAAAGCATTGGTAACTACTAATTTAACATCGTGATATAAACCTGGTGTATTATATGTTACAGCAGGGTTTGGTAGATTAGATGTAGCAGGTGTTCCGCCAGGGAAAGTCCAAGACCAAGCAATAGGACTGTTTGTGCTATTATCAGAATAGTTAATTGTAATTCCTGGGCAACCTTTTGTAGTATCAGCTGTAAAGTTTGCAAATGGAGCTGTTGAAGAAGGGTTGTAAATGCTTGTTTCCCATAATCCTCTTCCATAAGTTGCAGCGCGTAATTTATTGCTGCTGTATTGTATTTCTAGTTCGTCCACCACTACATTTGGCAAACCATTGTTAAACGGCATCCATTGTGTTAAATCATTATCAATATAGTAAACACCTAAATCGGTTCCAACATAAATTCCTTCGTTTGTTCCTGTTTGAGATACCACACAGTTTATAGGTATGTTTGGTAAGTCCAAAGAAAGATTTGTCCATGTAGTTCCACCATCAATGCTTTTATAGACTTTATTACCCATTGAAAAACCAGAACGAGTTATCCAAAGCATATTAGGATTAGTAGCATTTACAGCAATGTAAGTTAAAGTAGCACCTGTTCCGGGAGGTGTAATATTATTCCAAGAGGTACCGCCATCAGTAGTTTTATAAATAACAGAACCAGCAGAAGCATAAATGTATTGTGTGTTTGAAGGAGCTACAGCCAGAGATGTTAATCCACTAGAAGTAAAAGAAGAAATTTGTGTCCAAGTATTTCCTCTGTTTGTAGTTTTCCAAACATTTTTAAAACCTGCATAAAGTATTTGTGGTGTTTGTGGGTCTTGAACCCAAGGAGTAACCCAAGCACCTTCTTCGGTAATATTATTTGTTATGTCAGAAAAAGAACCGCCACCATTGGTAGATCGTTGTAAGGCTCCATTTTGAAATTCACCATACATATAATTGGCATTGCTCCAATCAATAAAACATTCCATACCATCTCCACCAATCACACGATTCCAGCTAGTTCCATTTTGTAAGCTTGTACCATTGTCCTGCCAGCCTTGTAAAGTAATATTTGGGTTGGTAACAGAACATCCTAAACGATACATTTGTCCTATTTGTAATCCATTACTTAAATCTACCCAAATATTAGCTCCATTGTTCAGTTTAAAAACTCCTCCATCGCTTCCAGCAAACAATGCAGAACCATCAGGAAAATAATTTAAATCATGAATATCAGCGTGAACATAAGATGTTCCTCCTCCTCCATACCAGTGTCCAATAATGTTCCAACTAGCACCACCATCAGGTGATCTCCAAATATTAACACCACCCACACATACTTCATTTGCATCAATAGGTGATGCAGCTATTGATAAAGTGTACCATCCTTGGCCTCCAGAATCCATACCATCCACATCCCAACCCATAATATTTGGAGAATTAGATGTTTGCGTAAATGTTACACCGGAGTTCGTTGATTGATATAAACCATAAAAGCCATTTCCTGTAGCTTCTGAACAAACAAAATAAACATAATTAGGATTTGCAGGAGTAACAGCAATAGCAATTCTGCTAATAGCTACAGAATTAGGCGCTCCAGAGCTAGTGCTCACTACAGTAAAAGATGCACCTGTATTTGTAGAACGATAAAAGTTTTTTGTAGTAGCTGCGTAAATTGTAGTAGGGTCGCCTGGTTTAAATTCAATATCTTTAATTGGATTATTATTTAATACACGATGCCAAGTAATTCCTGCATTTAATGAACGATACACGCCAGTACTTGTTCCTGCAAAAATCATATTGGTGTTGTTAGGGTTAATTAAAACACGGCTCATTCTACGTGTTTGGTTAACAGCATAGTTCAAGCCTGTCATTTGCCAAGTTAATCCACCATCAACAGATTTTAAAACACCAACAGTATAGGTATCACCACCATTATCATCACCTGTAGCCATGTACATAATATTTGGGTTTGTTGGGTCCACTGCTACATCATTTACTCCAAGAGTTGGCAAATTATCGGTAGTGGTAGTCCAAGCGTTACCACCAATGATAGATTTCCATAAACCACCAGCAGGTGCTCCTGCGAAAATTATATTTTGATTTGTTGGATGAAAACGAACCGTATTTATTCTCCCTGCTCCTCCTCCATTTGATGGTACAACACCACCTGCACCCAATGATTGCCAGTTGCCTCCAACCATCATTGCACTTCTGTTTCCAGGGTTTGTAATTAGTTTTTCTAATTCTTTATTTCCCTCATTTAAAACATTCAAATCTCCTGAAGGGTAAACGCGAGGCTCCACAAAATTTTCCCAACGTTTGTAAATAATATAACCTTCATTTTCTTCTTCGGTTGGTTTTTGCAGCATAAAAAAACTTTTTAGTTTTTCTTTGCGTTCTTCTTTTTTCCAATATTTATTAAACGACTTTTGGATATCATAAAAGTTAGCATTGGGATCATTCATTTTTTTTGTCCAATCTTGAGCAAATAAAACAGACGCTGATATAGCAAAAGCAATTGTAATTCGGGTGTGTAGCATTGTAAAAATATTTTCACCAAATTAAGAACAATCAATTTGAAATCCAATAAATATGTTACTTATTATTAGTATTCAATAAACAAAAAAAGGAACCTTTTTCAGATTCCTTTTAACTTTTAAACTATGTTTCGTATTTTGTCAGAACCACATCTCGACTCCGCTCGATGTGAGATTGTTTCGTCACCC
>CAZJUY010000033.1:0-35734 GCA_964549315.1 uncultured Chitinophaga sp. | reverse complement strand
TAGTTCCATTGTTAGTAGAATATTGAACATTGTACAATCCAGAAGCAGCAGGCAAGTTCGTCCAAGTGATAGTATAAGAACCCAGTCCAGTTAATGTTTCACCACCATTGGGAGCTGTAACTGTAATGTCATTGCTTGGTGTAAGTGAGAAAACAGCATTACTAACATCGCTAATGTTTGCCCAATCATTTGATGTTACTCTAATTAATGCTTGTGTACTTGAAAGTGTATTTGGAACCAACCAAGAATATGATTGAGAAGCAAGGCCATTGTCTGTAACTGAAGTTGCAATGTTTGTCCAAGTTGTTCCATTGTTTAATGAATAAGCCAATGTATAAGATGTATTACAAGGAGAAGCTAATTTTGTCCAGGTAATATTATAAGTTGAACAACCAATCCAAGATTCACCACCATTTGGTGATGTAACAACAATGTTATTGTTTGAACTAATTGTAAATACAGCATTGCTAACATCATTATATGTTCCAGGGCTAGAAAAAGATTCAACTCTAATTAAGGCTTGAGTAGAATTTAAATTATTAGGAACATACCAGTTGTAAGTTTGATTATTCACTCCGGTGTTTGCAACATTTGTTGCAATGTTTGTCCAAGTACTTCCATTATTTAATGAATAAGCGATATTCCAATTTCCCACACAAGTAGTTTTTGTCCAGGTAATAGGAAAAGTGGTACAACCAACAATTGATTCACCTCCATTAGGAGATGTAACTGTAACAGAAGGCGCAATTGTAAATACAGCATTGCTAACATCAAATACACTTAAATCTCCTGTATTACTCGCTCTAACTAAACAATTAGTAGATTGTGAATTTGGAACTGTCCAATTATATGTACCATTATTTGTTGTGCTTGAAATGATTGTAAACCATGAAACACCATTGTTTGTAGAGTATTCAAGTCGTACTGTTGAGAAAAAAGTTGAAGTGTTCCAAGTAATAGGGTAAACACAATTTATATAGATAGTTTCTCCTCCATTAGGAGTATTTAAAATAGGTGTAGCTGCTGTTATAGTAAATACACTATTACTAACATCAACCATACAGTTTGTAACAAAATCCATTACCCTTACTAAACAATTTGTAGATGGGATATTTGGAACAGTCCAATTGTATGTTCCTGTTCCAGTAGCATAGTTTGTTACAATGTTTGTCCAGGTACTACCTCCATTTGTTGAGTATGCAATATTATAGGAACCAGATGTTCCTTGAGCATTCCAAGTAATTGTTTGACTCGATAGACCTTGCCAAGTTTCACCTCCATTAGGCGAAGTAACTGTAATAGGAATATTTATAGTAAAAAAAGAATTACTAACATCTGTAGTACTCGCATTTTGAAAATCAGTAACTCTTACTAGAACATTATTTGATTGAAGGTTTGGAACTGTCCAAACAAATTGCCCATTTGTAATTAAAAAATTACTTGCTATTGAAGTCCAAGTCGTTCCTCCATTTGAGGAATAATCAATGTTCCAATAGTTAGATGGGCTTCCCGTTTGAGACCAAGTAATAGTGTATGTCTGACAGGCATACAATACCTCACCTCCATTAGGAGCAGTTACTGTTACTGTTTGTGCTTGAGTTGTGCCAAAAGAAAATGCCCACAATAGGGCAATAGAGAGTAGTTTTAAATACTTCATGAGGAGTATAAGTCTTAGTTTAGTTCGGCAATATTAGCCCAAATAAGATATTAAAATTAAATTGTTAATAACTTTATTGTGCAATTGGCATAGTTTTAAACTTATTATTATGGTTGGCTTTAAGGAGATTTTAAGTTTGGCAAAAAACTTGCATAACTTTACTTTTTAAAAGCTATTTTTGTTGCCATTTTAAAAATCGCATATGTGGGTTTCTAATAAAATTTATTTCTTTTTATCATTGTTATTTATTGGTAATACTCTATTTGCTCAATACACAGTAAATGGTACAGTTAAGCAAGATGGAAAGCCGCTTGCTGGGGCTGTTGTGAGTATATATAATTTTAATAATGAAAAAGCGAAAGAAATCATTACTCCTGCAACTGGCTCTTTTTCTTATACCTTAAAACCTGATGAAGAATACAATTTTTTTATTACTAAACCAGGTTATGTTACCATTAAGCTTATTTATTCTACAATAGGTATGTCAGCTGAGGATGCAAAAAAATTAAAAGGTTCATCTAGCCCTGAAATAAGTTTGTTTGAGTTGCCTCAAGATCCTAAAATGTTGCAAAAAATTACAGAAACATTTAGCAAACCGTTTATGAGTTTTTATTACACATCTGATGATAATAAAATGGTTTCGGATGATGATATTCAAAAATCAATGTTGCAAGAATATTTAACGATTGAAAAAAAAGCGAATGAAGAAAAAAACAAAGGTGCAGCAGCAGCAGAAATAGAATCAAAGTATAATGCCGCTATCAGTAAGGCGGATTTGGCTTTTAATGGGAAAAATTATAAAGCAGCAAAAGATGCTTACAATGAAGCATTGACAATAAAATCGAATGAAGCGTATCCTAAGACAAAAATTTCTGAAATAGATAAAATTATTGCAGAAACAGCTGAGAAGGATAAGTTAGCCAAAGAAAAGGAAATCAACGACAAATATGCTGCTGCTATAGCAAAAGCTGATAAAGCATTATTGGCAAAAGATTATTCAACCGCAAAAGCTTCATACAACGAAGCTATATCAATTAAGTCACAAGAGCAATATCCAAAAGATAAAATAAAAGAAATAGATACTACACTTGCCGATATAGCTGCAAAAGAAAAATCAGATAAAGACAAAGCTGCAAAAGAAAAAGAAATAAATGATAAGTATAGCGCAGCAATTGCAAAAGCAGATGCTGCTATGTTTACTAAAAATTATGATGTTGCAAAAGCTGCCTATAATGAAGCATTAACTTTAAAATCAACAGAACAATACCCTAAAGAGAAAATTTCTGCAATAGATAAATTGATGTCAGAAAATGCGGAAAAAGATAAATTAGCCAAAGAAAAAGCAGAAGCAGATGCTGCAGAAAAAGCTCGATTAGCAAAAGAAAAGGCTGATGCAGAAGCAGCAGAAAAGGCACGTTTAGCAAAAGAAAAAGAACAAGCGGATGCTGTTGCTGCTGAAAAGGCTAGAGTAGCAAAAGAAAAAGCAGATGCTGAAGCTGCTGAACAAGCTCGATTGGCAAAGGAAAAAGCAGAAGCAGATGCTGCCTTAAAAGAAAAACTTGCAAAAGAAAAAGCAATTGCTGATGCTGCCGAAAAAGAAAGGCTTGCTAAAGAAGAAGCTGCAAAAGCTTTTGAAAAAAAATATAAACAAACTATAAATACGGCTGATTCTGCTGTAACTGCAAAGGATTATGATAAAGCTAAAAAGTTTTTTAACGAAGCAATCGAATTAAAGCCTAGTGATGAATACCCTAAAAACAGACTGAAAGAAATAGATATTTTAATTGCTAATGAAGCTTTATTTAAAAATGAATTAGCAAAAAAATACCCTGTTGGCGTAACCGAAGAAAAAACAAAAGAAGGTAATGTAGATGTTACAAGAAGGATTGTTGTAATTGGGAATAAAGGAGTGCTTTATGAGAAAAAAGAAACCAATTTTGGTGCTGTTTACTATTTCAAGGACGGGACACCTATAACAGAACAAGAGTTCAAAAAGAATACTGAAATAAAATAAAATTTATTTATTCTCTTTTCTTCTTGCTTTCTCTTTAATAATTAAATTCAATTCTCTTCCTGTTTGTCCTTTTACTGATGTGTTTTCTTGTGCTCTTCTTATTAAATAAGGTAGTACTTCTTTTACCGGTCCATAAGGAACATATTTTGCAACATTAAATCCTGCATTAGCTAGATTAAAGCTAATATGGTCGCTCATGCCAAGTAATTGTGAAAAATAAATATGTTTGTTTTCGCCTTTAATGCTTTTTTGCTGCATTAACAAAGCTAAATCCATTGAACTTTTTTCGTTATGTGTTCCTGCACAAAATGCAATTTTTTTGATGTTTTCTACACAAAAATTTACTGCCAAATCATAATCTTTGTCTGTATCTGCTTTTGTTTCTTGTATGGGTGATGGATAGTTTTTTTCAATTGCTCTTGCTCTTTCTTTTTCCATATATGCTCCGCGTACAAGCTTTGCTCCTAAATAATAATTATGCTGTTGTGCTAAAGCAAAAGAATGTTTTAGATATTCCAATCTGTCTTTTCTGTAAAGCTGAAAAGTATTATAAACGATACATTTTTCTTTGTTGTATCTCAGCATCATTTCATTGGCTAAATCATCTATTGCTAATTGAATCCAACTCTCTTCAGCATCAATAAAAATAGGTACAGCAGCCAAATTTGCAGATTTGCAAATTTCATCAACTCGATTAAAAACGCTATCAAATTCTTTTTCTTCTTCCGAGTTTAGTTTTACCTTTTCTGTAATTTTTTGTAATAGTTCAAATCGAGCCAAGCCAGTAACTTTAAATACACAAAATGGAATATTTTTATTACCTGTTGCTTTTTTTATAGTTGCTATTGTTTCAATTTTACATGCATTAAAATCTTTTTCAGATTCTTTTCCTTCAACAGAATAATCCAAAATGGTTCCGATGTTGTATTTGCCAAGTTCATCAATTGCTTTAGTACATTCATCAATTGTTTCTCCTCCGCAAAATTGTTTGAAAATGGTTGCTTTAATAATTCCCTTAATAGGAAGATGAGTATTTATAGCAAATGTTGTAAGTGATTTTCCTATGCTAACAAAAGTTGGATTTGAAACAAGTTTAAATAACCAATACGAACGATTTAAATCTTTTTTAGTTTTTCCAGCAAAAGCAACTTCTGTATTATTAAATGAAAGCATAGATTCTGATTTTTTTTGCGTTGCAAATATACTAATCCGTTTTTGATTTTTTTTGATCTTTATCAGTTTATCAATCAAATTTTATTGCTTTTATTGGAGTTATTTTTGAAACCAACAAACTTGGGAAAATTAGCATCAGCATGCACACTAATAAGGTGCCAGTATTGATAAGTAATATATGAATAATATTAAAGTTTATTGGTACTTGTGATATATAATAACTTTCTGGGTTGAGTTTGAAAATACCAAATTTCAGTTGTATTAATGAAACAAGGATTGCAATAAAATTTCCCCATAATAATCCTTTTCCTAAAATGTATGCAGCATTAATTAAAAATATTTTTTGGATTTTAGTATTACCAGCGCCAAGTGATTTCAAAATTCCAATCATATTCGTACGCTCAAGAATTAAAATTAACAAAGTAGCAATCATATTTATACATGCCACAATAACCATAAGTGCTAAAACTAAAATAGCATTTACATCTATCATATCAAGCCATGAAAAAAGAGTAGGGTTGAGTTGTTTTATTGTTTGCGACATTAATTCAGTTCCTACAAGATAGTCCAGTTCTTCTCCAATTTCATCAATTTTATTAAAATTAGTTAATGAAATTTCAAAACCAGCAATTTGAGTTTTATCCCAATTGTTTATTTTTTGAATTCTATTAATATCAACTAGTGCAAGATTTTTATCAATTTCATCAAATCCAGTTGAATAAATTCCACTGATGTAAAAATCTTTTCCAGTAATATCAGTACGTAGTCCTGAACTATCGTTTCTTTGTATAATAAAATAGATTACAACTTTGTCGTTAAGTTTATATGCAAGTTTATCTGCTAGATATTTAGAGATAATAATGCTTTTGCAAATAGTATCACTGGGAGTAAAAGTATTCCCCTCAATTAAATTTTGTTTGATAAATGTCCAATCATAATCTGAATTTATACCCTTTAAAACAATTCCTTCATTTTCTGTTTTTGTTTTTATAATTCCGCTTTTAGTGGCGTAAGTTTGAATGTGTTTTATTTCTTCATTTATTTTTAAAAGCGAAATAAAATCTTGTTTAATATCAATAGGGCTTGGTTCATTGCTTGAATTACTATCATAATGAGTTATTTGAATATCAGCGCCAAAACCAACCAATTTGTTTTTTATTTCATTTTGAAATCCTGTAACCACAGACACAGCAAGTATCATAATGGCAACTCCAAGTGCTACCCCTAAAATTGCAATACGAACAATTGGGCGCGAAAATTGATGTGTGCCATCAGAGCCTTTAATAATTCGTTTTGCTATAAAATATTCAATATTCAAATTTTAATTAGCTTTGAGGTTAATTACACAAAAATACTATTTTACTTGTATGCGCTTTAAAATTGTTTTAGCATCAGTTTTTCTTATTTATATATGCCAACTATCTGTTTTTTCACAAGGAATAATCTCAATTGATAATGTTGTAAAAAAATCTACAGAAATAAAAACGGGTGCGTCAAGAATCCAAGAGTATTTGCCTTTAATAAAAGGTAAAAATATTGCAGTAGTAGCCAATCAATCTTCAACAATCAATAAAACACATTTGGTTGATAGCTTATTAAGCTTAGGAATTACAATTAAAAAAGTCTTTTGTCCTGAGCATGGTTTTAGAGGTATTATAGATGCTGGTGAAAAAGTTAAATCAGAGAAAGATGAGAAAACAGGGTTAAGCATTATTTCACTTTACGGAAAAAATAAAAAGCCAACAGCAGAACAGTTAAAAGATGTAGATATTGTTTTGTTTGATATACAAGATGTAGGAGTACGATTTTACACTTATTTATCAACTTTACATTATGTGATGGAGGCATGCGCAGAAAGCAATAAAACACTAATTGTTTTAGATAGACCAAATCCAAATGGATATTATATTGATGGTCCTGTTTTAGAAAATGAGTTTAAATCATTCTTGGGTTTGCATCCTGTGCCAATTGTTTATGGATTAACGATAGGAGAATATGCGCAAATGATAAATGGCGAAGGTTGGCTAAAAAATGGTGTAAAGTGTAAATTGAATGTGATTATATCTGAAAATTATACACATAAAGATTTTTATGAATTACCAATTAAACCATCTCCGAATTTACCAAATATGGCTTCTGTTTATTTATATCCTAGCTTAGGTTTGTTTGAAGGTACTGTAGTTTCAGTAGGTAGGGGAACTGATTTGCCTTTTCAGATTATCGGACATCCAACTTTGCAAAAAGGGAATTATTCATTTACTCCTAAACCTAAAACAGGTGCTACAGATCCAAAATACAAAGGACAAGTTTGCAATGGCTATAATTTAGTTGATTTTGGAGCAGAGTATATTAAAAATTACAAAAAAATCTATTTGTTTTGGCTGGTTGGGACGTATCAAAATACACCCGACAAAACTACTTTTTTTGATCAAAACTTTAATTTTCATGCAGGAAACGCAACTCTTCAAAAACAAATTAAAGATGGAGTAGGAGAAGAGGAGATTAGAAAATCATGGCAAGAAGGGATTAAAAAATTTAAAGTAATTCGAAAAAAATATTTGCTATATCCCGATTTTGAATAATGACCTTTCCTCAATACAGAAAATACACCAACAACAAATCCTATTTCAAAATTATTTCCAATACTCAATGGGAAGAAAAACAATTGTTGGGTTCCAAAGTAATTTTAAATAGTTTCGAAGCAAAAATATTACCCGACCGAAATTTTTTAAACGACATGCTCACAAACTATGGGAATCATTGGATTGTGATTGATGAAGTAGAATACAATTCTATTTAATTTTTCTAAAGTAATAATTATTCAAAATTTGAGTTAGTACTTTTAAACTCAATTTTTGAATGAAACCACATTTGAAAAAAATATTTAAGTATCTATTCAAAACCTTACTTGTATTTGTTTCTTTGATTCTGATTTATATTGCCTTTGCTTTTTTATTACCATACATAAAAGTTAATTCGCATCCAGTAAAAGAAAAAAAAGAATTTGAAATTTTTGTTTTATCCAATGGCGTTCATACTGATTTAGTATTTCCCGTAAAATCTAGTTTTATCAACTGGAATGGACATTTTCCGTATTCAGATTTTAAAGCTGTTGATTCCACATTCAATTTTATAGCAATGGGGTGGGGTGATAAAGGATTTTATTTAGATACTCCTACCTGGGCTGATTTAAAATTTTCTACAGCATTTAATGCCGCATTTGGTTTGGGCTCAACTGCAATGCACATAACATATAGAAGGTATAAACCCAAAGAAGGAGAATTATGTAAATCAATTTTTATTTCTGAAGAACAATACCAAAAACTTTTTGAATACATAGCTTCCTCATTTCAATTGGAGGGTGGTTATACTCCCATTAGAATAAACCATGATGGGTATAATAGTTCGGATTGTTTTTATGAAGCAACTGGCTGTTACAGTATGTTTAAGACGTGCAATGTATGGACTGGAAATGCTTTGAAAAAAGCAAATATTCAAGTTGGCATTTGGACTCCTTTTGATAAAGGGGTATTGAATAGTGTAAATTAATCTATTGAGGTTTATAATACTTCATTGCTTCAGGCAAAAAAGCTTTGATATCAGCTATTCTAGTTTCATCACTTGGGTGGGTGCTTAAAAATTCAGGTGGTTTTGGTCCGCCTTGTGCTGCCATTCTTTCCCAAAATAATACAGCAGCATTTGGATCATATCCAGCTATTGCAGCAAACACCAACCCCATTTTATCTGCTTCGCTTTCATGTGTACGAGAGTATTTCAGTATTCCTAAAGTAGAAGTTAGTCCGTATGATTGTAAAAATAAATTTTGTGTTTCTTGAGGTTTATTTTGCAATGCTGCCGAAAGTAATAATCCACCAAACTGTACAGCCATTCCTTGGCTCATACGTTCGTTACCATGACGTGCAATTGCATGAGCAATTTCATGCCCCATAACTACAGCAAGGCCTGCTTCATCTTGTGTAACAGGTAATAATCCGGTATATACTACTACTTTTCCTCCAGGCATACACCAAGCGTTTACCACAGCTTCATCTACAGTATTGAATTCCCATTGATAACCTTCTATACGTTTTGATAAACCTTTGTCATTCATAAATTTTGTAACTGCATTTTGAATTTTTACGCCAACGTTTTTTACCATTTGTGCTCTACTATCCGATAGAGATAATGGTTTATGTTCTCCTAAAAATTTTTGATATTCAGTTAAACTCATGTTCACTAATTCATATTCAGGAATTAAACTCACTTGTTTGCGCCCAGTAATAGGAACTTTGTTTACACAAGATGTTATTATTAATGTTGTTAATGCTATTGTAATTGAAAATTTATTTTTCATAATTATTCTATCTGTGCTGTTAATCCTTTTTCTAGTAATGCTATACAATAAGGTTCTAGATCTCCGTAGCTGCCTGTTTTTACGGAGCACTTACCTTTATAATGAACTAAATAAGTACATTGTTCTGCTTGTATAATATCGTGTTTGCAAATTTTAACAAGACATTCAATTACAAAATCAAATGTGTTAAATTCATCGTTGTAAAGTATAATTTGTTTTCCTGAAACTGCTACTTCATCTGGAGCGAGAAGAACATCTGTGTCGGTATCTATTTCCTGAGGTTGTTTATCAAAATTTTCCATTCTATTTATTCAATAATTCTTTTGCTTCTTCCACTGTTATTTTAGTTCCATCTTTATATGCAACTATAAATGCATCTACTACTCCTTCGGCAACTACTTCTGCTTTTGCCGCTGCTGCTGCATCATATGTTTTATAACTTCCTACTGAATAAACGGTTAAACCACTTTCGTTTTTATAATTTTTGATTCCTTTTTTAGCAATTCTTAAAAATTTATTTGCAATATCTAGTGGTACTTCATCTTTAAATGCTCCTATTTGAACTCTAAAGTAAACTCCTTCTTCAATTGGTAAGGCTGTTGGTTGCTGGTTATTTGTTGTTGGTTGTTGGTTGTTAGTTGTTGGTTGATTGGTTGATTGGTTAATTGGTTGACTAGTTGATTGGTTGTTCGGTTGCTGATTATTTGTTGTTGATTGATTGGTTGATTTGTTAATTGGTTGATTAGTTGATTGGTTTATAGATTGATTAGTTCGGCCTCCAACTGTTGGCAATACATTCATATTAGAAGCAGTAGAATAGGTCGCTTTTCCATCAGCAATCAGTTGTTCTGCTTCAGCAGGAGTAATTCGTTTTCCATTAAAATAAACCACAATAAACGCATCTTTTATTCCAGCATTTACAACTATGTTTTTTGCTTCAGTAGCTTTTGGAATATTGTTATAAATTCCTGTGTTGTAACGTATGTAGCCATTAGGAGCAACTTCTGTGTACAGGGGTTGAATATTGTATAGTTTATCTGCACTTACTTGTTGAGAGAAAACTCCTATTTGAACCGTATAAAATAAACCTCCTACACTAGCTACGTTTTGTTGCTGGTTGTTAGTTGTTGGTTGTTGGTTGTTGGTTGTTGGTTGCTCGTTATTTGTTACTGGTTGTTGGCTATTATTAGTTGTTGGAGTATTGTTAGTAGCAATAGGAGGTAAGCCACTCATTTCAAGTGCTTGGTTAATAGGAATTCTTTTTCCGTTTAAAAATGCTACCACAAAAGCGTCTCTGTATCCTAAATCTCTAATTTCATTTTTTACTTTATCTGCTGTGCTGAATTTTGTAAACAAACCTGCTGTATAACGAGTTAAACCTTGAGGAGTTGTTTCTGCTGTTAATGGGCTCATTCCTGCAAAAGTTTCTGGTGCAATTGGATTTCTGAATGCTCCAATTTGTACTTTAAATACCAATCCTTCTGGTAATTTTTCATTTACTGGAATAGGCTTACTTGCAGTATATACCGATTGGTTGGTTCTCGTAAATTTTTCTTCTGGCGCTAATTCTACATTTGACTTAATATTGGTATTAGTTGTTGGTTGTTCGTTATTGTTTGATGTTGGTTGTTCGTTATTGGTTGCTAGTTGATTGTTGTTTTCAGTTGTAGCATTATTCGTGTTTTGGTTATTGTTCGCAATTGGTTGCTCGTTATTAGTTGTTTGTTGTTTGTTGTTATTTTCACTTGATGTGTTATTTGTGTTTTGATTATTGTTTACAATTGGTTGTTCGTTATTCGTTGTTTGTTGTTTGTTATTATTTTCAGTTGAAGTATTGCTAGAGCTTTGGTTGTTGTTTGTAACTGGCTGTTCATTATTTGTTGCTAGTTGTTGGTTGTTAGTAGTATTGTTTTCAGGTTGTTTGTTGCTATTTGTATTTGAAGCAATTGTATTTGTATTGTCAGTAATGTCAAGTGATTGATTGTATTTTTTATACAATTCCAAAGCTTTGTTTTGTTTTTCTAAAGCAATTTTTTCATTATCATTTGCATCTTGCATCAATGTTTCTTTGGCATAAAAAGAAGATTCAGTTTCAGCAGCTAATTTTGATTTTTTAGATTTTTCAAAGTAGATTAAAGCTTCATCCTTCATCATTTCCGCCATTGTTAATTCATCTGCATTTTTGTTTTTTGATGCAACAGCATATTGGTTTAAAACATTTTTATTTGTTTCAATTTCTGAACTATTGCCGTTTGAAATAGTTACTAAGGATTCAATTCGTTTGTCTTCTGCTTGCGTAGTTTTTGCGGCAGCTTCTTCAGTTAACTTGTTTTTTTCATTTGTATTTTTAGTTGCTGCTGCTTTGTTTTCAAGTTCTTTAGCTTCTGAAAATAATTCATCTGCTTGTTTGTTTAATTCATTTGATTTTGCAATTGCACTAATTGCTGTTGGCGAATTGTATGTAACTGTTTTTTGCGAATTATTTTCAGGTTGTTTGTTTGAATTACTTGTGTTTTCTGCTGTTGTACTTTGCTCTTGAATAGTTTCGATATTCGTTTCAATACTTGTTAGTTCGGTTTGTTTTGCAGCTATATCATTTTCAAGAGAAGCAATTTCTTGTGGTAATTCTTTTTTACGATTTTTATCTTTTGTAGTTTTTAACTCCTGTTTTTTATCCGTCAATTCAGTAGTTGCAGAAGTTATATAATTGGTATATGCTTCTTGCTTTGTTTTTTCTTTTTCTAATTCACTTGTTTTTGAATCAGCAGATTTTAAAGAGTTATTAAATTTTTCAGCGTAAGTAAGGTTAGTTGTAGGTTGTTCGTTATTTGTTGTTAGTTGCTGGTTGTTAGTCGTTGGTTGATTGTTGTTGGTTATTGCTTGTTCATTATTGGTGTTTTGGTTGTTCGTTGCTGTTTGATTGTTATTGGTTATTGGTTGCTCATTAGTTGATTCGTTACTTTGTTTATTTGCTAACTGATTGTTTTGTTCATTAGTTGATTGGTTATTAGTTGTAGATTGTTCGTTATTGTTTGTTGCTACAGCTTGTTTTTGTTTTAATTCATCTGCTCTACTTGCTGCTTCGTTTGCTTGCGTTTGTTTTTCATCGCTTTGTTTTTTCAAATCAATTATCTTTTGAGCAAGCAAAGCTTTCATCTCAGGATCGTTGGATGCAGCCATATCTTGTTTTTTCTTAGCAATATCTTTATCAATAGCTTGCGACCATGCTTTTAAGATTTCAGCTCTTTTTTGTTCTTTGTCCGCTTCATTTGTTATTCCTTGTGCTGTATAAAGTTCCTCCGCATATTTTTGATTAAAGTTTGCAGGTGTTTCATTTGTAGTTTCTGAAGATGAATTATTTTCAGTTGAAGTATTGTTGGTGTTGCTTGCAATACTTTCTTGTTCTAGTTTTTTGGCATTTGCTATAGATTCGTCAGCAGTTTTTTGTTTTGTTTTAGATTCTTTTTCAAGAGCAGCTATTTCTGTGTTAAGTTCTTTTTTGCGTTTGCTATCTTTAGTTGTTTTTACTTCTTGCTTTTTGTCTGCAATGTCTTTATTGATAGCACTTACCCAATTGTTATAAATTTCTGCTTTCTTGTTTTCTTTTTCAGCCTCATTAGAAATAGCATCTACTTTATTTAATTCTTCATTAAAGTTTGTATTGTAATCAACTTTGTTTTCAGCTGCAATGTTTTCGTTGGTATTGTTTATAATTTCGGTATTTGTAGCATTGTTTTTTGCTTCTGTTTTATTTTCAGTGCTAGTAGAATTGTTTTGGTTAGTGTTTGTAGCAACCACAGGAGTGCTATTTTTTATTGTGTTTACCTGTTCTTCTAATTTGTTTTTATCGATACTTGCAACGCTATTTGCAGCCGATTCATTTGTAGTTGTTTTAGATTGACTTACAACATTGCTAACCAATTCCATTTCATTTTTAACTGTCTCGTATTCTTTTTGAAGTTTAGCAACTCTTTGTTCGCTGAAAACTAAATCCTTTTTATTTTCTTCATTGTCTTCAGCTAATCCTGTAATTTGGTTTTGTAAATCAGCTTTTATTTTTTCGTTTTTCGTCTTTTCAATATCTGCTTTTAGATTTTTAATTAAAACTTCGTTGTCTGCAATGCCTTGTTTTATGTCATTGTTCGTCTCAATTGCTTTATCCAGTTCGTATTTTTTATTATCAACGTCAATTTTTAAGCTATTGGTAATATTTCCTTTCGCTTCATTTTCTTGGTTTAATGCATCTAATTGTTTTTGCAAATCATCAGCTTTCGCTAAAGCTTCAGAGGCATTTTTAGATTTTACAGCTTCTTCAATTGCATTTGCATATTTTAAAGATATATCTGCTTCTTTTTGTTTTGAATTTGCTTTTTGTTCTAATCTTTTAGCAAGGTTAAATGCTGCTACTGTTTCTTGATTCAATTGTTCAGCTTCTAAAACAGCTTCATTTGCTTCTTCTTGTACTTGTCTTTTCTTTACAGGGTCTTGGATTTTATTAGCATCTTCTTGTAATTGATTAGCTTCATTTTGTTTGTTTTGAGCAAGCATTGCTTTTTGGTTTGCAATGTTTAATGCAATGTTTGCTTGTTCTGTAATTTCTTTTGATTCTGTTTCAACCTCTTTAGCGTCATTAAAAGCAATTTTTACAATATCATTGTTTGAAATATTAACGGGTTGATTTTCATTTTTGTTATTTGCTGTTTCAGTTTGATTGCTTGTGGTATTTTCAGTTTTATTTTCTATTGCATTTGTTTTATTAGCGGCAGCAGCTATTTCATTAGCAGAGTTAGCTTCTAGTTTGGAGCGCTCTTTTATATACTTCATTGCTGATAAGTAATTCGCATCGTCATCGATTGCCTCATCAAACAAATTTTTAATTATTAGTTTATCTGTTCCTAACTCATAACTAATTTCTTGTTTTAAAGGCTTAAATTCATATTGAACAGGAAGTTCTACAACTTCTGATTGTGTTTTAAATCCTGTTGCTTCAACAGTGTATAGAAATTTACCACCGTTTGGTAGATTGATGATATAAGCTCCAGTTTCTTTTGCATTGTAAATACCTAACATGGAATTGTCACCTAAATCTTTTACAGTAATTCGCACATCCAAAGCTTGTCCTTGTCTATTTGAAGCTACAGCTCCTTTTATAATAGCAACATCAATTGGTTTACGTTCTACATTTATGTGAAATACGCCTGTTTTTCCAGTAACACTATTTCTTGCCGATGAAAAGAATGCTTCTTGTTCGTTTTCATTTGTTACATATAAAATATCATCGTCAGGAGTGTTGATTGGAAAATCCATGTTAATGGGCTTATTCCAAGTATTTGTTTCTTCGTTAAGAGTTGTTTTAAAAACATCATATCCTCCCATTGAATTATGGCCTTTGGAGCAGAAGTAAAGAACCTTTCCGTTTGGATGAAGAAAAGGGTAATCTTCATCATATTCCGTATTTACAGGATAGCCCAGTGTTTGAGGCGCGCTCCACTCCCCATTAGGCAATTTTTTAATTACGTAAATGTCTTTTCCTCTATCACCATTTTCGCCATAACTAGAATAATATACTTGATTGTTATTAGTAGCAAGGTAAATTATAGAATTTTCTTTTTTCTTTTTATCAATAGAAGATTTAAAAACCTTTTCATCAGGCTTCACCAAAAGTTTACCGCCAATGTCAGAAATATCGTAAGAGCGAAAAAAGTCTGCTCTGCTCATTTCTTTTTTATCAAGCACTATTAGGTCGGTGATTTTGCGTAAAAGTTTTTTACCATTCTTACACATTTCAATTTGCCTATCTACCATCAGCTTATCAGCTTTTGCTGCGGAGGCTACTTTTTTATATTCGTTATACTTTTTAATTGCATCATCAAATCTGTAGTTTAGATGGTATGATTTTGCTAAATAAAATAGTGCTTCTTTTTCTGCTTCAGGCTTGTTTGCTGCAAATTCTAAAAAGGGAATAGGTTTTTCCTTGTCGTCACTGGCATAAAGCATACAAACCCCTAAACGGTAGTTATAATTTACATCTTTTTGGTATAAACTTACAAGTTGGGAATAAAGTGGGTAGGCTTCCTCAAACTGATCATCATCAAATAATAATGCAGCCTGTTTTTTTAACTCTTCTTCAGAGGCAAAGGTAGATTGGGCTTTGACAGAACTATTGTTAAGTCCCAATGCTAAAATAAATACTAAAATAAAGCGAAATTGCTTATTCATATATCTTAAATCCTCAATTATCGAAGATGAAATACCCGTTAAAAATTAAATTTAAACTCTAAAATGCTAATAAATATTACTTTTTTCTTAAAAGAGGCTAAACGTACAAATTTATGTTTTTTTATTAAATGATGCCTAAACTCTAAAAATTCCATAAATATTGGCTTTTAAAACATTATTAAACTTTCTTACACAAAAACAATGCTATTGATTTTTTTATGTCCTTTATTTGATAAAATATAGCATGTTCTTAAAATAATTATCAGGGGTATTCATTTCAATTAATTAGCTATTAAATAAATTTTATTTTCAATAAATATTATTATATAAAATATTGTAAAACTGATAGTTATGTAATTTATTAATAGTTGAAAGATAATAAAAAATAAAAACATAAAAAAAATCAAATAATTCATTTTTACGTTGATTTATTTTGTACATTTGCATCCCCTAAATAAATAGGGTGACAAATAAATTTATTATTAACCTCTTCAATTGCAGCTTATTAAATAGCAATTGAATACAAACAAAAAAGCCGATTAAAATGGCAGAAACATTAACAGCTCCAGTAGAGCTAGAAAATTTTGACTGGGATTCAGTTGGAAAAAAAGGTGAAGGTTATTCACAAGCAGAGCGTGATCAATTAGACGCGATGTATGAAAAAACCTTGAAATCAGTTACCGCAAACGAAATTATTGATGGTAAAGTGGTTTCTAAAAACAGTAAAGAAGTAGTTGTAAACATTGGATACAAATCTGATGGTGTGGTACAACTTTCTGAATTTCGTTACAATCCAGATTTAAAAGTTGGTGATGTAGTAGAAGTATACGTAGAAAGTCAAGAAGATAAAAGTGGTCAGTTGATTTTATCGCATAAAACAGCACGTGCAATGAAATCATGGGATAGAGTTAATCAAGCTCTTAACACTGACGAAATCATTAAAGGTTATGTAAAATGCCGTACAAAAGGTGGTTTAATTGTAGATGTATTTGGTATTGAAGCATTTTTACCTGGTTCACAAATTGATGTGAAACCAATCCGTGATTACGATGTGTACGTTGGTAAAACAATGGAATTTAAAGTTGTGAAAATCAACAATGAGTTTAAAAACGTTGTAGTATCTCACAAAGCATTAATTGAAGCAGAATTAGAACAACAGAAAAAAGATATCATTTCTAAATTAGAAAAAGGACAAGTATTAGAAGGTACTGTTAAAAACATTACTTCTTACGGTGTGTTTATCGATTTAGGTGGTGTAGATGGTTTAATTCACATTACAGACTTATCTTGGGGTAGAATTAACCACCCAGAAGAGATTGTTAAACTAGATCAAAAAATCAATGTTGTAATTCTTGATTTTGATAACGATAAAAAACGTATTGCTCTTGGTTTAAAACAACTTTCATCTCATCCTTGGGATGGTTTAAAAGCTGATTTAGCTGTAGGTGATAAAGTTAAAGGTAAAGTAGTAGTTATAGCTGATTACGGTGCATTTGTTGAAATTCAACCTGGTGTTGAAGGTTTGATTCACGTATCTGAAATGAGCTGGAGCCAACATTTACGTACTGCACAAGATTTCTTAACTGTAGGTCAAGAAGTAGAAGCAGTAGTGTTAACTTTAGATAGAGAAGAGCGCAAAATGAGCTTAGGTATTAAACAATTAATGCCAGACCCTTGGGCTAGCGTATTGGAAAAATATACTAAAGGTTCAAAACACACAGCTACAGTACGTAACTTCACTAACTTCGGTATTTTTGTTGAGTTAGAAGAAGGTGTTGATGGATTAATCCATATTTCTGACCTTTCTTGGTCTAAAAAAATCAAACACCCTTCAGAATTTACTAAAGTAGGTGAAACAATTGATGTAGTAGTACTTGATATTGATGGTGAAAACCGTAGATTAAGTTTAGGACACAAACAATTGGAAGAAAATCCATGGGATGTGTTTGAAACAGTATTTACATTAGATTCAGTTCATTCTGGAACAATCATCAATGTAATGGAAAAAGGTGCTGTAATATCAATGCCTTACGGTGTTGAAGCATTTTGCCCTACACGTCACTTAGTTAAAGCTGATGGTTCATCTGCAAAAGCTGAAGAAACATTAGAATTTAAAGTGATTGAATTCAATAAAGAAAGCAAAAAAATAATTGTATCTCATAGCAAATTAAACGAAGAAATAGTGGCTGGCGAAAAAGCTGCTGCTACTGCTGAGAAAAAAGCTGCTAGCGATGATGCAAAAAAAGCCGTTAAAAAAGTGAAAGAAAGTGTTGAAAAAACAACACTTGGCGACATGGGCGGATTGTCTTCTTTAAAAGCTGATTTAGAAGAATCAGAAAAAAAAGGCAAAAAGTCTGAATAATATTTAGGAGCTATACGCAGCTCCTAAACATCTAGAAATCATGCCATGGTTTTTAGACAAAACGCTCCCGATTTATTCGGGAGCGTTTTTATTTTGTATAACCAAAAAACTTACTACTTTTGTGCGGGGTAAGTCTTATACGACCAGCTCCCTATAACCCTCCAGGTGCGGAAGCAAGCAAAGGTACTAGGTTGTAGCGGTGCGATGTAAGTAGCTTGCCCCTTTTTTATTTAATCTATCAAACAAATTTTTATTTTTGATTCACAAAACGTGCTAAAATAAATTTGAACACTACAAAAAAAATATACTTTGCTTCCGATTTTCATTTAGGAGTTCCTTCGCACGATAAAAGTTTAGAGCGCGAAAAACAAATTGTTAAATGGCTGGATGAAGTAAAGCAGGATGCCCAAGAAATATACATCATGGGCGATTTGTTTGATTTTTGGTTTGAATACAAACACAGTGTACCAAAAGGATTTGTTAGAATACTAGGAAAAATAGCCGAAATAACAGACAGCGGAATACCTGTTACTTTATTTACTGGTAACCATGATATGTGGATGTTTGATTACTTACCCAAAGAAATAGGTGTAACCATTTACCGTGAAACGATTGAAAGAACATTTAACGGAAAAACATTTATGCTGGGCCATGGCGATGGTTTAGGACCTGGAGATTTTGGATATAAATTCATAAAAAAAGTATTTGCGAATAAATTTTGTCAATGGTTGTTTGCACGATTGCATCCCAATTTTGGAATAGGAATGGCAAACTATTGGTCACGCAAAAGCCGAGTATCTAACCATGGTAGTGATGAAAAATTTTTGGGCAACGAAAACGAATGGCTTGTTATTTACAGCAAACAAGTATTAGAAAAAAAGCATTTTGATTATTTTATTTTTGGTCACCGACATTTACCCTTAGATATACAACTAAACCCCAACAGCCGCTATATTAACCTTGGTGAATGGGTAAATTATAATTCCTACGCAGTGTTTGATGGGAATAATTTGGAATTGAAGTATTTTAAATAACGTTTCTCGGCTTTGCGAAGTGGCGGATTTTCAGCACAAATGTTCATTTGAAAAACTGAACTTGAACCTTGCACTAAACTGTCATAGAAGCACTGCACCCGCCATTTTGCAAAACCGATGTTAGCAGTAGCCCTTCTGTTCATTGTTATATGATTTTATTGACGTCAATCTCGTAACCTGCGGCTTTAAGTTCTTTTGCAATCTTGATTTTCCAACTTTCACCGTTGTCTATTTCGGTGTATAGCAATCCATAAAGGTCACTAGGTAATTCAACTCCATTAGTATACAGTGGGCAAACTCTGTCCCTGCCTAGTTTACCAATGAAATAGCCCATTTCTAGAATTACATTTTGTCTTGCTCGTGGATTTGAATTTTCGTCTCCTTTAGCTTTACCCAAGTCATCGTCTGTCAATAGAATAATTGCAAAGCCTACGTCTGAATGAGTTTCAAATTTTTCAATTATTGTTTTTCCAGCATTTGGTTGTTCGTGTAGGATAATGGGATTTAGTCCTAACTTTTCAAGTGTCCTAGCAACATTAACTTTGATTTCATTATTGTGTCCGTGAACTATAAAAACATTTTTTGAGTCATTATTAGTTGAAATTGTCTGTGAAGAAGCTGCTAAAGGTTGTTCGGTTATTTGAGATTTCATTAAGTCCACTTTAGCAACCAATTTATTCAGGTTTTTTAACTTGTTCTGTAACTTTTCTTGAAATTCTACAAGCTCGTTTTGTGCTCGTCCGCCAAGCATTCCATAATAGAAATTTACTTGTTCGTAGTCTTTTTTATATTCATTATATTCATTGTTGAATGATTGTTTTAAAAGTTCAGAGTTGTAATCATTCCAATTAGAAAAATCATTCTTAGCTTCTTCTAATTGCTGTCTGGTCTGAATATTTCTGTTTAAAATTTCTTGCCCTATTTGAATTCTTTCAGTCAAGACTTGCTTAAAAAAGTCTTTACCAACTGTCAATTGTGTCGGTTCTTTGTCCGCTTGAACTATTTTAGGTTTTCTTGGTGTTGCCATTGCTTTTCTTGTTGCTGTTTGAGTAAATTAAAATCTATCGTCTTTAATAGCCTGATGATTTAGTTTGAATATATTCTTCTTGCAGTAGTTCATAAAATCAGCTCCTTCAGTTGAGAAGTGGTCAACTATACAAAACTCATCATACCATTCTTCAGCCAATTTTATCATTTCTATTCCAATACCCGCTCTTTGATAATTGTTGTCAATATTGCAATTCGTCAGCAATGTGCAGTCATCTAATTCATCAAAGTCAAAAAGTCCAATTTGCTTTCCATTATGTTCAGCAACTATGTTTATACCGTCACCACCGATTGTAATTTGTCTGCCGTGTTTGTCTATGTAATTTTTCACTGGATTGTCCATATGTTTGTTTATTTAGGGTTACTGCTAACTAGCGGGTTAGCGCAACTCCCTTTTCTAATTCGTTGATTATTATTAATTTACTTATCCGTTTTTAAACGTTTATAAGTGTTTGTAAATGTTTAAGTCGTTTTAGTGTGTTTTACCCCTAATAATTTGATAGCTAAAGTAAAACAAAAAAGGAATTTGCCAAAAATATTTTCATTTATTAAGTTAATTTTTATTTGAGCTTATAGCAAGCTGCTTTATCCCTTTATTTAACAATTGTACTCAAAACTTTAAAATCCATTAAACGAATAAAAACGAATATTTATCGAATATTTGGAAAATCGTATTTGTTGTAATAACTTTAATTATTACTTTTAACAAATACACAAAAAATAAAAAGTATGGTTACTACCGAAAAAATTAAAATAAACATTCAACAAACTGAAAAGTCGCGCTTGAATGAATTTAACCAAGAGCAAATAACTTTTGGTAAATTATTTTCAGACCACATGCTGTATGCAGATTTTGTGAATGGTAAATGGCAAGAAGCACAAATTGTTCCGTATGGTAATTTGGAAATGTCGCCTTCTATTTCTGCTTTGCATTATGGGCAAGCAATTTTTGAAGGTATGAAAGCCTATAAAAATGATAAAGGAGAAGTATCTTTGTTTAGACCATTTGATAATCAAAAAAGAATAAATATTTCGGCAGAACGTATGGCTATGGCTACTATTCCTGAAGAATTATTTATAGAAGGATTAAAACAATTAGTAAAATTAGATAAAGGTTGGGTACCTGATGCTGAAGGTGCTTCTTTATACATTCGCCCATTTTTAATTGGTACAGATGAATTTATTGGTGTAAAACCTTCTGATAATTATCGTTTTTATATTATTACTTCACCGGCAGGTAGATATTACAATGCTCCTGTAAAAGTGCTAGTAGAAACAAATTATATACGTGCTGTTGAAGGTGGTGTGGGTTATATCAAAGTATCTGGTAATTATGGTCGTTCTTTGTTTCCAACTAAATTGGCACAACAAAGAGGGTATCAACAAATTATTTGGACAGATGCTCGTAATCACCGTTATTTAGAAGAATCAGGAACAATGAATTTAATGGTGGTAATTGATGATGTATTAATTACACCTCCTGTGGGTGATACAATATTGGCTGGTATTACACGTGATAGCGTGGTTACGCTTGCTCGCGATTGGAAAATGAAAGTACAAGAACGCAAAATTAGTATTGATGAAGTAATAGAAGCGCATAAACGCGGAACATTAGAAGAAATGTTTGGTACCGGAACGGCTGCTACTATTGCTCATATTTCTACTTTTGGTTTTGAGGGCAAAGATTATGAGTTGCCACCAGTAGAGGGTAGAATATTCTCGAACCGTGTGGCTCAGGAATTGGATAATATTAAAAGAGGCAAGGCTGAAGATAAACACAATTGGATGTTTAAAGTAGGCTAAAAAATTTGCTTGAAATAATTAAATATAAACCCTTTGAAATTTTCAAAGGGTTTTTTTTATATCTTTGTTTCCCGAGATGATAAAGCCACGAATAATCCTCGACAGCACACATTTTGAAATTACCGTTACTCGGCTTTGTTACCAATTAATTGAGGTTCATGATGATTTTTCTAAAACAGTAATAATCGGACTTCAACCCCGCGGGATTTACCTCGCAAAACGTATTCAAAAAAAATTACAGGAAATTTTAAAGAAAAAAGATATCAAGTGTGGTAGCTTGGATACTACTTTTTATCGCGATGATTTTAGGAAGAAAGAATTGGTTCCAAACCGTACCGAAATAGATTTTATTATAGAAGATAAAAACGTGGTGTTGGTGGATGATGTATTATATACAGGAAGAACCATTCGCGCTGGGCTAGACGCTATGCTTGCTTTTGGAAGACCAAACGATGTGGAGCTTTTAGTGTTGATTGATAGAAGATTAAGCCGACATGTGCCTATACAAGCAAAATATATTGGTAAAAAAATAGATTCTATTTCATCAGAAAGAGTAGTGGTGGAGTGGAATGAAACAGATGGAAAAGATAAAGTTACTTTATTGACAAACGATTAATAAAACGAATGACGAACCTAAGCACCAAGCATTTATTAGGAATTAAAGACCTTACAGCTGATGACATTAATTTGATATTGAACACAGCCAGTAATTTTAAAGATGTTATTAATCGCCCAATAAAAAAAGTTCCTTCGTTACGAGATATTACCATTGCCAACTTATTTTTCGAAAATTCTACCCGAACAAAACTTTCATTTGAATTAGCAGAAAAGCGTTTAAGCGCTGATGTTATCAATTTTGCTGCATCTTCTTCATCTGTAAAAAAAGGGGAAACATTAATAGATACAGTAAATAACATTTTGGCAATGAAAGTGGATATGGTGGTGATGCGTCATCCCAATCCAGGAGCTGCAGTATTTTTATCAAAACACATTGATGCGAAAATTATAAATGCAGGTGATGGTGCGCACGAGCATCCTACGCAAGCCTTATTAGATGCATTTTCAATAAAAGAAAAATTAGGAGAAATAAAAGGGAAAAAAATTGCCATCATTGGTGATATTCTTCACTCGCGTGTGGCACTTTCCAATATATTTTGTTTGCAAAAATTAGGTGCAGAAGTAATGGTTTGCGGGCCAACTACGCTTATTCCTAAATACATTACCAGCCTTGGAGTAAAAGTAGAACACAATTTAAGAAAAGCTTTAGAGTGGTGCGATGTAGCAAATATGTTACGCATACAATTAGAACGACAAGATATTAAATACTTCCCAAGCCTTAGAGAATACACCATGCTTTATGGTTTAAATAAAGAGTTGCTGGATTCTTTATCTAAAAAAATAATTGTGATGCATCCGGGCCCAATAAATAGAGGTGTGGAGATTACAAGCGATGTGGCAGATAGCAAACAAAGTATTATTCTTGAACAAGTAGAAAATGGAGTAGCAGTGCGTATGGCGGTGCTGTTTTTACTTGCGGGTAGGGCTTAAAAAATCTTTTGTTATTTTCTGTAAAATTTTCCTACATTTGTTTAAACTAAAAATCAGGATATGAGCTTTGAGATAGATAAGAAAGATAATTACGCTGTAATAAAGGTGAAGTCGGAGAAATTAGACACGTTAATAGCGCCTTCATTAAAGTCGGAATTGGTGATTTTAAATACAGATGGGGTATCAAATATTATTATTGATTTAACTGATACACGCAATAGTGATTCATCTGGCTTAAGTGCTATTTTAGTGGCTAATCGTTTATGTAAAAATGGGAGTGGAAAGTTTGTTTTAACAGGCTTACAGGATGCAGTAAAGCGATTGATTACCATATCACAATTGGACAGCATTTTAACGATTACAAATACTTTAGAAGAAGCAACAAAAACAATATAATACTAACCACAAAAACGATAAACATGATTAAAAAATTACTCTCAATTTTTGGAATTGCAATAGCAAGTTCATTTACTTCAAACGCTCAAGTTTGTACACCTAATATTTCCTGTTTACCAGGTACTGTAAATTACGGTGTTTGCCCAGATAGTGCAACTGGTTTGGCTGTAGGAACAGTTGGTGTTCCGTACACACAAACAGTAAGTTTTAAAATTCCTACTGATGGAACTGATTTTGGTTACCCAACAGCTACAGTTGTATCAGTTGATATTACAGGAGTTGATAGTTTAGCTCCTGGTTTGATTTATCAATGTGCTCCAGGTAGCTGTAGCTTCCCTGGTGGATCTAATGGTTGTATTTTAATTAGCGGAACTCCAACAACTGTTTGGAACAAACAAATCATTGTAAAGGCAGATGCTAACGGAACTATTTTTGGTGTGCCTATTACATTACCTCAAGAAAACAAACAATACCGCAGTATAGTTGTTCCTTCTGTTGGAATTGCAGAATTGAACTTAAATAAATTTGATGTTCAACAAAATGCTCCAAATCCATTTGCTGATAAAACAGAAATTCATTTTTCTTCTTTAGCTGCAACTCAAGTGGAATTTAAAGTATTTAATATGCTTGGTGCAGTTGTTTATGATAATAAATTTTTTGCTGAAAAAGGCGCTAACACTATAAAAATTGATGCGAATTTCTTTGCTCCTGGAGTTTATATTTACTCTGTAAAAAATGGAGATAAAGTAATCACAAAACGTATGGTGGTGAGTGAGAAAAAATAAGAATGCAAAATTTTGAATTGACTATTTTAGGTTGCAGTAGTGCAACTCCTACTTCAAAAAGAAATCCTACCGCTCAGTTATTAAACATAGCTGAGCGGTTTTTTTTAATTGATTGTGGAGAATCTACGCAAATACAATTGCGTAGGTTTAAACTTAAATTTCAGCGGATCAACCATATTTTTATTAGCCATTTGCATGGCGACCATTATTTGGGTTTAATGGGGCTTTTGGCAAGTATGCACTTGCTAGGTAGAACAACAGAGTTACATTTGTATTGCCCCGAAGAACTAAAAGAAATAATTGATATACAACACAAACATTCTCAAAGTTATTTAAACTATAAAATCATCTATCATTTTCATAAATATATAAATGATGATATTTTGTTTGAAGATGATAAAGTAATTGTTAAGTCAATTGTTTTAAATCACAGAGTGCCTTGCTGTGGTTTTGTATTTGTTGAAAAGCCACTGATGGCGAATATTTCGGGAGAAGCAATAAAAGAATATAATATTCCTTCAGAAAAAATACTTGAAATAAAAAAAGGTGCAGATTTAATTTTGGATGATGGAAGAGTTGTTCCAAATTCAAAAATGATTACGGCTAAACCTCATCCTCGTAGCTTTGCTTATTGTTCTGATACATGTTATGATGAATCATTAGTTCCATTTATAAAGGGAGTGGATTTATTGTACCATGAAGCCACATTTATGAATGATAAAGCGGATAGAGCAAAAGAAACATTTCATTCAACTACATCGCAAGCTGCTACTATTGCTAAAAAAGCAGAAGTAAAACAGTTAATGATTGGGCATTATTCTGCTCGTTACAAAAAATTGGAGCCGATGCTTGCTGAAGCAAAAGAGGTTTTTGAAAACACCATTTTAGCTATTGAAGGAGAATGTACTAAAATTCATTGTTCGATAGATTAAAATCTTTCCATCACTTGGCAATTATATCATAAAAAGTATTAATTTGCTTAAGTAATCATGTCAGATAAAAACAAAATAGAGGAGCTACTTAAAAAAGTAGATTTTTTAGAAAGAGAAAATGCTATTCTAAAGCGTGATTTCAGTTCTATTGAAGAAAAAGATACTGTTACTGTTCCTGATAATGTAAAACCAATTTTTGATGCTGCTCAAAAAATAGTAGGAGAGTATTTCAAAAATCTAAAAATGGAACCTTCTAAAGGAACTATTGAGATTAATGATCAGCGTTATGTTCTGGTTCGTGCATCTGCTTTATCAACCGATTTTTTAAATACCATATTGCAGTTATACGCTGATAGAGGAAAAGAGGAAGCAATGTTGATTGGTAAAAACTTCTTATTTGATATTGCTCATGTTATAGGTATGAATGATGCTAAAAATTTTCATACCAAGATGAATTTATCTAATCCAATTGAAAAACTTTCGGCAGGACCTGTACACTTTGCTTATTCGGGTTGGGCTTATGTTGATATTTTACCTGAAAGTAATCCTAGTCCTGATGATAACTATTATCTGATTTACAACCATCCCTTTTCATTTGAAGCCGACTCTTGGATTCGTTCAGGTAATAGTTCAGAAACAACTGTATGTACGATGAATGCAGGTTATTCTTCCGGTTGGTGTGAAGAAAGTTTTGGAATGCCACTTACTGCGGTTGAAGTTACTTGTAAAGCAAAAGGCGATAAACATTGTACTTTTATTATGTCGCCTCCTCACAAAATACAAGAGCATATTGAAAAATTCACAAAACAAGCTGGTGTAAAATATAGTAAAGCATCTGATTATAATATTCCAACTTTTTTTGAAAGAAAGAATGTAGAAGAGCAGATGCGTAATGCTAGAAAAAAAGCAGAAGAATCAGATAGAGCTAAATCAGAATTTTTAGCTAATATGAGTCATGAAATTCGTACACCAATGAATGCAATTATTGGTTATGTTGATATTATGTTGCAAGAGAATGTTTCTGAAACACATCGTTCTTACTTAGAAACATTAAAGGATAGTGGAAATTTATTGTTGAGTTTAATTAATGATATTTTAGATATTTCTAAAATTGAGGCTGGGCAATTGTTATTGGACGAGCAAACATGCAGTTTAGATGATATTTTAAATATTGTGGAATCTACTACAAAGGCTTTAATAGTAAAAAGCAATAAAGATATTGTTTTGGAAAGAAAATATTCTTTGCCTATATCAACACATATAAAGGTTGATACAAATAGATTAAAACAGATACTTTTAAATTTATTAAGCAATGCGGTAAAATTTACTGATTCTGGAAAAATTGAAATTGGAATTGACTTAAAAAACAATGATACTTTACAATTTTATGTTACTGATACAGGAATAGGTATAGACAATAAAAAGCATACGAAAATATTTGAAATGTTTGGACAAGCGGATGCATCTACCACAAGAGAATATGGAGGTAGTGGTTTGGGCTTAACTATTTCTAAAAAAATAATAGAGATGATGGGTGGTTCTATTTGGCTAGAATCGGAAAAAATGAAAGGCAGTAGTTTCTATTTTACAATACCTTATAAGCCTGTATTAGATGTTGTTCAAAAGAAAATAGAAATTAATGAGCCAAATCAAACGCAAGAAGATTTAATATTATTGGTAGAGGATAATTTGATAAATCAACGGTTAACAAAATTGATTTTAGAAAAAGCTAACTTTAAGGTTATAACAGCTAATAATGGGCAGGAAGCTGTTGATAAATACAAATCATTAAGCAATATTAAGTTGATTTTGATGGATATCCAAATGCCTGTTTTAGACGGGCTTTCTGCCACTCAAGTTATTCGTTATCATGAAGCTGAAAACAACCTAAATAGAATGCCTATTATTGCATTAACAGCGCATGCCATGCAAGGTGATAAAGAAAAATGTATTAATGCAGGATGCGATAATTATTTATCGAAACCAATTATGATGGAGGTACTTATTAAAACGATTAAAATGTATGTTAAATAAATAATTTAAAAACATTTTTCGATGCTATTCCAAAGTGCATTAGCTGTTTTATCCCAACTAAAATTATTTTTTCTAGCATTCCCTTTTTTTATTAGTGCATTTCGCATGTCTTCATCTTTATATAGATAAAGCATTGCATCGCTTATTGAATCAACTGAAAAGGGGTCAACGAGTAATGCAGCATCAGATGCGACTTCAGGCATTGATGTAATATTGCTTGTTATTACAGGAACACCAGCATTCATAGCTTCAAGAATGGGTATTCCAAATCCTTCGAAATAGGGAACATAGGTTAATGCTAAAGCAGAACCTACAACATTTTTTAATTCTTCGGAGCTTAATCTGCCAGTAAATATTACATCCGATTTAAATTTCATATTAATGTAGGCAAGCTTTATCTCTTTTGTCCAATAATATTTTTCTCCAACAATAACAAGCTTTGTTTCGTTTTTTGTGGCAGTTTTAAATTTGTCGAATGCTTGAAATAAACGTTTTATATTTTTTCTAGGATGCAAAGAGCCAACATATAGAAAGTAGTCGGCATCCTGTGAATAAATATGTTTAGTTTGCTTTTTAATCTCTTCTGGCAATACAGAAAATAATTCATTACAACCGTTGTAAACCACATCAATTTTGTTTTCTTCTATTCCGTACGTTTTTATAATGTCATTTTTTGAGAAAGTAGAAACAGTGGCTATTCTAGTAGCTTTTTGAGCAAATTTTGGAAAATAATATTTGTAATATTTGCGTACTAAATAAGGTAAATCATTAGGATAATGTTCAAAATTTAGATCGTGAATAACAGCAAATTGTTTGCATTTTGCATTTAATGACATGTAGCCATCAGGTGAAATAAATAAATCGGGTTTAAACTTATTTAAAAAATTAGCAACAGAATGTTCAAACCACCAATAAAATAATATAGGATGTCTGGCTTGAGGCGAAAGGATTACAGGGGTGATGTTGTCAGTAAAAATAAATTCTTCATCAAAATCACGGTCAAACAAAAAGATAAAATGATGTTGTGGATTGTTTACGGTAATTCTTTTAAGTGTTTCGTAGGTAAACCATCCGATTCCTTCCAGCTTATCTTTTAATAATAACCGTGTATTTACAACAATTTCCATCTCAATTCTATTTGTGAACGAAATTATAATATTTTTGCAAGCGAATGAAAAATGCGGTAAAATATATTCTTCATAAATTATTGGGATTCAAAAATTATCTTTTTGTTTTTTCATTATTTAAGATTTATACTTTAAGTAGGGATAGAAAGGAAAAAGATTTTTTTCATTTTCTTAAAATGATTCCTGAAAATACTGCTGTACTTGATATTGGCGCTAATATAGGCATCATGACAGTTCATTTAGCTAAGTCAGTCAAAAATTCTATTGTTTATGCTTTTGAACCAATGCCTAATAATATTAATGCTTTTAAGCGTATTGTAAATTATTTTAAACTTAAAAATGTTGTGTTGTTTGAAATAGCATTAGGTAATGAAGAGGGTCAGGTAGAAATGGTGATGCCTGTTATTTCTAATGTTAGAATGCAAGGTTTAAGTCATGTGGTACATGAATCAATAGAAGAAAATAATGATGGAGAAAAAGTAAAGGTTCCTTTGAAAATGATTGATAAAATAGAGGAACTAGCAAACTCTGTTCAAAGAATTAGTGCTATAAAAATTGATGTGGAAAATTTTGAATTTTTTGTGTTGGATGGCGCTAAAAATACAATTATCAAAAACAAACCCATTGTTTATGCCGAATTGTGGGATAATGATAATAGAAGCAATTGTTTTAAGCTGTTTGCCGACTTGAATTATAAAACATATGTGGTAATCAAAAATGAACTTGTTCAGTTTGATTCTCGATTGCACCAAAAGCAAAATTTTATCTTCTTGCCACAATAAAATCAGTATTTTTGCCAAATGCAAAAAAAATTTGTTGCCAATTTAGCATTTCTTTTAGCTTTAAATTTAATTATCAAGTCTGTTTATATTCTTGGTTTTGATAGGGCTGTTCAGGTAGAAGTAGGTGCTGCTAATTATGGTATTTATTTTGCAATTTTTAATTTTACCTTTCTTTTAACTATTATTCTTGATTTTGGAATAACCAATTTCAACAATAAAAATATAGCCCAAAACAACCACCTTTTAACCAAGCATTTTTCTGGATTATTTACTCTGAAAGTACTGCTAGCTGTAATCTATATTATTACAGTTGCTGTAGTTGGTTTATTAATTGGTTATGATACAAGATTAATGAAACTTTTGTTGGTTCAGGGTTTTAACATGTTTTTACTCTTTTTTATAAATTATTTGCGTTCTAATTTAGCTGGCTTGCATCTTTTTAAAACAGATGCTATAATTTCTGTTTTGGATCGTTCTATACTTATAATTATCTGTACTGTTATGCTTAAAAATGGGACATTTAAAAGTCCTGATGGCATTATGTATTTTGTGTATGCTCAAACATTTTCATACTTTATTAGTGCTTTAACTGCTTTTGTTTTAATTCTTACAAAAACGAGTTCATTTAAATTAAAATTCGATAGAGCATTTTCTTTAATGATTTTGAAAAAGAGTTTGCCTTTTGCTATTTTAACTCTTTTAATGTCGTTTTACAATCGTATTGATACAGTTATGATTGAGCGAATGTTAGATGATGGTGATGTTCAATCGGGTATTTATGCACAGGCATTTAGGATATTGGATGCTACTAATATGATAGCGTTTTTAACAGCGGGTATGCTATTGCCAATTTTTTCCAGAATGTTGAAATACAGAGAATCCGTTGAGCCATTAGTAAAACTTATAAGTACATTACTGCTAACACCAGCCATTGTTATTGGAGTTGGGTGTATGTTTTTTAGTACTGAATTAATGGAATTGATGTATAAAGAACATATTGCTGAGTCGGCTAAAATATTTGGTTTGTTGATGATGAGTTTTATAGCTGTGTCTACAACATACATTTTTGGGACGTTGCTTACCGCAAATGGGAATATGCGTCAATTAAACTATATGGCAGCATCTGGTATGGTATTTAATATTACCCTAAATTATATCCTAATTAATAAGTTTGAAGCTTTAGGTTCTGCCGTTTCTAGTATGATTACTCAGTTTTTAACAGCTGGGATTCAAGTTATTATTGCGCAACGTATTTTCAAGTTCAAGGTAAATTTTAAGCTGATCAATATGTTTATTGTATTTACTGTTGGTGTTGTTTCTATAAACTACGCTACTCACGAGCTTTTACAGATGCATTGGATGCTTAAATTTGTATTGATGACAGCTTCTTGTATTCTTTGGGCATTCATAACAGGAATCATTAGTTTAAAATCGATGTTCCGCATTATGAAATATGGATAAAAACCTCTGATTTATCCTTTTTTTGCTATTTTTGTCGTCCTTAATTTAACCAGAAATACACAAACTAAAAATAGCTCATGAATAAGCAATTTAAAGAAGCTGAAGACTTTAATTCTCTTAACGTATTGTTTTTTATTTACAAATGGAGGAAGCAATTGTTAATAATAGCGGCTGCTACTGTTGTAATATCTAGTATTGTCTCATTAACCATACAAGAAAAGTATAAATCAACAGTAATTTTATTCCCTGCAACCACTAACTCCATTTCTGGAGCCTTGTTATCTGAAACAAATGCCCAAAAAACTGACGTTTTACAGTTTGGTGAAGAAGAAGAAGCAGAACAAATGTTACAAATATTGAATTCTGATGAAATTCGTTCTCAAATATGTGAAAAATATGAATTAATGGCGCATTATGAGATTGATTCTACTGATAAATACAAACGAACAAAACTTTATGAAGAATATCAAAGCAATATTAGTTTTAAAAGAACAGAATATATGTCGGTTAAGATTGAAGTGCTTGACAAAGACCCAAATTTAGCTGCAATAATAGCCAATGATATAGCTAATCTACACGATTCAACAAAAATCCATATTCAACAACAGCGTGCAAATGAGGCATTGAGAATTGTGCAAAACGAGTATAATTTAAAATTACTTGATATCCAATCGCAAGAAGATTCATTGCGTATTATTAATCAAAAAGGAGTTTATGATTATGAATCTCAATCAGAGGTTACCAATGAGCAATATGCAATTGCTATTTCAAAAGGAGACCAAAGAGCTGTAAAAGCATTGGAAGAAAAATTGAAAATACTTGCTGAATATGGTAGTAGATATATTTCCTTACGTGATAATATGTATATGCAACGTAAACAATTAAATATTTTAAAATCAAAATTTGAAGAGGCAAAAGTAAATGCTACTCAAACGTTGCCACAAAAATTTATTGTAAGTAATGCATATCCTGCTGAGCGTAAATCTTACCCAGTTCGTTGGTTAATAGTATTAGCCTCAACTGTAACAACATTAATATTGGCATTGATTGCAATATTATTATTAGAAAACATTAAGCAATATAAAAATTGAACACAGGAGCCGGTGAGGGCTTCCATAATACGGCACAGCAAAACGAAATTTGAAGAGCCGCCTGAGATTGAAACGAAAGTAGAAACTCAAAAGGCAAGAGAGGAAGAAGAAAGGACTACTAGTGTTTTATTTGAAACACAAAAAATTAAAGAAAAGATAAACGAAATAATTACAAAAATAAAAGAAGAACCAATGCAAGAAGAATACAAAGAAAGTACTTACTATTTTATTCGGGTAATACTTCGATGGAAAATGCAATTCATCATTATTTCAGTTGCAGCCATTGTGTTATCCGTTTTATTTTCGTCTGAGTGGTTTATAAAACCAAAGTACAAATCACAAGCAATTTTATATCCTTCTAATATTATTCCGTATAGTTCCGAAAGCCCTTCAGAGCAAATGTTACAGTTGTTAGAATCTGCAGATATTAGAGATGCAATTATTGAAAAATATAAACTACCAGAACATTACGATATTGATACTACAAGTAAGGGTGGAGTTTCTAAATTGATTAATAGATATGAGTCAAATGTTGAAATTAAACGTACGCAGTTTGAGTCGATTGAGATTAATGTTTTAGATGAAAACCCTGGTATGGCTTGCAATATGGTGAATGATATAATAGACCAATTAAACCTAAAAGCAAGAGCATTGCAGCGCGAAAAAACTTCTGAAGTATTGGTAATTGTAGAAAATCAATTGAAGCACAAGCAAGTTGCTTTAGATTCTATTGATAAAGTTTTAAAAGAATTGCGTATAAAATATCAGATTTTAGATTATGATGTGCAAACCAAAGAAGTAACAAAAGCATATTTAAAATCTTTATCAACTGGAAGAAATAAAATTGCTGACATAGATGCGATGATGCGTAATCTAGAAGAAAAAGGAGGGGAATATTACGAAGCGAAAAAAACATATGATGTGCACTTGTCGAGTTACAACGCAACACGATTAGAATATGATAATGTTTTAAAAGATTTAACAAAAGTACTTACATATACCAATGTAGTTACCAAACCAAGTATTGCTGATAAAAAATCTTATCCTGTTCGTTGGTTAATTGTTACGATATCTTTTATTGCAGCAAACATGTTTTTGTTCTTAATGGCATTGATCTTTGACATCAGAAAAAAATTAGCTGCATAGAAAATGCTTCAACAAAAAAATATAAAATGGGTATTTGCATTGAGTATAGCATTTATGCTTATTAATGCGCTTTGTATCTATTTTGAATTTTATTATTTGAACTTATTACCTGCCGCATTGCTTATTATTTTTCTTGCATTGTTTTCCATTGATAAGCTAGTTTTAGTAGTTGTTTTTTTAACTCCACTTGCAGTTAATCTGCAAAATTTAGAAGGCGGATTAGGTTTAAGTTTACCTACAGAACCAATTATTTTTGGAATTATGTTGGTGTATGTTTTTAAACAAATGCATAAAGCATCAATTGGTTCTGAAATATTAAAACATCCTATTACAATTGCTATCATTATTAATTTGTTATGGATTTTTATTACTTCTATAACAAGTGAACTTCCAATAGTTTCGTTTAAATTTTTGATTTCACGATTATGGTTTGTAATAGTTTTTTATTTTTTAGGCACACAAATTTTTAAAGACTATACAAATATTAAACGTTTTGTATGGCTTTATATAATTGCTTTTACTGCGATAATATTTTATACCTTATATAATCATTACCTAGTAAATTTTGATGAACAGATAGCAAATTATATCATGTCGCCATTTTATAATGATCATACGGTTTATGGTGCTATGCTTGCAATGTTCTTTCCTTTTTTAATATTTTTTACATTTAATAAAAAATATCCTGCGAGTATCAAATTTGCTGCATTTTTGCTATTGATTGTTTTTATTGTTGCATTGATATTTAGTTATACACGTGCAGCTTGGTTAAGTTTGGTAGTTGCTTTATTAGTATATATTATTCTACTACTCAAAATTAGGTTTAGCACATTGCTTATTGCGGCTTCAGTTGTTGCCTCTGTATTATTGATTTATCGAACAGAGATTGTGATGAAGTTAGAGAAGAATCGTCAAGATGCCTCACAGGATTTTGATAAACATATTGAATCAATTTCCAATATTTCTACTGATGCATCTAATTTGGAACGTTTAAATAGGTGGAGTGCTGCTTTTAGAATGTTTGAAGAACGACCTGTTTTAGGATGGGGCCCAGGAACGTACGCTTTTGTTTATGCACCTTTTCAGCACGCAAATGAAAAAACAATTATAAGTACGAATATGGGTGATAGGGGAAATGCACATAGTGAATATATTGGGCCTTTGTGCGAATCAGGAGTTTTGGGTGCACTTACATTTATTGCCATTGTTATTTGTTTTTTATCGAGTGGTTTTAGTTTGTATTTTACAATTAATGATAGTGAATTAAAAAAAATTGTTTTAGTTATTCTACTCGGTTTTATAACTTACATTGTGCATGGAGGATTAAATAATTTTTTGGATACCGATAAAGCTTCTGTACCTTTTTGGGGGTTTGTTGCTATGCTTGTAACAATTGATATTTATCATAAAAAAAAGATCCTTTCTGATAATCAAGAAAAGAATTAAAATTTAATTCTTTTTACTTCCTTCTTTTTACGAAAGCACTTATATTTGGTTTTTATATCAATAAATCATAATATGACTTTTATTAAATCAGAACTTGTTGGAAGTGTTTTAAAACTTACACTTAATCGCCCAGATAAATTTAATAGTTTTAACAAAGAAATGGCTTTGGAATTGCAAAAGCAGTTGGACGGAGCAAGTAAAGATAAAAAAGTAAGAGCAATACTTTTGACGGGTGAAGGCAAAGCCTTTTGCGCGGGTCAAGATTTATCAGAAGCAATGGATAAGAATGGGCCGGGCATTGAAAAAATTGTGAAAGATCATTACAACCCTATTATTTTAAAAATTAGATATTTAGATAAACCTGTTGTTTGTGCTGTAAATGGTGTAGCAGCTGGCGCAGGAGCAAACATTGCATTGGCTTGTGATGTTGTTTTTGCGGCAAATTCAGTTTCATTTATTCAAGCATTTAGTAAAATTGGTTTGATACCTGATAGCGGTGGAACTTTTTTTCTTCCTCGATTGGTTGGTTTTGGAAAAGCTTCTGCATTAATGATGCTTGGAGATAAAGTGTCTGCTGCTGATGCCGAAAAAATGGGAATGATTTATAAGGCAATGGATGATGATAAATTACAAGAGCAGGCATTTGAAGTAGCAAAAACACTTTCTGAAATGCCTACCTATGCTATAGGATTAACAAAAAAATTATTACATCATTCATACTTTACTACTTTAGAAAATCAATTAATTTCTGAAGCACATGAACAAGTAAAAGCTGCAAGAAGTTATGATTACAACGAAGGCGTAAACGCATTTTTAGAAAAAAGAAAACCTGTATTTAAAGGGGAATAAGATAATTATTATCAAACTCTAAAATAATCAATGGCTACTGAACAACAAACAACTAATAACCAACAACTATTAACTAATAAGCAAGTCGGAATAATTGGCTCAGGAGCAATGGGTGCTGGTATTGCACAGGTTGCTGCTACTGCTGGACACTCTGTTTTAATTTATGATAATAATACATCTGCGCTTGAAAAAGCAAAAAATAATTTACAAGCTACCCTAAAAAAATTAGTTGAAAAACAAAAAATAAGCGAACAGCAATCAAAAGATATTTTAGGAAGAACAAGTTATGTATCTTCTCTTGCAGATTTTAAGAGTTGCAGTTTAATTATAGAAGCAATTATTGAAAATTTAGAAATCAAACAAAAAGTTTTTTCTGAATTAGAAAGTATTGTTTCTGATGATTGTATTCTTGCAAGTAATACTTCTTCATTGTCAATAGCCTCTATTGCTTCTGTTTGTAAAAAATCAAATAGG
>CAZJUY010000032.1:0-36058 GCA_964549315.1 uncultured Chitinophaga sp. | reverse complement strand
TTAATACAAGATCATTTTTAAAAGTCGCCTTTGAAATAATTACTTCATAGGCTCCCCATATTTTTCGTGACAGAAAAACCTCATCTTCTCCAGTTCCATATAAATCTATATTTTTTTCTTGATTGAGCTCAACAATGTTTTGTTTGGCTAGTAATAAATTTATTCCCGAGTCAACGTTTAGCTTTAATCGCTCACTCATTTCAAAATTATCAAACTGAATCGTGCTGAGATAAGAAAACAGAATTAGCGAACTACTAACAATAGCAATTAGTAAAGAAATAACAATTGCATAAAACAAAGAACTCGCCTTTATCATTTGGCTTCTTTTTTATTCTTTTCTGTTTTGGGTTGCTTTTCCGCCTTGTCTTTTTTTTCTTTTTTTATTTCTGAAGTTTTATCTTCCTTTTGTTCTTCTTTTTTCTGCTTGTCTTTTTTCTTAAATATAGATTTTAACTTCTCCTTGAGTGTTTTTTTAGGTAGTGTCTCTTTATCAGGTAAATTTTCCTTTGGAGATTCTTTTTTAACTTTTTCAGCTATTATTACTTCTTTCCCTTTCTTAAATTTTTTAGTTGAAACAATTTTTCCTTCAGCATATTCAGTATATGTACCGTTTAATTTTCCATTTATATAATTCGATTCTCTTTTTAAATGACCGTTCTCGTCATACTCTTTCAGAAATCCATTTTTCACTCCTTTCTTGTAGGAAACAATCTCTTTTATTTTTCCTGTTTCGTACCAAGAATTCCAATCTCCCGATTTTAGACCATTCTTAAATACTCCTTTTTCTTTTAAATTATTATTTAAATAAAAACTAGAATACAATCCCTGTAGCAATTTTCCATCATAACCACCTTGGGTCTTTATTATTTTATTAGAAGTGTACCAATAGTAGGTCAAAGTATCGTTTGTTGAGACTTTCTTAGCTTCACTATAAATGTTTGCCTTTATTGTGTAATCAGGATAATTTATATAAACGGTGTAGGTTTCTTTTTGCTTGTTTTGAGCAAACATCGAATTGACAAGAACTGTCAATATTAATATTAATCGTAACATCATTTCCCTGAATTTGATTTGTCAAAGCTAAAAAATAAATTAATATTTCATCAAAATATATTAAACGTGGTCCTTCTTGATCCAAATAATTTAATCTTTTTGCGATTTTTCAGTACATGAAGGACACCTTTTTAAATATTGAAGTGGTTGGCTATGGTATTTCACATTACATTCCCTACATACATGCGGAAATAAAAAAGTTATTTTTCTTAAATCACAAATAGGGCAACAAATTTCGGAAAACTTTTCAGACCCTTCTGGATACCATTCAAACTCACAATTGTAACAATATAACTTTGCTTTTACTTCATCATCCGTCTTAAATCGGATACCATCTGAACTAATTGTTAAACGCATTTCATAAAACTCGTTTTTTCTATGTTCCCCCTTACCTGCAATTGACTCTATTTTCACAATTTCTTTAGTAATCTTATTTCTATATTCTTCAACCCAAAATCTATATAGAGCAAAAAACCGAACTATAAGTCCTTCATAATAGTATTCGTATAAAAATTCCCCTTCTTTATTCAGAATCGATTGCTTATCCTCTAAACTTAATAATGCAAAACTTAATTTATCCATGCTACTATTGAAATTAAAATAATAATGAAATCTAAATTAATAAAAAATTATCTTTCTTTTATTTTAAATCACTTTCTATAAAAAAATTACTTCTAGCATGTGTTGTAATGATAGTTATAATAAAAAACTATTCTATTCTTACTCTAATCTTTTGTATCAAAAAACAAAATAAAACAGTTACTATTTTAGTTGAAATCTCGTGTTTTCTAGACTTTACAACAAAAAGAAGTTATGTATTCTCGTGTTTTCTTGAGAATACTCATGATACTTTATAGAATTAAATGCAATAGAGAACATAAATTATCATTTATGGTAATGCACCGAGAAAACACGAGATTTTTTTTATAATTACTAAGCTAAAATCTCCTGATAAAAAAAATAACAGTTATCGAATGATTTCACAAATTGATTTTCTAAGAAACAATTAAAAGAATAAGCGTTATGTTTTTTGCTGCAATAGAAAATAGAAGGTGAGGGATAGAAACATTTCGGATAGAAAATTAATTACATAAACGAGAACCGTTTGTACTAGACAGAGCACTTAAAGGAAATTTTTTAAAAGAAAAATGAGAATAGATTTAATAACTTTTCTTTCTTAACTCGTCATTTTCATTTATAATTAATGCCATTTTTTTTTTATTTATAGCATGTTGAAGTAAACAACCAACAATTACTCCTGCTCCTACAGCTAATACTATATATATAATTGGATTAGGGGTCGAATTACTGTGTTGATTTCCAAAAGAAGGAATGGTTTCCAAGAAGGGTTTATTGTTAAAATATTCTATCATGTTTAAAAATTTTAAATTGTGTTTGATTTATTTTTATTATAGCATACTCTATAAAATAAAATATTTGAGATCCGTCTTTAGCCCACTCAATTTCAGCTGGACGATTAAGCATAATTCCAAATCGATTAATTAAGTCAATGTTCACAATTTCTCCATACTTATCTAATAATAAGCGAACACGATTTCTCATCTTTTCATGATGTGCAGCAAAGTTTTTAAATGGGGCTTTTTCTTTTTTTCGTTTGATCGAGTGATAATCGTCTTTACAAGATAACACCGAACCATCGTCTAACTTTACTCTTTCACAAAATTTTCTTAGCGCATGAGTTTGGTCCGAAATTGGATCTAGACATTGTAAACATTTTCTGTTTTTTATATAGGTATAGTTGTATTTCATCTTCCTTCGATTGATATTTATTTCTTCTTTTTAAGCTCATTTTTTGCCAAATATTCCATCAAATGCTCATATTTATAAAGAATTTTTCTGCCACCATTTTCTCTGATAAAACCGATGTTTCTGGAGTTACGTAATTGTTGCAATTTTTTAGTAGAACACTTTAAGAATTTGGCTGCTTCTGAGTCCGAAAATACGGCTTGAAAACTGCCAGTACTTTTGACCAAAAGTGCCTCCATTTTATCCATTTTTTGTAAAATAGGCTGGAGGTATTCCAAGAGTTCTGTAGATGATATAACTAGTATTTTATTGTCCATTTTAATAATTTTTTATTGGCTTTTTGCAACTGAATATCTTGTGAATTCATCTTACGCTAAACCTGTGCAAATTTACGAATAATCCTATAGCAAGTTTCATATAAACCAACAATAACAAGCATTGCAGTGTGTGCAGTATAAGATTCAGTATGAAGAGTATTTCAAAAAGTATGAGGAAAATTTCAAAAAATGACATAAAATTGTGGAAGCTGTATAACAAACTACCAATAGGATGTTTTTTAGTTAAAAAGAGGCGTTAAATAGGAAGTAAATTTGGACTAATTCTTTTTTGGTATCTGAATGATATCCAATGCCGATTTTGGTTTTTTGGATTCACTCATGTTACTCGTTAATGTTTCAGGATTATCACCTTTAAAGAGCTCAAAATTGTTTATTAGAAGCATTGCATATTTCAATTTTGGAACACCCAATTTCCTGTTATATTTTACAGTAAATAGATAGATAAAATAAATCAAAATATTTTTTTGTCTTGGTAATAAATTTATGTCAAAATATTTTTTTGCAGATGACGTTTTAAAAGCAGAAAAATTTTTTTTAACAAATTCTTTTACGTCTTCGGCTTTCATGTAACATTCATCATTTAATTTATTTTTTGTGGTTGTTAGGAGCATAAAAAAATCAAGTATTTCCTGCTCAGACCCATCGCATGAAATTTGCTCATAATTGGAAGGCGGCATACCTTCCGATTTTGTAATTCCATTTTCAACCGCAGGTACTAAATTTGTTTTATTGATATGGGCTAGATTTTTGTTTTCTGTAGTTTTTTGATTCTCTGAATTGAGTTTATTAATTATTGTTTTTGAAGGAGGTAATTTTTTCTCAAATTCTAATTCTGATTCATAATGCTTTAATAATGGATCTATAATTTGTTCGATTGCTGCCTGATAATCTTTTCCTAAATAACCTTCTTTATTAATTTTAGCCTCAATTATTTTAGCTTGGTATGTCCCTTTTTCTTTAATTAAGAGACGACATATTTCGGCCGGATCTTTTAACTCTAAAATTTTAATTTGAATTCGATCAAAGTAGCCTTGTAAATTTTTCTTTGTAGTCTCTTCAACTATTTTACCATACTTTACAAATTCCTTAAAGATAATATTTAATCCTGTTCCAATTTCACTATATAAATCGGATCGCTCCTCAGCTTTTTTTCTGTTTAATTCAAATTGCTTTATGAACTTTTCATTTCTTTCAGATTCCATTTTGATTCGACTAGTTTTAAATAAAATTTATTTACCAAGCACCATTTCCATTGTCGCATCCAATGACTGTTCATCAAAAGATGTCAGATACATTTCTGTCACTTTAAGACTTTTGTGACCCAATGCTTTTGAAATAGAATACAAATCTGCCTTTTTCTTTCTTGCAATATTTGCAAAACTATGTCTGCTTGAATGAAAGTGAAGCCTTTTGTTCAATTTAGCAAGATTTGCTAACACTTTTAAATCATCATTTATTCTGGATGCTTTTGTGTCTAGTTGTTTTCTTAAAAATAATGCATTAGAATAATCAACATTGTTATCCAAGATAGGGAACAAAAAATCGTCTGGTTTAGAATTTTTCTTTTTATACTGTTTGATGATAGATTTAGACTCTTTATTTAGCTTAATAGATTTAAAGTGTCCTGTTTTTCCCATTTCGTAATGCAAACGTCCATCAATAATGTTGCTATTTTTTAAAAGAATCAAATCACTAATTCTAATGCCAGCATTATTAAATGAAAAAAGATAATAATTTCGAGCATTAATCACTCTTTGTTGTTGGGGAGCTTTTAGTTTTAACTGTTTTATTTTTTCGATTTCTACTAAAGAAAGAGTTTCTTTTTCTGTTACAGTGGATTTCAGTTTAAAACGCAAAAATGGATTTTTATCCTGAGAGATTAGAGGCTCAGATTCGTTCATTGCTTTATATAATATAGAACGAATTGTCCTAAGATGAAAATTGCTTGTATTGTTCTTTATCCCATCTTTAATTAAATGAGTTTGAAACTTATTTAAAAAATCAACTGTGATATCTTCAAATAGTAATGTCTTTGTCTTGACAAAGCCTTCTATACGTCTGAGGACTGAAAGATAATTTTTACTTGTTGAAATTTTATTTCGTTCGGCCAAATCAAGCACTATTTTATTGCCGTATACAAAAAAATCGGAGGAAGCATTGTATTTATTAGTTGCTTTATCTTTTATATACTTAGATGATTGATTGCCATCGGTTAGGGAAACCTGTTGCTTCACCCTTATAACATCGTTGAGCTTTAGTTCAATATCAGAATTGATGGCTTTTGCATTAGCCAAAACTTTTTTACTAGGATTACTTTTTGTCTTGGAAACTAAAAGGCAGTTATTCTCTTCATCCCAATTTTCTGGTTTTACAGAATATCCAGTAGAAATGTATCTAGCTTTTCGATTGGCGGTTATCCTAATCATAATAGGGTGAGTGCCATCAGCATATTTTTTATAAGTATAATAAACTATTGCTATCTTTGGGGCTGACATGGAGTGTATTGTTTTTTTAACAAAGCTAAGATACCTCTTTTGGTTGAAACATGGTTGAAGCGAATGAGACTATTTATTAACATTTAAGGTATGGTAATACCGAAAGCTAAATGGTTAAATACTTGATAATGAGAAATAAATAGAAATTACAAGAATTAAGAAGAAGCGCCTCTACTCTCGAGCGTAGTCGAGAACATTTTTTGTCATTGCGAAGGAGGTAAGACTGAAGCAATCGTTTCACAAAGCACTACTTATGGATTGCTTCGTTCCTCGCAATGACTTACTAATAATGTTTTTATTATGCACTGATGTACTGTCACTCTGAGCTAAGCCTGCACTAAGTTTATCGAAGTGTCGAAGTGTGTGCGTGGAAAAAGGTTATGCTTCAATTTTTGCTATATCCAAGAATTAGCAATAACGTAACCCACCCCTAACCCCTCCAAGGAGGGGAATTTTGGCGCGCTGTCAGTTCGTCCCGATAGTTATCGGGAGTAGTCGAGAATGTGTGTGATGTTTATCGCTATTGTCATTCCGACAGCAGAGAGGAATCTCATCATTAATAATAAGATTTCTCTCTGCCTTGCATTTCATTTGAAATGACAGAAGGATTCAACGCTCAAACGTATATTCTTGTTTGGTTGAATTGCCTTTCACATCAGTAACTTCAATAGTTAAAGTATGTGTGCCTTTGGTAATATTTTTTTCAAAATCGTAAAACAATAAATCTTTTTTAGGTTCAAATTCCATTACACACCATTTGTTATCAATAAATAAATTGTATGTTTTTATTCCAGAAAGATTATCAGATACTTTAAAATTAATGGATTTTACTGATTTAAAATTTACAATTCCATTTTCTTCTTTTTTAAACATTGGTAATAACTTTGGAGCAACTGCATCTATACTTATTGTAAAATTTCCAAAATTTTTAGTTTCTGTAACTACATATCCATCTTTGTAGTTTCCTCCTTCGTAATTTATTTTTCCTTTTTCATTTATAGATATAATGCAAGCTTTGCTTTGCAATGAATCAGGAAGATTTGAAGGTTTTAGTTTAAGTGTAATTGTTTTTTGTAATGGCGTTAAGTGGTTTTGAATATGATGGAGTGGGGCATAGGGCGTATTTGCTTTTACTGACGAACTGTAATTAAATTTTAAATCGTCATATAATGCAAAGGTGGGAATTGTAATTTCAATATCATTGTTTTTAAATGTATTTGGCTTGGAACAATCAAATATATTTTCGGTTATTTTATCTTGCACTGCCGAAAATTGTTTTTTATTTCCTTTTACTTTAAAAACTAATTCGCTTACATTTCCATAAAAGTCTTTCACAATAAATTTTATCCAATGTATAGCATCATCATTAAAATCAAGTACTCCATTATCCACTAAATCTTTATAAAGTTCAATTTGATTGTTTTTTGAAACAAAGCATTTTTGCAATTTTGAATTATTTTTTTTGTACGACACATAATCAATATGCGTATTTACATAACGTGCATTCTCAAAACTAAACTTTTCATATTCACAATAATAAATACGTTTTCCGCCACTTTGTAGTTCGATAGAATAAACACCGTTTTTATTTATTGAATTTGTTTCGGTATCGTAACAATCAATTGCAAATCCAAATTTGCCTGATATAGTAAGCGAATCACTTGATTTTAAAATATAATTTCCGTTTTGGTAAATGGGGACTAATTTTTTTATCCCATTTTTATTATTTATTAATGTAAAATTATCCAAAGGATAAATTGCTAATTGTGTGATTTTTGGTTTTTCAGTGTCTTTTACTTTGTAGCCAAACAAATAAGGATTTACAGGTTTTTCTGTTTGTGTTTCTCGTATTTCGAAATGCAAATGCGGACCTTGCGAACCACCTGTATTTCCTGAATAAGCAATAACTTCTCCTTTTTTTACTAGTAAAGAAGTATTTTGCAATAGTGTATCCAGCTCAAATGATTGTTTGCTTTCTTGCGCTGTTTTAATAAAATTTTGAATATTTTCTGGGAATGCTTTTAAATGTCCGTAAACACTTGTATAACCATTTGGGTGTGTTATGTAAAGTGCTTTTCCGTAACCATACGGACTAATTTTAATTCTTGAAATATAACCATCAGCAACAGCATAAACCGACAAGCCTTCTCTGTTCCCAGTTTTAATATCAAATCCAGCATGAAAATGATTGGGACGTATCTCACCAAAGTTGCCCGAAAGCACCATTTCGGTATCTAAAGGTGATTGAAAATAATTTTGAGGGTAATTTACTTGCGCACTTGAAGAAACGTAAAAAATAATACCAAATCCGAGCGCAACAATTTTTTTCATTGCTCAAAAGTAATCATTTTTAAAAACTTTTTGTGATTGTTTCTGTTGAGCAACCGTCTTAATCTCTTATAATTAATTTGTCCGATACAATAACTTTATTGCCTTGTGTTAAACGAATAAAGTAAATTCCGCTGATGAGATTTTCCCTGTTCAACAGAATTGTTTGTTCAGAAACATTTTCGATTTGTTTTACAGTTTGACCAAGCGTGTTGTAAATAGTTAAAGTGGCGCCTTTTAAATTATAGTTAGTTTGTAATGTAGTGCTTGTAGAAAAAGGATTGGGGTAAATTGAAATGGATAGCTGTTCCGTATTTTCATTTATGTTGGTTACTATGCAAGGTGTTAGTGTTCCTGATAAATCAGTAAAATTTTGATGAAAAGATTGGTAAAAAATATTTGCAATCGTATCGTTATAGATTATCAAAGTGTTTTCATCATTTTGTGTTTCTGCTGGTGTTGTCCAATTGTGTGAGCCTGTAATTACAGTAGGAGTAGAGGATAAATTACAAGGGTCAACAATCAAAGTTTTATTGTGATAAACAGACGTAAATTGAGAGTACACTTTAAAATCAGTTCCAAGAGAAGAATTAAGCGATGAATAAGGCGCATAAAATTGGCTGCTTTGGTCAATAATACCTGCAACATAAACGCCAGCATTTTTTTTATTTATAATGGTGTTACTCATAGCTGTTTCTGAAAAAGAAAGCATTCCAAAATAAAGGTCAGCATTGGCACTGTTAATAGTATTTAGAATTTTAGAATTGGTTCCATCTGATGGACTAAAATATAATTCTACAACAGAACCACCTATAGTAAAACTATGAACGGTATTATCTGTTTTAAATGGCCCGAATTTAGAATTGATAGTATTTGGAACAATCCCAACATCACCCCACATTTCATTAAATTCTGTAAGATATGCCAAGGCTAGATTTTTATCTTGTATAATTATTGTGTTGTTCACATTTGAATTAAAATGTGTTTTTGTCCAGTTGGTAGAACCTGTCCACACAATTGGGTCGTTTTGGTTTGTGGAATTAGCATCAATTATCATAAACTTATTATGCATAATGCCGTAGGCACTTGTAGTTGGGCTGCCAAAAGTATGGATGTTTGCATTTAAAGCAGTCATACCTGAATTGCTTTGTGCTGCATCGTAAATCCATCGCACAATAACTCCTCTTCCTTCGGCAAGATTAACAGCAGCTGCAATATTTGCCATGCCTGTTGATTGCTGATAATTATATACTGCAATATCTAATGTATATTTTGCTCTGTTGATGTATGCGACTAAAGTATCGTCCATACTGCTGTTTAAATACATTGCATTAATACCAGATGAAACAGTAGTATTTACAGGATGCGTAAAGTAAACTTTGATCCTCCCATTTAACTGCGCTTTTAAAATGCAAACAGGAAAAACAAGTAATACAAAAATTAAGTTTTTTGTTTTCATAATTGTAGTTTAAAGATACTACATTATTTTTTTTAGAAGATTAATTTATATTTCACACTCCAATATGTTTTAGCAAGCGAAGTTCCTACTTTGATTTTGTTTATTCTTGGAAAATGCTATGTTTTTTGCTTTTTCTTTTTTGCTGCTGGGAATAATATATTATTTAAAATAAGCCTGTAGCCCGGTGAATTGGGGTGCAAATTCAAATCGGTAGGAGGGTCCTCTACACGGTGTTGGTAATCTTCTGGGTCGTGTCCACCATAAAAAGTATAGGTTCCTTTTCCGTATTCGCCATGTATATAACGTGCTTCGTTGGCTGCTTTGTTTTCACCTAATATCAATACATTTGGCTTTACATAAGTTTTATCAAAGGCTACTGTTTGTCCCCAAAAACCTTTTATTATTTTTTCATGGTTTTGGCAAAGCATAGTGGGTACAATATCCCATTTTGCAGAAAAATCAAAGAGTGTAAATAAATCGTTTTCTTTTTTTACGCCATATTTTTGTGCACGTGTTCCGTAAGTATCAATATTAGACTTAGCATATTCGCTAGGGTTGGTACTTAATGCAAAATTGGTAAAGGCAAATGTTTTTGAATAGTCTAGTTTTTGATTATAGCCGGGTGTTGTTCCATCACCATCAAACATACTTTCGCACACATCTAATCCTTCGGCTGCTAGGGCAATATCATAACTGTCGGGAGCAGAACACATGGCAAATAAAAAACCTCCACCAGCAGTAAAGTCTCTTATTTTTTTTGCTACAGCCAATTTCATTTCAGATACTTTTTTAAATCCTAATGCTGCTGCGCTTGCTTCTAAAGTTCGTTCTTGTTCTTTATACCAAGCTGCATTTCTATATCCCGACCAAAATCTTCCGTATTGTCCCGTAAAATCTTCGTGATGTAAATGCAGCCAATCGTATAATAACAGTTTATCGTGTATTATTTCTTCGTCATAAATAACATCATAAGGAATTTCTGCATAGGTGAGTACAAGTGTTACTGCATCATCCCAAGGTTGTTTTGCTTTGGGTGAATATACAGCTACTTTAGGTGCTTTTTCTAATTTCACATCTTCCATGTTTACTTCCGGATTCGAAATTTCGGTAAGTATAGCAGTGGATTTAGCATCGGCAATTACTTCTATGGATACACCTCTGATGGTACATTCTGTTTCAATATCTTTTATGTATTTCATCATAAAACTTCCGCCACGGTAGTTTAGTAACCAATGTACTTCTACATCGTGTTGCAAACACCAGTATGCAATGCCGTATGATTTTAAATGATTTTTTTGTTCTAAGTCCATAGGAATTAGAATGTATGCTGCTTGCGAAAGGCAGCTAATGAACATAAACAGGAATATAATAATCGCTTTTTTCATTCTTTCAAAGTTACGAAAAAAGAGGTAAACAGAATGTTAAAATTATTTAATGGGTTTTTATTAAGGGAGGGTTTGTGCGTTTGTCATTGCGAAGGAGGTACGACTGAAGCAATCTCTACACAAAGCATTAATTGTGGATTGCTTCGTACCTCGCAATGACATGCTAATTAGCATTACTTTTAATAATAAGCGTAAGTTGTTATTTCGAGTATTGAGCGAAGCGAAGAGTTGGGGAAGCTTGCGCACATGCTTCGACAAGCTCAGCATGACCAACACACGGTTAGTTCGTCCCGATAGTTATCGGGAGTAGTAGAGAACGTGGGAAGTTTTAATTTGTCATTCCGACCGCAGAGAGGAATCTCATTCTCTATTAAGAGATTTCTCTCTCCACTTCGTTTTGTTCGAAATGACAATAGAAATTAAAAAGGATCTTCTTCTACATCCCATTTAGTAGAAGGTTTTATCACAGTATTTTGAACAAAATCTTCGTTAGGCATCATAGAAGAACTGCTAGTGCCATAATCTAAGCTAGAATCAAGAGCATCTAAATCAATAAATTTAGTATAGTTACCAATGTATTTAACACGAGCGCTATCAATAGGTCCGTTACGATGTTTAGCAATAATTATTTCAGCAGCACCTGTTGCTGGTGCACCATCCGAAAATTCTGTTAATCCGTAATATTCTGGACGGTGTAAGAAAATTACCATATCAGCATCTTGTTCGATGGCTCCAGACTCACGTAAATCGCTCAATTGAGGGCGTTTATCTCCACCACGAGTTTCTACAGCACGACTTAACTGTGATAATGCCAATACGGGAATATTTAACTCTTTTGCTAATCCTTTTAATGAACGGGATATGCTCGAAATTTCTTGCTCACGATTTCCTCGTCCTTCATTACCTGCAGTCATTAACTGTAAATAATCCACCACAAGTAATTGAATATTATGCTGTTCTTTTAACCTGCGTGCTTTTGCTCTTAATTCAAAAATAGATAAGCCAGGTGTATCATCAATAAATAATGGTGCTTCGGCTAGTTTGCTTGTTTTTGCATTTAATTGTTGAAATTCATGTTCTTCCAATTGTCCTTTTTTAATTTTATCACCTGTTAATTCCGATTCACTGGAAATTAAACGGGTAACCAATTGCAAAGATGACATCTCTAAAGAGAATATAGCCACAGGATGTTTAAATTCAACAGCTGCATTACGTGCAACAGTTAATACAAAAGCAGTTTTACCCATTGCTGGGCGGGCAGCAATAATTACTAAATCTGAATTTTGCCAGCCAGATGTTATCCGGTCTAAAGATGTTAATCCAGAAGGAACACCAGACAAGCCATCTTGTTTTTCTCGTGCTTTTTCAATCTGTTCAATCGCTTGTTTGATAAGCGTACTCATTTTATCGTAGTTCTTACGAATGTTTCCTTGAACAATTCCAAATAGATTTTGTTCAGCTCTATCCAATAAATCAAAAATATCAGAACCTTCTTCGTATGCATCATTAATAGTGTCGGTAGATATTCTAATTAATTCGCGTTGAATGTATTTTTGAGCAATGATACGCGCATGAAACTCTGCGTTAGCAGCTGATGCTACACGGTTGGTAAGTTGCGTAATGTAATAAGCGCCACCAACAATTTCTAATTCACCTGATTTTTTAAGCTCTTGTGTAACCGTTAAAATATCAACTGGCTCGGAGCGAGAAAACAATTTTTGAATAGCACCATAAATACGAACATGCGCATCTCTATAAAAACTTTCTGCTTTTAAAATATCTATTACATTTGTAAGCGCATCTTTTTCGAGCATAACAGCTCCAAGCAATGCTTCTTCTAAATCAACAGCTTGAGGTGGCATTTTTCCCAACTCAGAAAGTTGTTGCAAACTACCAGATTTACTTACTCTTTTTCGGGAATTTATATTGTTTTTGGGGTCTTGGGTATTCATGCTTCAAAAGTATAAAAAATTGAAAAACTTGGCAATATATATAGTTATACACAACACTTTAACAGCTTATTAACACGCTAAAATTGCTTATTGTGTTTATTTAAAGGGATTTTAGTAACTTTATATAATGCTTTTTGTGAAAAAATATCTATTTATATTATACGCAATAATATGTGTAATAGTTTTTTCTTGCAAAAAAGAAAAAGACGATACATGGCCTAGAATTATTTTTAATTCTCCTTCCGAAAACCAATCTTACAACGTATTTGATTATGCAATTGTTAATGCTACTGTTACCGATGATAAAACAATAGCAAGTGTAAGCATCAATTTATTAGACAGTCAGCACAATGCAGTACACAGCGCAATGGCTGTAAATGTGAGTTCATCGCCAAGTTTTACTTTTAATGTTGCTTATTATTTAGATAATATCCATTTAGAAACTGGCGTTTATTTTTTACAAATAACTGCTTCAGATGGTAAGAATGATTCGAGAAAAGTACAACCTATATTTATTACTGAAGCACCAAAGGTTTTAAAATCAACGTATGTAGTTACTAAGCCTAACTCTTCAACTACCATTGTAAATAAACTAGATACTGCCAGCAATAATTTGATTCCATACCGAACTTTTTCGGGTGATTATATAGCATCTACAGCTAACAGTTATTTTCAATACTATTACAACTGTGGTAGCGTAAATGGCGCCTTTACAGGTATTGATTTAACATATGATTTGGTGAAATTTACTATTAACCCTGTTGTGACAGGGCAGCCTTACTTTACAGGTTTTTATCCTTTACAAAAAACAAATTATGTTGCTTTAAAAACTGGATATATAAGAGGTTATGATTACAACGGAAATATTGTTTATGGCGCAAATGCAGTAAGTGGAAATTATGCAAAGCAAATGATTTCGAATACCAATTATTTAATATCAGAACAAAATGATTTAACAACTGGTTCTGGAATATTGGTTACTTATTACCCAACAGGGGCAATTCAGCAGCAAGTAGTGTTGAATCAAAATGTAATTGCTATGTATGAAAAAGATTATGCAAATGTGTTTGTTTTTGGTAATAGTGCAGGGCAGGGGCTTTTTCAATTGTTTGACAGAGAAAATAATTATTTATGGAGTCCTTATCCATCGCCATTGGCTACTGGAACAATTTTAAGTGTTGCACAAATTTCTCCAACTGTATATTTAATTGCACATTCAAATGGAACGATTTACAAATATCAATATCAAACAACAAGTGTTACAAATTATTTAATAGGATATACTGCCAAGCAGTTGAAATATGATGATGTAAATAATCATGTTTATATAATGGAGGATACAAAAATTACTGTTGTGAATTACAATTTCTTATCGGTAGTAAAAAACATTCTTTCTAGTGATAGTATAAAAAGTGTGGATTTACTCTACAATAAATAAGTTACATTTTCTTTTTCAAAAGTTTTCTTAAATCAAATCGGTGTCCGTAATAAAAACGGAATGTTCCATACTTGAAATTTACTGCAGAATTGGGGTCGTCACTTATTGCAAAATTATTTCCAACCCAAGAAATACCAATAAAATATCTTGGCTTGTTAAAGCCTAGTGAAAAACGAGATTGAAAAGAAACGCTTGCATTGTTTCGAGTATAAACTTTTTGATCGAATGCATTGGTGCTATAAAATTGCTGTAAAGAAATGCCTGGTAAAAGGTAAATGTTGAAAAACCAATTTTTAAATATTACAAATGTGTAAGTATAGCCTACAGATAGCCCGTAGGTAAGTGATGTTGCATTAACAAGCTGCACATCAGGCTTAAAATTTTTATAAAGGGTGTCTGGGAAAATTATAGAATCGGCAGTAATTCCATAATAGAATGCATAGGTTCCTAAAAGTAATGACCCTGCCATTTTGTTTTGTCTTTGTAATAAATTGTATGGTGCTCCAATCGAGAACTTTTTGTTATTAAAAACATAAGTTGCGTTAATTCCTGCGCTGTAATTTTGAATGTCACTTCTTTTGTAGTGATCATAAGCAGTGTCTGTTGGAGAAACCCTATATAATCCAGTAGTATGAAACCCTTGATTGTATTTATAATACGCATCATAGGTTAACATTCTTCCGTTTGCGCTAGATGAAATACCAAACTGTTTTGATTTGCCAAATTTGTCATCATCTGTATTTATTGCCAAGCCTGGTGGGTTATATAAAATTTCAAAACCTATAGATTTAAAGCTAAATCCAATTCCCATATTCAAATTAGTATTGATGCTGTATTCAATACTTTGTTGTGTTAATTTATTTTTTATGCTAAATGTATTTGTTCTAACTACAGCTACCAATCGAGCATTTAACTGGTCTTTGTAATTCGTTATATAAGTAGTATCAATTCGCTTGTATAAATGTGCCGAATCTCTTTTGTAGCGGTATTTCTGAGCAAAAGCGAAATTGCAAATAATAATTAACAATATGATTAAAAAACGTTTTATCATAATTTATTAATGTGCTTTAATAGGAAAGGTGTACATAGTATTCATTTTAACTGGGACGCCATTTTGTATAGCGGGAATAAATTTTAAGCTGGCAATAATTCGTTTTACTTCTTCGTCAATTCCAAATCCTAGACCTTTAAAAATAATAATGTTGGTTGTTGTACTGTCTGTCTTTACATCAAAGCTAATTTCTACATTTCCCTCAATAAATTTTACTTTTGCTTCTTCTGTAAATTTCATATTGTAATACATATATTTATACAATTCATCATCTCCTTGTACATAAGAAGGCTCAGTATTGGTTATCACTTTTGAATTTTGTTGTGCATTACAAATTATACTCATTGTCAAGCAAAAAATAAATACTACTTTTTTCATTTTAATTACAATTAAATATACGTTTACTTATTGCTGCTCCATTTCCAAGCTTTTCAGCTTTAATAAAATCAGCGCAAGCTTTTTGTTTTTCGTTTAGTGCTAAAAATAATTCGCCTCTACCAATTAATACTTGTGTGTCATTTTCATTGATTTCGAGTGCTTGATTATAATCATTTAAGGCACCATCAAAATCATTTACAAACTTACGCAAGGTAGCTCTTCTTTTATAAAACTCGATGTTTTTTGGTTCAAGAATTATTGCTTTACTTATATCTGATAGTGCGCCTGTGTAATCTTTGCTATTTACTTTTGCAATACTTCGCTGTAAGTATGCGTCCGAAAAATTTGGATTTACCTCCACTGCTTTGTTGTAATCTTTTAATGCGTTTTCATAATCATACTTTATATCATATGTATTGCCTCTTAAAACATAGGCTTCAGCAAAATCAGGTTTATACTTAATTGCAAAGGAACAATCAGAAATAACACCATTAAAATCTAGTAAATCATATTTTGCTCTTGCTCTTACTAAATATGCAGTTGCATTTTGAGGTTCCAAAGCCAAGGCTTTATCACAATCTGCCACAGCTTGTTTATCAAAGTTTAGTTTGTCATTTATATTGGCTCTGTTGATAAAAGCAATAGCTTCGCTCTGATTCAGCTCAATACCTTTATTATAATCATTTAACGCTTTATTAAAATCGCCCATTGTTTCATATTCAATAGCTCTATTAAAATATGCTTCTGCAGAAGAGGGGACATTTTTTATAAGTTCAGATAACATTTCTATCGCTTTGGATTTATCGCCTAATTCACTTAAACACATAGATTTGTTTATATAAGCTTTAGGATATTTAGGATTCAAGTCAATAGCTTTATCAAAGTCGGGTAGGGCAAGGTCATGTTTTTTTTGAATTAAAAACAAATAACCTCTGTTGTTGTATGCTTCTGCGCTTTTAGGATTTAGGGCAATTGCTTTGTTGTAATCCAATAATGCTTGTTCATAGTTTTGCATATCAGAATAAGCAATCGCTCGGTTAATGTAAGCTTCGTAAATCGATTTTTCTTTTTCAATTGATTGAGTATAATAAAATATGGCAGAATCTAATTGGCCGATATTATGAAAGGATAAGGCTTTTGAAATGGCAGGATATTCATCTTTTTTTTGAGCAAAAAGATGAAGACTTAAAAGAAAGCATAAGTATGTAATCAAATACCTCATAACTGTAAAGATAAAAAAAATGCCCCACTCAAATTATGAGTGAGGCATTATATTAGAACGTAAATCTTATTTAGATTTAACTATTTTACGTGTTTCAATAATGTTTCCATCACTGTAAGTACGATAGAAATAGATTCCAGAAGGCAAAGCTTCAAAATTTACTTCTACTTTAAAATCAGGATTGTTTACATCAATTGATTTTACTTTTTCACCAACCACATTAAAAACATCTATCGACTGAATCCCCTTACCATATTTAATGGTTAGTTTATCATTAAATGGGTTAGGATAGGCATTAGTTAATAAATCCACTGTTGGTTCAGCAATAGTAGTTGCTGTAACGTTAAATCCACCAGCCATTCCACTTCCGTGAATTGAGCAAAAATATCCATAAGTACCAGCATGTGTGATGGTATATGAAAATGTTTGTCCAATTGTACTCATTGTTCCAGATGCAAAAGAAGCAGCACCAGCTGGAACAGAAGCGCTTGTTACATTGTGAACACCAGCATTTAGAGTCCACATGACAACATCACCAATATTAGCTGAAAATGTTGTTGGCGTAAATACATTACTAGTAATTGAAACATTGATTGTAGCGGCACTAAGGCTACCTACAAATAAAGTTGATAAAATAAAAGTGTAGAGTTTTTTCATATTTTTTGTTTTATAGGGTTAAAGAACAAATTTAATCTTTTTTTTTCACTTAATAAAATATGTGTGTTAATGCTATTTTTTTGCTTTTAAATGCTTTTGAATATAAACATCATTAGGAAACATAGATTGTTGAATGCGTTTAGCATAATGAATACTATCAATAATCTCCTTTTGCTTAGCTTCTACCAAATCTTTTTGAAATTCAATTATTTTATTTGCCTTTTGCTTATCCTTATAACCTTTAAATATATACATTGCCAGCACAAGCATCAATAAAAATCCTGCAATAGCTGCATAAGTGAATTTGCGTTGAGTCTCTGTTTTTTCTTTTTCATGACTCAATTCTTCTTGCTGCATTTTTGTAATCAAACTTTGATTTAATGAATCTGCATAGTGTTTTTTATTGTACTCATATATTAATTCGGACTTAAATTGCTCTTTTCTGTTTTCTTCATTAAAAATACTGTCTTTGCATGCAATGTATTGTTGATAGTGGTAATAAGCTTTTGGGGTGTTATTTAGTTTTTCGTAAACATTTTTTAGTGCTAAATGAGATTGCTGTTTGTGAGGATAGCTTCCCATCTTTTCTGCAATTACTAAAGATTTTTCAGCATATTGTAAAGATGAATTATAGATTTTTAAATCTAAATAGGAGGTAGCCATATTGTAATACATATCACTTAAATTAGGCTGCATTTTTAATTCATCAAATATTTTCTCTGCTTTTTGAAAATATTCAATAGCTAATTTATTATCTCCTTTCTTTTGATAATAACTTCCTATATTTCCATAAGCAATGGCTTCTCCTGTAATATCTTCAACGGCTTTACATAGCTCTAATGACTTATCAAAAAATATTTTTGCGCTGTCCATCTTTTCCATTTCATAATAAACACTTCCTAGATTTCCGTTTAATAAGCTCTGTCCGTATATGTGTTTAACTTTTACTGCATATACTAAAGCAATTTTATAATGCTTTAATGCTTTTTCATATTGTTTTAAATTAAAAAATGTGTTTGCAAGGTTATTATTTGCTAACGCCATGTTCATCGTATCACCACTTTTTTCAATTTCGTGCAACGATTTAAAGCCATATTCAATCCCAACAGTATAATTTCCTTGTTCAGTATATGCCAAATTTAATGCAGCATAAACTCTTTCTAAATACCATTTGTCTATATTTTCATCTTCAATTAATTTAAGTGCTTCATGCAAATAATTTAAAGCCGTATTATATTCCCCTCTTTCACGATATATAATTCCTAATGAAACGCAGGCGTCTACTACATATTCGTGCTTATTAATTTTTTTAGCAATTTTTAATGATTGAGTAGCATAAAAAATACCTGAATCTGGATTTATACCTGAATATTCTTTTGCCAATACATCACTCCAATAGCAGATAGAACTGTCCGATTTACTCGTTCTGATTTTTAATTTTAAGGAATCAACTACAACAGAATTTTTATCAGCAAAAGCAGAAGTAAATAATAAAAAAAAGAATAGTGTAAAAACATGTTTCGTCATCTTGTTAAGATTTTTTTAAATGCTTCTCAATGTATATTTCTGTTGGCATCAAGGACTGTTGAATACGTTTTGCATATTTTATAGAATCGATAATTTCTCTATTTTTTGCTTCAATAATATCTCTTGATTTTTCTACTTCTTGCTTTTGTTTTTCAATGATTTTTCTTTGCTTTTGGCTTATTCTATATCTTTTGAATAAAACAAGTCCGAAAACACTCATTAATATTACGATAACAATTGCACTAACTAATATAATAAATTTGTTCTTACGTTCAGCCTTGCTAATACCTTCTTGCTTTTCATTTTCTTTTTGAAGCATCAAAATATTCTTCTCTTTTTTTTCAGATTCGTATTTCTCCTGAAGTTCAGAAATTGCTTTAATATTATCTGCAGCAGTTATACTGTCTTTTAATGCCATGTATTCGTCTGCATGTGCTTTATAAGAAGTTAAATCATTTGTTTCAGAATTTAAAACACATAATTGCTTTAGTGTTTCTAATATTTGAGGAAAATCTTTTTCTTCTTTCGTTCTTTTTAAAGAGCTATTCAAATATGATTTAGCCAAATCATATTTTTTCATATGCAAATAGCAAACACCTAAGTTATAATTGATAATTGTGATAGCATATTCATCTCCAAGCTCTTGCCTAATGGGTAATGCTTTTGAATAGTATTCAATTGCTTTTCCATAATTATGCATTAATTCGTATGAGCCTGCAATGTTATTGTAACAAACACCAATACCTCTTTGCATTTTTATTTTTTCAAAAAACACTAAGGATTTTGAATTGTAAAATAATCCAGAATCAGGAATATTCGTCTCATTAAAAACACCGCCAATTCTGGCATACATATTTGCTATGCTAAATGTGTCCTTTGAAAGATATGCAAAACCAAGGCCTTTTTTAAAATACATTAGTGCGTTCGAATATAATTGCTTGTTAGAATAAATAAACCCTAGGTCGTGATTTACTTTTGCTATTAATCTAAAGCTTTTTGTATCCTCAGCTAGTTTTTGAGCTTCTATTGCTTTTGCTATTGCATTTTTAAAATCACCAATATCGCTATATAGAAGAGCTATCTTCAAGAGAATATTAGTATTTAAATTTTTATCATTTGAATGTTTTGCTGCTTTTTCTAATTCAGGAAGAATAGCAACGGCAGAATCAGGCACTCCTTTTAAAATATAAAATTGTGTTAATAATAAATATGATTTTGCAGTGCCCTTACTAAAATTGATGCTTTTGCTTTGTTTGATATTATCTAACAAAAGAGATTTACACGAATCTATTTTAGTTTCAAATAACCCACTAATTACTTTTAAATTATCTAAAATTAAAGTTGTATCAATAGCCGTTTTAGAGAAGCTAGTTGTATATAAAAATGTAAAAAAAGACAGGAATAATATTTTACGAATCATAATATTAATTTAATAAATGTTTTTCAATATACTTATCAGAAGGCAAAAGTGATTCCTGAATTCTTTTTGCATAATGAATACTATCAAGTATTTCTTTTTGTTTTACTTCAACTATATTTTTTTGATGTTCAACTAAAATGTTTTGTTCTTCAAGAATTTGGTTCTGGTTAGAAATTTTATTTTTTAAGCTGCTTGTTCTAAAAAACATGTATAATGCAAAGCATAATAGCAATGCTATTCCTATCAAAACATAAACTAATTTTTGGGTATTTGCATTTGCTTGCTGTATTTCTTTTTCCTTTTCAGCTAAAGCTAATTTTTTTTCAAGTGAAGTAATTCTATTTATTTTTTCAATATTAAGTATTTTATTATTTAGATTATTTTGTAGTCTTAAAATATCAAATGCATCTTTAAATCGTTCTTGTTTTTCATACAAAACAATTAGTTCGGAACAAGCTTCAATTAATTCATTATCTAAATTATTTTGCTCTGCAATGTTTTTGCTTTGCAATAAATATGCTTCAGATAATTTATATTCTTTATTGAGCAAATGAGCATTGCCAATTAATTTATAAATTGTTGCTTCGGAATCAATCATTTTATTTTTTTGAGCAATAGATTTCGCTTTAAAAAATTCAATATTTGCATTTTTATATTCCCCAATTTCAGTGTAGTAAGTTCCTTTATTTTGGTGTAGATAAAACTGATTTATTTCACTTAGCACTAAAGATTCTATTTCTTTAAAAATTTCATTTGTTTTATGGAAATTTTTACTATTAATATAGTCAAGAGAAATATTTAACAAGGCAGCGACAAGCCCTGTTGTATCATTTGCTTTGCGATAAAGTGAAATTGCATTTTCTAATGTTTCAGTGGATTCTTTTTCATTCCCAATTCTGTCCAATAATATAGATCTCAATTTCAAAACATACGCTTGACCTTTTAAGTCATTTAGTTCTTTGTATAAATTGTAAGATTCAAGCAGTTTGATGTTAGATTCTTCTAAATCAGATTTTAATAAATAATACCTACCAATAAATGATTTTGCTTTTGCGAGATTTTTTTTATCATTATCGTTAGTAGCATTCGTTTCAACTTCGATGCTTAGTTTAAATGAAGAATCAGGATTGGATGCGTAAACTTTTTCAGAAATACTTAATTTTTCCTCATTACTCAATTTTGTTTGAGCGAAAGAAATAAGATTTGTAGTTAATAATAAAAATACAATAAATGAGCGACACATCTTTGGTGTTATTTTTTAAGTAAACTTTTCTCAATATACTTTTCCGTAGGCATCAATGATTGCTGAATACGTTTTGCATATTTTATTGAGTCAATAATTTCTTTTTGTTTTTCCTCAATTATTTGGTGTTTATGTTCTAGTTCAATGAATGCTGCGTTTAACTTTTCTTCTGCAATCTTTCTAGCCTCCACCGCTTTACGAAATGTCCAGTTCCAGCCAAATAGGGCTATTAAAAAAAATGTGATTCCTATAAATATAAAAGCATAAGCTCCTGGCCAGTGAAAAAATTTGAATAACAAGCCCATAACTAAAAATAACACACTTAAAAAATCGCCAATACTTAAAACTAAAGACACTAATTTATTTTGTGTATGTATTTTCCACTTGTCATATCTTTTTTTCGCCATTAATGGAGCGTAAACAAGAGATAGCAGGAACAAAGATTCAGTAATTAATACATTAGCACCTAGCAGACTATTAAATTTAAATAGCCAACCAACTGCTATACAAATAAAAGTAATAATCAAAATATAGTTAGATCTCTTGTTTCTTACTTCAATTGGGTAATCTACATTTATTAATGCAATCCCAATATGAAATATTGATAATAGGAATAGAAAACCAAAAATTTGAAATAAAACATTTACTTCATAGAAAAAAGTTGTGAATAAAAGTATTGTTAAGCACATCCCTGCTGAAATAATCAGCATCCATCCTTTTTTTCTTAAAGCCATTTTATTCTTGATTACGTTTCTTAACCATTGTTAAAATAGTTACAATGGCTACAGTCTCTCCAGTTTCATCATACACATCAACAAGCCATTTTACAATTCCTTTTGCAATATCTTCTTCATTCTTTTTTTCTTGGTCAATTTTTTCTTTACATGTAAACCTTACTCCAATAACTGCTCCTGGATAAACAGGTTTGGTAAATCTACATTCATCAATTCCATAATTTAACAAAACAGGGCCTTTTGGAGCATCTACAAACAAACCTGCTGCTCTAGATAAAATATAATACCCATGCGCAACACGCCCAGTAAAAATGGTGCCATCCAAAGAGTTTTCATCCATGTGGGCATAAAATTTATCGCCACTTAATTCAGCAAAATCTTCAATATTTTTTAATGTTACTGTATGTTTTTCAGTGAGTAATGTTTCTCCAATTTCTAAATCTTCGAAATAGCGTTTAAATGGATGAACGTCTTTAATTATATATTTTCCTCCATACTGGTATTGCCCCATAATTTTTGTGAGTGTAGTAGGGGAGCCTTGAATAGCTGTGCGTTGCAAGTAATGAAATACTCCACGCTTACCACCCATTTCTTCACCACCACCAGCACGTCCTGGCCCACCATGAGTTAATAAAGGCATTGGGGAGCCATGCCCAGTACTCTCTTTTGCGCAATCTGCATTTAAAACCAAAATTCTTCCGTGCATACATGCAGCGCCAATCACAAATTCTCTTGCAATATTATTATCTGCAGTAACAATTGAACAAACCAAAGAACCTTTACCCATTTTGGCTAATTCAATAGCGTCTGCAATTGTTTTGTAAGGCATTATAGTACTAACAGGACCAAAAGCTTCAATATTATGGCAATCTTGGTTTTTGAAAGGATTGTTGTTTAGAAATAAAATCGGTGACATAAATGAGCCCTTATTTTTATCAGCACCCATCACTTCAAACTTTTCTAAATCTCCAAAAACAATTTCTTGTGTTTTTGCCAATTGCATCACTTTTTCAGCTACTTCTTTTAGTTGTGCTTTTCCAGCCAGTGCACCCATACGAACTCCTTCTACGTTCGGATCGCCAATAGTTGTGGTTGCTAATCTTTTTCCCAATGCAATTTGAACATCTTCAACTAAATTTTCAGGAACAATTATTCTGCGAATAGCAGTACATTTTTGTCCTGCTTTTGTAGTCATTTCGCGTTGTACTTCTTTAATAAAAATATCAAATTCTGCAGTTCCTGGCACAGCATCTGTTCCAAGTACACAGCAATTTAAAGAATCCGCCTCCATGTTAAAAGGAACTGCTTCTTGTATTAAGCGAGGGTGAGCTTTTAACATCATTCCTGTGCTAGCAGAACCTGTAAATGTTACTACATCTTGTGAAATAACATGGTCTAAAATTCCATTGGCACTACCACAAATCAGTTGTAAAGCACCATCAGGAATAATTTTAGATGCGACAATTTCTTTTACAACTGCTTCTGTTAAAAACGAAGTAACGGTTGCTGGTTTAACAATTGCTGGTACACCTGCTAAAAAATTAACAGCAATTTTTTCTAACATTCCCCAAACTGGGAAGTTGAAAGCATTAATATGAATTGCAACTCCTTCTTTGGGGACACAAATATGATGACCAATAAAAGTACCTTCTTTACTCAGTTTTGCAGCTTCCCCATCATAACAAAATGTTTCATCTGGAAATTGTCTTCTTAGACTAGCATAGGTAAATAAATTTCCAATACCACCTTCTATATCTACCCAACTATCTGAACGTGTTGCACCTGTTGCCCAACTTATTTTATAAAAAGTTTCTTTTTTTGATTGTAAATACAATGCAAGTGCTTTCAGCATTCTTCCTCTTTCTTGAAAAGTTAATTTACGAAGCGCTGGGCCTCCAACTTTGCGAGCATAATTCATCATTTCTGCAAAATCTAAACCTTTACTACTTGCTGTTGCTATTTCTTCTCCTGTAATTGCATTAAATAAAATTTGTCCATCTTCACTTCCTGCAGTCCATTTACCTTGTGCATAGTTTTGTAATTTCATAATTCTAAAAGCTGTTTTTATAAGTGTTTACTGTAAATTTGAGAAAACCAAATGTAGTAAAAAAAAGAAAATTTACACGATTTATAAATGGAATAATGATAGTATTTAATTCCTAAAAAAGGCTTATTATTGTGAAGGATTTAAACTTTACGAAATATGAAAAAAAACTTTACTCTTTTGCTTTCTTTTCTATTTATTTTGTTCATTAGCTGCAATACTTCCGAACAGAAAGTCGATAAAATCGCACTAAAATTTCAACCTGTAAAAGGGCAAAAGCTGAATGTTTATTATAGCTTTAGTGTTAACTCCACATCAAATGAAGCAATTACAAATTTTGATATGATTGTATCTGGAGAAGTGAAAAATGATGAAAATTCAAAAACTATTATAGACTTTAAAAATGATAGTATCCTTTTAAGTGGAAGTATTAAAGGTCAAAAAATAGCTGGTTCAGCTCATAATATCGATTCATTGGAGGGGGATGCAAAACTAGTAGCTATGCCAGTTTTTGGATTAATCAATAAAATATATAGGTCTAATTTCAACTCGCAGTTTAATAAATTATCTGAAGTAGAATTAAAAGATGAAACAATTGCAGATACATCTGAAAATAAAATGCAATTTTTATTAAATTACCCACCTAATGAAGTAAAAGTAGGAGATACTTGGGAGAAAGAATTATTAATAAAAGTTGGTAATAAAATGAATTGTTCGGCTATTTACACTCTCAAAGAAATAAAAGAAGAAATTGCAATTATTGCTATTGAAGGGAAACTTTATGGAAAAGGAGAAAGTTTTGGAAATGAATTTAGTATTAATGGGTCTCTTTCTGGTCTTTTTGAAGTGAATCTAAAAAACGGATTGCCTATCAATGCCGGTATTAATGAAGATTTTACTTTAAATATGGCAGAAAAATTAATCCCTATTAAGTACGAAATTAAATATACTGTTAAATAAAATTATAACTAACTAAATTTATTTGCTATAATGTCTTTTTAACTTAAAACAAATTCCATATATCGTTAATAAATCTATATTTGTAAAATCGTTTTTGAGCGATGACATTTGTATGAAAAAAACACTACACTTTTTATTATTTATCTTCTCATTTTATTTTTCTTTTTCACAAAGCAAAGGTGATTATCGCGAAAATTTTAATCAAGGAAATCTTTTAATATTAGAAGAAAATTATACTCTTGCCTTAAAATATTTTATGGATGCATACAAACAAGATTCTTCTAATGCAAACATAAACTACAAGATAGGTTATTGCTATTTAAATTCAGCTACTGAAAAAGGGAAAGCACTTTATTATTTAGAAAAAGCGGCTAAAAATGTTGGTCGTAATTATTTAGATATGGAGCCAAGAGAAAAAAAATCTCCAGAAATGGTATATTATTATTTAGGTATTGCTTTTCGTTTGGAATATAAATTTTCTGAATCAAACATTTATCTAAATAAATTTAAAGAGATTGTAAGTTCAAAAAACAAAGAGTTGGCAGCTGATATTGATAAACAAATTGAAACTAATTTCAATGCAATTGAATTAACAAAAGATACTGCTATTGTTACCATTTTAAATTTAGGAGATAGTATAAATAGTCCATTTGCAGATTATAGTCCTGTAATTACTGCTGACGAATCAATCATAATTTTCACTTCTAGAAGACCAGGAAGTACTGGTGGTGAAAAAGATATTGCCGATCAATATTATGAAGATATTTATTATAGTGTAAAGAAAAAAGACGGGACTTGGGGTAAACCTAAATCAATTGGGGAAACAATAAACACAAATGGAAGTGAAGCTAATATTGGACTTTCAGCTGATGGTCAGCAAATGTTTATTTATAAAGATAACAATGGAGGTGACATCTATTATAGTAATTTAGAAGGTGATAGATGGAATTTCCCAATAGCTCTTAATTCAAATATAAATACAAAAAATTGGGAGACACATGCTACAATGACTGCAGATGGAAACACGCTTTATTTTGTGAGCGATAAGAAAGAAGGCAGTTTCGGTGGAAGAGATATTTGGCGCTGTGTAAAATTACCAAACGGACAATGGAGTTTGCCATTAAATTTGGGACCTACAATTAATACACCTTATGATGAAGATTCTCCATTCATACATCCTGATGGTGTTACTATGTTTTTTAGTTCTAAAGGACACAAAAATATGGGTGGGTTTGATATTTTTAAAACTGTTAAAGATGATGAAGGTAAGTGGAGTACACCAGAAAATTTAAAAGCTCCAATTAATACACCTGACGATGATGTTTTTTATGTTCAATCTGCTGACGGGAAAAGAGGTTATTTTTCATCTGTAAGAAAGGGAGGATTTGGAGAAAAGGACATTTATATGATTAATTTTGAAACATCACAAGCTGAACCTTTAACACTTTTAAAAGGTTTTTTAACATTTGATGGAAGTAAAGATAAAATTCCTTCAGATGTTCATATTTCGGCCACTGATGTGGAAACGGGACTAGTTGTTCAGGATGTTAAGCCAAATAGTATTACAGGAAAATACATTTTAATTTTAACTCCAGGCACTGAGGGGAGAACCTATGCAATAAGCTATGAAGCGGAAGGATATCAACCAATTACAGAAACAATTATAATTCCTGCTAATTCATCTTACCAAGAAATTGAATTAGAATTGTTGTTAAAAGCTATAAATTTTGAAAGTAAAACGCTGGGGACAATTTCGCTTTCGGGGACAGTAAAAAATGAAAAAGGCGAACATGTTCCAGGTGCTCAAATTATTGTAAAAGATAATGTAACAGGAAAGTTACTAGAAACTTATTTTACTACATCTGATTCTGGTTCGTTTTATTTTGTTTTAGACAAGGGACAAAACTATAATTTGTCTTTTGAAGCAAAAGGATATTTGTTTCAATCTGAAAATGTGAATGTGCCTAAACAACCAACATTTTCTGCGATTACAAAAGAAATAACATTAGAAAAAGTAAAGGCTGGTTCAAAAATTACCTTGAATAATATTTTCTTTGATTCAAACAAAGCAACATTAAGAAAAGAATCTGGCATTGAGATTGAAAAATTAGTAGCTCTTATGAAAGAATATCCTTTACTTAAAATAGAAGTAGGGGGCCATACTGATAGCCAAGGTAATGATGCTGCGAATTTAAAATTATCCCAAATGCGTTCTCAAGCAGTTGTAACTGCAGTAATAAAAGCGGGGATAGATTCTAAACGATTAATTGCAAAAGGTTATGGTGAAACCACTCCTGTTGCACCAAATACGTTACCAAATGGGAAACCTGATTTGGTTGGTATGCAAAAAAACAGAAGAGTAGAGTTGAAAATTTTAGAATAATAACCTCATATTAATACCATAAAAAATCCCACTCAAACGAGTGGGATTTTTTTTATTAGTCTTCTTTTTTACTCTTCTTAGATTTTGATTCTTTCGGCTTAGAAATTTTTATCTTAATTTCTTCTTTTTCTTTTTCAAATCCAACTTCAATTACATCACCTTCAGTAAGATTTGATTTTATTATTTCTTCTGCCAATGGATCTTCTAGGTATTTTTGAATTGCACGTTTCAATGGACGAGCACCAAACTGAACATCATACCCTTTTTCGGAGATAAAGTCTTTTGCTTCATCTGATACTTTTATCTGATATCCTAATCCATTAATTCTTCCATATAAACTATTTAATTCTATATCAATAATTTTATGAATATCTTCTCTTGTTAACGAGTTAAATATTACAACATCATCAATACGATTTAAAAACTCAGGGGCAAATGCTTTTTTCAATGCATTTTCTATAACACCTTTTGAGTGTTCGTCTTCATTTTCTTTTTTTGCAGAAGTAGCAAAACCAACACCTTGTCCAAAATCTTTTAACTGGCGTGCACCAATATTGGAAGTCATTATGATTATTGTATTCTTAAAATCAATTTTTCTACCCAAACTATCTGTCATCTGCCCATCATCTAATGCTTGTAGCAGTAAATTAAATACATCAGGATGTGCTTTTTCAATTTCATCAAGTAAAACCACAGCATACGGACGTCTACGAACTTTTTCTGTTAATTGACCACCTTCTTCATATCCAACATATCCTGGAGGCGCTCCAACTAAACGAGATACAGCAAATTTTTCCATGTATTCACTCATATCAATTCTAATTAAAGCATCATCGTTATCAAATAAGTACTTTGATAAAATTTTTGCTAATTGTGTTTTACCAACACCTGTGGGGCCAAGGAAAATAAATGAACCAATTGGTTTGTTAGGATCTTTTAATCCAGCACGATTACGTTGAATTGCTTTAACTACTTTTTTAACCGCATCATCTTGTCCAATAACTTTTCCTGTAAGCAAATCAGCCATTTTAACCAATTTGTCGCTTTCGTTTTGCGCAACACGCTGAACAGGTACTCCTGTCATCATTGCTACTACCTCTGCAACATTATCTTCAGTTACCATTTCACGATGCGATTTACTTTCTTCTTCCCAAGCTTTTTTAGCAACCTCTAATTGTTCAAGCAATTGTTTTTCTGTATCGCGTAAGCGAGCAGCTTCTTCGTATTTTTGAGAACGAACTACTTTGTTTTTTTCTTCTTTAATGTCTTCTAATTTTTTTTCAATCTCAACAATATTTTTTGGAACATTAATATTGGTGATATGAACACGAGAACCTGATTCATCTAATGCATCAATTGCCTTATCTGGCAAATGTCTATCTGTAATATAACGAGCTGTTAAAGCAACGCAAGCTTTTATCGCTTCATCAGTATAAGTAACATTGTGATGATCTTCGTATTTTGATTTGATATTATTTAAAATTTGAATTGTTTCTTCAGGTGTAGCTGGTTCAACAATTACTTTTTGAAAACGTCTTTCTAAAGCCCCATCTTTTTCGATATACTGACGATATTCATCTAAAGTTGTAGCACCAATACATTGTATCTCACCACGCGCTAATGCAGGTTTAAACATATTGCTTGCATCTAATGAACCTGAAGCCCCTCCAGCACCAATAATTGTATGAATTTCATCAATAAAAAGAATCACATCGGGCGACTTTTCTAATTCATTCATTACCGCTTTCATTCGTTCTTCAAATTGTCCTCTGTATTTGGTTCCTGCTACTAATGAAGCTAAATCCAATGTAACAACTCTTTTTCCAAATAAAACGCGAGATACTTTACGTTGTACTATGCGTAATGCCAATCCTTCTGCAATAGCAGATTTACCAACACCTGGTTCACCAATCAAAATAGGGTTATTCTTTTTTCTACGTGATAAAATTTGAGAGACACGTTCAATTTCTTTTTCACGACCAACAATTGGATCCAACTTGCCATCTTCAGCAGCTTTGGTAAGGTCTCTTCCAAAATTATCTAAAACGGGAGTTTTCGATTTGCTATCAACAGTCTTTTTAGTACTGCTACTAGATGCACTAAAGCTATCATCATCTCCATCATCATCAGAAGGAGTACCAGGGAATTCTGCTTTTGGGTCTGTTTTAGACAATTCTAGCTCACGCTTCATTATTTCGTAATCAATTTTAAATGTATTCAACACCTTTGTTGCAACATCATCTTGATCTTTTAGTATAGAAAGAATCAAATGCTCCGTACCAATTACAGGGCTTTTGAAAAGTTTTGCTTCAAGGTATGTGATTTTCAAAGCACGTTCTGCCTGTTTTTTTAAAGGGATATTCGCTAATGATGCAATTTTATTACTGCCTGTACCAATTGTATTTTCAACTGCTTTGCGTAATTCTAATGTGTCAATACCTAATCCCTTAAGCAAACGAATAGCAGTTCCTTCACCTTCGCGAATAATACCTAATAATAAGTGTTCTGTTCCTATATAATCATGCCCCAGGCGCAATGCTTCTTCTCGGCTGTATGTAATCACATCCTTTACTCTGGGTGAAAATTTTGCTTCCATAATATTTTTTTTATAATGTTTAATTTTATCCAAAACCCTGCTATATCAACAAATTTAAGTCAAATACTCAACTTTTCAAAGGTAATTAGGCTTTTTAATGAAGTGCTAGTGTTTGTTCTGTTTTTATCAACATTCAGCATGTTAATATTGTTAATAATTTGCACTAAAAAAAGACCGCTTTTTGCATTCAAAACAAGTATCTTCGAACTCCTAAATTTAATAGCATTTATCAATTATTGTGCTAAATAAAATTTATGACAACAATTCATACAAATTTGTAAATAAATAACATAGAAAAGTAATTATGGCAGACGGAGAAAAAATTATTCAAATTAACATTGAAGAAGAAATGAAATCAGCTTACATCGATTATTCGATGTCAGTGATTGTATCACGTGCATTACCAGATGTAAGAGATGGTTTTAAACCTGTTCACAGACGTGTACTTTATGGAATGCTTGATTTAGGAGTTCTTTCAAATCGTCCTTATAAAAAATCTGCTCGTATAGTAGGAGAGGTGCTTGGTAAGTATCATCCACATGGCGATACATCTGTTTATGATTCAATGGTGCGTATGGCACAGGATTGGAGTTTGCGTTATCCATTGGTTGATGGACAAGGAAATTTTGGTTCAATTGACGGTGATAGCCCTGCGGCAATGCGTTATACTGAGGCAAGATTGAAAAAAATTGCAGAAGAAATGTTGAACGATATTGACAAAGACACAGTTGATTTTCGTCCAAATTTTGATGATAGTTTAACGGAACCAACGGTATTACCAACACGTATTCCGAATTTATTAATAAATGGAGCAAGTGGAATTGCTGTGGGTATGGCTACAAATATGCCACCTCATAATTTAACAGAAATAATTAATGCTACAATTGCATATATAGATAACAGAGAAATTGATATCGCAGGATTAATGCAATATGTGAAAGCTCCAGATTTTCCAACGGGTGGAATTATCTATGGATATGAAGGAGTGAAAGATGCGTTTGAAACGGGTAGGGGGCGTATTGTAATGCGTGCTACTACAAATATTGAAGTTACAGATGGCGGAAAAGAAAGAATTATAGTAAATGCTATTCCTTTTCAAATTAATAAAGCAGAGATGATTCGTAAAACTGCTGATTTAATTAATGATAAAAAAATTGAAGGCATTTCGGATATCCGTGACGAATCAGATAGAGATGGAATGCGCATTGTTTATGAAATAAAACGCGATGCAATTACAAATGTAGTTTTAAATAATCTTTATAAATATACCGAACTTCAAACATCTTTTAGTGTGAACAATATCGCTTTGGTTGGTGGACGACCAATGATGTTGAATTTAAAAGATATGATTGTTCATTTTGTTGATCACAGACATGATGTAGTGGTTCGTAGAACAAAATATGAATTATCACAAGCTGAAAAACGTGCTCATATATTACAAGGTTATTTAATTGCTTTAGATCATTTAGATGAAGTAATTAAATTGATTCGTGAGTCAGCAACACCACAAGACGCACAAGATGGTTTGATTTCAAATTTTGGTTTAAGCGAACTACAAGCAAAAGCAATTCTTGAAATGCGTTTACGTGTTTTAACCGGACTAGAACGTGATAAGATAAAAGCGGAATATGAAGAATTGATGAAGTTGATAGATTATTTGAAAACTATTTTGGCAGATGAAACTTTAAGAATGAAAATTATTAAAGATGAATTAGCTGAAATTAGAGAAAAATATGGCGATGAACGTAAGTCAGAAATAGTTTATGCTGCTGGTGATTTTAAAATGGAAGATATGATTGCTGATGAAGAAGTTGTAATTACAATCTCTCATATGGGCTATATTAAGCGTACTTTGTTATCTGAATATAGAACTCAAGGACGTGGAGGAAAAGGGTCAAAAGGAAGTACTACCCGCGATGATGACTTTATTGAACATTTATTTGTAGCATCTACACATAATTATTTATTATTATTCACAGAACAAGGTCGCTGCTTCTGGATGCGTGCATTTGAAGTTCCAGAAGGTAGCCGTCAATCAAAAGGACGTGCTATCCAGAACATGATTAACATTCCATCTGACGACAAGGTAAAAGCATTTATTAATGTTAAAAACTTAGAAGATGAAGAGTACATCAATAATAACTACATTATTATGTGTACTAAAAATGGTATCATCAAAAAAACAACATTAGAAGCATATTCTCGTCCGCGCCAAAATGGTATCAATGCTATTACTGTGAGAGACGGAGATGTTTTATTGGAAGCAAAACTAACAGATGGCAAAAATGAAATTATGCTTGCTTCAAAAGCTGGAAAAGTAGTTCGTTTTAATGAATCTAGCGTTCGTCCAATGGGAAGAAATGCTTCTGGAGTTAAAGGAATTAACTTAGGTGGAGAAAAGGACAATGAAGTAATAGGAATGATTTGTATTCCTAATAATGAAATGAATGTAATGGTTGTTTCAGAAAAAGGGTACGGAAAACGCTCGGATATTGAAGAGTATAGAGTAACAAACCGTGGAGGTAAAGGAGTAAAAACAATAAATATTACTGACAAAACGGGAGAATTAATTGCAATTAAGGCGGTTACAGACAAAGATGATTTAATGATTATTAATAAGTCGGGTATCATTATTCGTTTAGCTGTTGCTGATTTAAGAGTAATTGGTAGAGCTACTCAAGGAGTAAGATTAATCAATTTAAAAGAAGACGATGATATTGCTGCTGTAACAAAAGTAGAAGTAGAAGATGAAGCTGCTGTAACAGATGAATCATCTGAAAATACATCAGCAGAGTATGGAAATGATTCTACCGATGCGTCTGATAATACAGAAAACAATAATGGCACAGAAAATGATACTACAACTGAAACAAACGAGTAAGTAGAATCAATTATTATTAATCAATATTTTATTTAAGTAAATTTTATAAAATATTAAAAACTAATACTTTATGAAAAAATTATTTTTATTATCCACACTTACAATTTTTACTTCAGCTGGATTTGCTCAATCGGCTAAAGTTACATCTGCGTATAAATATTTTACAGATTACCAAAGAGAAAAGGATGTTGATTACCTTATGAAAGCCAAGGAAAGCATTGACTTAGCTGCAGAACACCCTGATACAAAAGAAAATGCTAAAACGCATGTATATAAAGGTCAGATTTATATGGCAATATTTGAAAGGAATTTACGTGTAAATACTGAAAAATCAACGGAAACAGATCTAAAAAAGAAAGAGGCTTTTGGTTATCAAGCAACAACAACTGATGAGCTAAATGCTTCATTTGATGCTTTTATAAAGGCAAAATCGCTTGATACAAAAGGTAATTACACGGCTGAAGTATCGAATAATATTAATAGAGCAGCTGTATTTTCTACTAATAAGGGAGTATATGATTATAATTCAAAAAACTATCCTGCAGCTTTAACATCATTTGAATTGGCTTATAAAATAAGCGACAATAAAGATAGTAATTTACTAAGCAACTGCGCATTAGCTGCAGAACTGGCAGATAACTATGATAAAGCTAAAGCGTATTACCAAAAAATGATCGACAATAAACAAGGACAAGGTAAAACGTATAGTTCTATAGTAAATGTATATTTTATGGCAAAAGATACTGCAGGCGGTATGGAAATGCTAAAAAAAGGAAGATCAGCTTATCCTAACGACATTGCTTTATTAATTAATGAAACTAACTTTTTCTTAAAAAACAATCAGAGCAAAGAGGCAATTGATAATTTAAATTTGGCAATAAAAGCGGAGCCTACAAATGCGAATCTATTTTTAGTTAGAGGGAATATGTATGATAATTTAGCTAATCCTAAAGATGCTGGTAACAAAGAGCTAGAAAAACCTAAAGATTATACTCAAAAATTCACCTTGGCAGAAGCTGATTACAAGAAAGCAATTGAAATTAAACCTGATTACTTTGATGCTTTGTATAATTTAGGTGCTTTGTACAATAATAATGGGGTGTTTATTGCCAAATTAGCTGATAAAATTACCGATAATGCTAAATACCAAGCAGAAAACGCTAAAGCAACTGATGAGTTTAATAAAGCAATGCCAGTATTAGAAAAAGCTTTGGAAATTAATCCTAAGGACAAAAACACAATGTATGCATTAAAACAAATTTATATGCGTACGCAACAAATGGAGAAGTTGAAAGCGATTAATGAGAGAATTAAAAATAATTAATTTTCACCATAATAAACTACAGAAACGGAGCAAGGTTAATTTGCTCCGTTTTTTTACTTTAACTGAAGATTAATAATGAAATAGTGGATATATAATTGAGGTTCAGCGTATATCTATTTAACATAATATTAATTATAAGACAAATTAAAGAGGAGTAAAAAAGGAAACTCTCTCTTTTAAATCGTGCGTTATAGCTGAAAAGCTAAAAACAACGGTTTATGAAAACAATTAGAATAAAACAGATCACTAAAAACGGAAAGACTTACGTTATCAATTTAGGTAACGGAACAAGTAATGCGTTTTCTTCCAAGCGTGAAGCTGAATCCTTTTTATTCAATACAAATCTATTTCTTACCGACAAATTACATGATCTGCATCAATCCTATATTGATGTATGGAACGCCTATCAGGAAAACTGGTTTTATTTCGATAATGACCGGAAAACCCCAAAATTTTCTCTTAAAGCACTTGAAAGAGATTGCAATAGCAATCTTGATTTTATAAATAAGCTATTAACGCTTACAGTTGAACGTTGCGGATTCGTAAACGGAAACTATTTCGTGTTTATTCATTTTTTAAAAATTGCTGACAATTTAGAAAATGTGATCCGAACGCTTGCGCAAATGTATAGCAAACACTCTAATACAAATGCGATTTGCAAGATGGATATAATTATCAGACGTGTTATGTATGCACGTAATGAGCTTACAAATTATGGTAAGCGATCTACTACAAAACTTTTTAGAGTACCAACCCATATTTCAGAGGATAAAAGCTACTCCCCTGACTATGATTTAGCAATAGTAGCTTAAACTAAAAATAAAAAGCCATGAACACAAAAGAGCAACAAAAATGTGAATTGGAAAAAAGAATTTATGAATACAAACTAAAGGAAATAAAGGCATGGAGAAACCTTCATTTTATTATTGAAGTGAATGGCCGGCCTGTTTGCATTAATAATAAAAACAATTTGGTTTTATCAGATGCACCATTTCCAACAGAGTTTACGAGCGTGCAGATGCACCAAGTTAAAAATGTAATAGCCGGAGTTGAGCCGAAAATTATTCCAGTTCGCGAATGGTATAAGAGCAAGCTTAAGCTTTTAACACAAGTTTTATTAATTACTAAATAAGGAGGTGCGAAATGACTAAAAAAGATTTTATGGCCGGATGCGTTTTCAAGGGAGTTTCCAATGTGGACATTTTCAAATTTAATAAGTCCGACAAAGATTTTTATTCAAGAATAAAAGTCGTAGGTCACATATCTGTAAAACGTATTGGATATGGATCGGAAAGTTGGGAGTATTACGCAAATGTTGAAAAGGTTAATGGCGTTTCTGCAGGCATCTATTTTTTTGGAATTAGAAAGCTACAAAAGGAAAGAATAATTTTTAATGATTTAGAAAAGATCGGAGGCTCAAATG
>CAZJUY010000031.1:23403-36388 GCA_964549315.1 uncultured Chitinophaga sp. | reverse complement strand
GAGAGAACAGTGTCTATACTATTTGTAACCAATAAAGAGCCTCTATCGCAATATAATTCCATATACAGTCTAAATAAACGAGCTGTTTCAATATAAACATCTTCGCTTCTATAGTCATTTGCAATCGAAGTAATAATACGATCTGCTACTTCAAATTCTGAATTTTCAATAGTAAATAAACGAACATGCGATAACTCGTGAGCAATTATTGAAAGAAGTTCATCACCAGTTAGCAATTTCATTATTTGACCTGAAAGAACAATATGAGCCTCCCCTGGTAAATAAGAAATTCCTGCATTGTTATCAACTGAATTCTGTGCTTGATAAATAGTAACATCAATATTCAATCCTAGTTTATCCTTTGCTACTTGAACTTTCTCATATAGCTCAGGATTGCTTTCTTTATCAAGACGATATGTGTTTTTTAATAAGTTTGATTTAAACTCTTGCAATTGCTCATCTTTTACTTTAACTGATGAGAACCAATCCCAAGTCTTTTTCTGACCTTTAAGGTTGCCTCGAAGCTTTGTATGATAATCGAATGGTTGTAGATTCATGACAGTAATTTAATAATTTTTTAGGTAATTATTCCTCTGAATATTTAGAAAGTGTATGCTTCATCCTTGATTGAATTTTTCCTGATAATCTTTTTGGACTTAGAATTTTTACTTGCTCTCCAAAACCTAATATTTCACGTTCTAATTCAAAATTCCAAATGACCTCAATTGAAAAGATCGTCCCATCAGGATCTTCTCTTAATATTTTTTGCGAAGCGTGTAACGGTTTTGTAATGATGTAAGGAGCGTGTTCTTTAATAATTTTCATAACAATTAGCTGTGGTGTTTGATTTGGCATTTTAGAAACACCAATCACATCGTTAAAGTAAGTGCTTACATCAAATTCTGCTTTATGATACTTCTCAGAATTTAATTCTTTGAATTGTTCAATCCTATCTAAGGCCAAGATCATTGTTGCTTTTCCCTTTCTGTTTGCACCTAATACAAACCATCTATTGCGATACTCTTTCAATAAATATGGATAAAACACAATTATTTGTGGCAACCGTGCTTTGAAGGATTGATAAGTAATTTCAATTGTTTTTTTGTTGATAATTGCCTTGTGTAAAGGATCAATATGTTTTAATCCTTTTAATAGTTCATTCTTTTCAAAATCAATATATGATTTGCCTTTATGTTGTTGTTTGTAAAGCTTATCCTCTAGCCGAGTTACCATGCCATTTAACTCCTGAAAATAACCAAAGCCATTAAATTGTTTCAATACATGCAGCACTTCGTTTAATGTTCCTAGATCTTGCTGAGTAATGGGAGTATTAGTTATACTATAATTTTTTTCTTCATAGCTGTAATACTTCTTATCGGTAACAACAATAGGCGCATTATAACCTAGTTTTTCGCTACGCATATTTTGTAAATCAAGCTGTATTGTTCGTTTACTTATACCTTTTGTAATACCTTCATATTCGTACAATGCATCAGAACAGGCTTCCATCAAGTCTTCCAACGTCCATTTGCGAAAACGATTTTGCAAACAATTATCTATCGTTTTATATCTTACTAAAGCTAATTTATTAATTGGCATCTGTTTTCTTCCTAATAATTTGAGAAGTAAATATAATAATTTCCAAAAACTACGCAACCTATTTGCGCAGTATCAATTTAAGGTTAGTTTTAGTTTAAATTATTCTTGCTGAATATCAATAAGTTAAGAATGTTTTAGGCTATAAATCGAAAAAATAATTTACTACGCAATTCGGATGCGCACTAGCATCTCACCTTTGTGATGTTAATATGAAACGGTAATAAAAAACGATTTTAAATTGACGTTAAACAATTAAAAAGTAGAAAACATGAAATTCAACATCTTCAAAAGAAAAGCAAATGTAGTAAACAACTACGAAGGCGCAAAAGCTTACAAGTTAACTCCTGAAATGGAATTATACTCTGCTGTGGTAACTGCCGGATTGAGCGATAACTTTTATGAGAAAAGTGATACTCGTTTGGCTAGAATACAAGAGTTGATGTTGAAGAACAATCCTGAGTATGTTGCAAAATTGGCAGTGTATGCTCGTAATGAAATGTACATGAGAAGTGTGCCTATGGTTTTAGCTGTTGAATTGGCTAAAGCAAACTCAGGTAATGCAGTTGTAAGCAAAACAGTAAATGGTGTTGTGAAGCGTGCTGATGAAATCACCGAATTATTAGCTTACTATCAATTAGCAAACAATAGAAATGGCGTTAAAAAATTGAACAAGCTTTCAAAACAAATACAAAAAGGATTGTCTGAAGCCTTCAATAGATTTGATGAGTATCAATTTGCTAAATATAATCGTGCGACTGAAGTAAAATTGCGTGATGCTTTATTTATAGTTCACCCAAAAGCTAAAGATGAGTCTCAACAAGAGATATTCAATAAAATAGCTACTAATGAATTGGCGGTACCATATACTTGGGAAACTGAATTATCGGCTTTAGGTCAAGTGAAATACGAAAATGAAAAGGCAAAGACCGATGCTGTTAAAGTTAAATGGGAAGAGTTGATCGATAGTGGTAAAATCGGATATATGGCTTTGATGAGAAACTTGCGTAATATTTTAGATGCAAATGTATCAGCTGCACATGTTAAAAAAGTATGTGATTATTTGTCGAATGAAAATGCTGTTGCTAATTCAAAACAATTGCCTTTTAGATTTTTAGCAGCTTACCGAGAGATAAAAATTTTAAAATCTGAATATGTTACCATGATTTTAAATGCTTTAGAAGATGCGGTAGTTGCAAGTGCAAAAAACTTGAAAGGGTTTGATGAATCAACAAGAGTATTGATTGCTTGTGACGTATCCGGTTCAATGCAAAAAGCAGTATCTGCAAAAAGCAAAGTGATGTTGTTTGACATAGGTTTGATGTTGGGTATGTTGATGCAATCAAAATGTAAAAGAGTAGTAACCGGAATGTTTGGTGATAAATGGAAAGTGATAAACATGCCAAACCGTGGAGTGTTGTCAAATGTTGATGAATACTACAAACGAGAAGGTGAAGTTGGTTACGCAACAAATGGTTATAAAGTGATTGATGATTTAATCAATCGTGGAGTAATAATGGATAAAATAATGTTGTTCACTGACTGCCAATTATGGGATAGCAAATTTGGAGGTTCAAGCCTTGAGAAGTCATGGAAAGCCTATAAACAAATTGCTCCAAATGCAAAATTGTATTTGTTCGATTTGGCAGGTTATGGAAACACTCCATTAAATATCCAAAGAAATGACGTCTGCTTAATCGCAGGATGGTCAGATAAAGTGTTTGAGGTATTGCATTCTATCGAAAACGGTGAGAGTGCGATTGAAAAAATCAAACAAGTGGTGTTATAATAGAAATCCCTCTCTGTTAATTTGAACAGAGAGGGTTATAAAAAATTAGTTCTTTAAAATATTGAAATTGTCAAAATGCCGTAGAATCGGAATACATCGCTCGCAACTGGGGAAGGGTCTCAATGCAAATTGGGAAGAGGTGCAAATCCTCAATGCGTATCCCCGTTCTGAATTCGCTTTTTGCTTTTGACAAAAAATTGAAAGATGCCGTAAATTAGAGATACATCGTGGCCAACGCAGGTTCGAATCCTGCTCCTAAAGAAATTTAGGATTCTCTCTTATTGCTTTTAGCTCTTTCATAAAATATAAACAGTGTCGTATGCAAGAGATACTTCGTTTTAATTTATGTGTCGTTGGTTCGAATCCAACTTTCATGCAAATGAAATAGCTCAGTTGGTAGAGCAATAAAAAAGACTCTTACAGTTTTTTACCTGTTTTGAAACATTGAATGGTGTCGTAGGATAGAGATACTTCGATTTGGGTTCGGGTGGTCGCGGGTTCAAATCCCGCCTCTAGCAACTCTAGTAATAGATTGCTTTTGTAGCTCAGTGGTTAGAGCGCCATATGCTTTATTCGATTATTGCCCATTCATATTCGGTTTGTAGCTCAATTGGATAGAGCACCTGATTACGGATCAGGAGGTTTGAGGTTCGAGTCCTCACTAACCGGCACAATTTAAATTGGGAAAGCGCCAACGATGGTGAGTTGGGACGGACTGTAACTCCGTTGCTAAATAGCTTAATAGGTTCGAATCCTATCTATCCCACAATTCGGTTTATAGCTCAGTTAGGTAGAGCACCGTCCTTTTAAGACGGGAGTCCTTGGTTCGAATCCAAGTAGGCCGACAAAGGAAATGTAGCAAAGATGGTCAATGCAGCGGACTGAAAATCCGATGATGTAGGTTCGAATCCTACCGTTTCCACAAATACTTCGGGAAGTATTTCAATTGGCAGAATGCAGGCTTTGGGAGCTTGTGGTTGCAGGTTCGAGTCCTGCCTTCCCGACATTATGCCCCCTCGTCTAATGGCAGGACAGCGCTCTTTGACAGCGTGAATCGTGGTTCGACTCCACGGGGGGCAACAAATGGTGCCGTTGAAAATAGTTACTTCGCCTGTCACGCAAAACAAAAACTTTTTTCACTTATTGCCCATTTTTAACAAATAATTTTTAAAGTGCGCAAGTACGTTGCGCAGAAGAGTTTTTGCTTTGTATCATTAAATAAATAATAATTAATTTTAATAAAATGAATAAGCTAAACATAAAAGGAGAAGATCTTAAATCAATAGGTTATCCTGAAGGAAAAGCAATTGGTATCGCTATTAAAGTGATAGAGGAAAACTATTGTGAATTGGAAAGAGAAGACGTAATGGCAATTTTGACCAAAGTAGTACAATACCCGGAGAATTTTTTAGATGATGAAATTCTTGAATCAATAGCTCAGGAATTAATTGAAAAGCCTAATGAAGATGCTACTATTGCTTTAAAAGAAATTGGTGGTTCTTATTCGGTTTTTGGTGCAGAAAATATTGAGCAAGGAGCTATCAATCAAATGGAAGTGGCCATGAAATTGCCAGTAACTGTTGCCGGTGCTTTAATGCCTGATGCACATCAAGGTTATGGTTTACCAATTGGAGGTGTATTGGCTACAAAAAACGCAGTCATTCCATATGGTGTTGGAGTAGATATTGGTTGCCGAATGGCCTTATCAATTTACGATATTCCGGAAAATCATTTTTTAGAAAATGAAGGAAAATATAAAAGAGAATTGATTGCTTGGACTAAATTTGGTGCAGGTGCAGGTTGGCAAGGTAAGTTCAGAGCTGAGCATCGAATATTAGATAGATCAGAATTTAATATGACTCCCTTTGTGAAGAATTTACAAGATAAGGCTGTACATCAACTCGGTTCATCTGGGGGAGGAAATCACTTTGTTGAATTTGGCATTATTGAATTTGAGAATGATGATGAAAAATTAAATATTAAAAAAGGGAAATACTTAGCATTGTTGACTCACTCAGGATCAAGAGGATTTGGCGCGACCATTGCAGGACACTATACTAAGTTAGCGAAAGAAGTTTGTAAACTTCCTAAAGAAGCTGCAAATCTCGCATACTTAGACATGAATTCTGCTGAAGGGCAAGAATATTGGTTAGCTATGAATTTAGCAGGTGATTATGCATCAGCTTGTCACGAGGTTATACATGAGCGTTTGACAAAAGCAATTGGCGGCCAAATATTAGCTAAAGTAGAGAACCATCATAATTTTGCTTGGAAAGAAACATGGAATGGTGAAGAAGTCATCGTTCATAGAAAGGGTGCTACTCCAGCATCGAAAGATGTTATGGGTATTATTCCGGGCTCTATGACTGCCCCAGGTTTTTTGGTAAGAGGAAAAGGTGAAGTAAATGCTATTAATTCAGCATCACATGGAGCTGGACGTCAAATGAGCAGAACTCAAGCAATTAAAAACATCTCTAAAGATGAAATGAGACAAGTGTTGAAAGACAATGGTGTTACATTAATTGGTGCAGGTTTGGATGAAGCTCCTATGGCTTACAAAAACATAGAAACCGTTATGGCTTCGCAAAAAGATTTAGTTGACGTTGTTGCTAAATTTACCCCTAAAATGGTGCGTATGGCTGATGATGGAAGTAGAGAAGATTAAAAATATTCAAAGGTGCCGTAAAATAGAGATACTTCGGTAGAGCGTCAAACAGAAATGTTTGGAAGTCGTAGGTTCAATTCCTGCTCTTGTTAAAACCAAGATAGCTCAGTAAAAAAACTCTATTTGCTTTTTTGCCCTTTGATAAATACTATAAAAAAAATGGAAACTAAAATAAAAGATAAACTAAAAGACATAGAGCAGAAATATCGAGTAAAGGTTCTTTATGCTTGTGAGACTGGCTCTCGAGCATGGGGGTTTCCCTCTCCGGATAGTGATTATGATGTTCGAATGATCTATATGCATGACTTAGATTGGTATTTATCGTTATCCGATAAAAAAGATACTATAGAATTTATGTCAGAAGATGGAGAGTTAGACGTTACTGGTTGGGACATAAAAAAATGCCTAAAATTGATGTGGAAATCGAATGGTGCTTTATTAGAGCGTGTTCAATCACCTGTTGTTTATCGCGAAGAAAAGAATATATCTAGTTTGTTAAAAGAATATTCAGAAAAGTGTTTTGCTCCGATAGCCGCAATGCATCATTATTTAGGAATGGCAAAAAATAGCTTTTCGGAAATTGATGGTAGAGATGAAATAAAATTAAAAAAATTGTTTTATGCTCTTCGAGCGACACTTGCTTGTAAATGGATACTAGAAAAGAATTCGGTTCCTCCAATAGTTTTTATGACTATGGTAAACGAACTTTCTTTTGATAGGAACTTAACGGATAAAATCGTTACATTAATAGAATTGAAATCTGGTAAAACCGAAAAGTACATGCATAACGCTGAAAAAGATTTAAATAACTTTATAACTAAAGAATTGGAAATAGCTGATAAGGCCTTTGAAAGTTTATCAGGAAGAAAGGAAAGAGAAGTTGATTTGGATTTTTTATTTAAACAAATCGTTAAAACTTACTAGTATGACAATAGAGGAAGTAAAGAAAAATAATTTGTTATTACTTGACTGCGTTAGCGGAAGCAGAGCTTATGGATTACACACCCCTCAATCTGACACAGATATGAAGGGTGTGTTTCTTTTACCTAAACGAGTTTATTATGGACTTGAATATACCGAGCAGGCAAACAATGAAACAAATGATGAAGTATACTATGAATTGAAAAGGTTTGTCGATCTTTTGGTTAAAAACAATCCTAATATTCTTGAATTATTAAATACACCTGAAGATTGCATAAAGTATAGACATCCTATCATGGATTTGCTAAAGCCGGAATTATTCTTGTCTAAACTTTGTAAACAAACATTTGCAGGGTATGCTCAGTCGCAAATAAAAAAGGCAAAAGGGCTCAATAAAAAAATAGTTAATCCTGTAGATAAAGAGCGAAAATCCGTATTGGACTTTTGTTACGTTATACAGCAACAAGGCTCCATAACTTTAACTTCTTGGTTAGAAAAAAAGGGATTACTTCAGGAACATTGTGGGTTAGTAAACATTGCGCATATGCGAGAGGTTTATGCAATATTCCATAATAATCAATTAACAGAAGGATACCTAAAGGGTATCAGTTCCGGCATTGAAGCAAACGATATTTCTTTAAGTTCGGTGGAAAAAGGAATTGAGCCTTTGGCAATATTAAGCTTCAATAAGGACGGTTACTCTAAATATTGCAAAGACTATAAAGAATATTGGGAATGGGTAGAAAAGCGTAATGATGTACGTTACGAAAATACCATAGAACATGGTAAGAATTACGATGCCAAGAATATGATGCATACTTTCAGACTTTTGAATATGGCCGAAGAAATTGCCAAAGAAGGAAAAGTAAATGTTAGGAGATTTGATCGTGAATTTTTGCTTAAAATCCGTTCAGGTGCTTTTTCTTATGAAGAACTGGTAGAATTAGCAAATGAGAAAGTTTATCAAATAGAAGGGCTTTATGAGAAATCGAATTTACCGGAACAACCTAGCGTTGAGAAAGCTGAAGAGGTTTTAATAGAAATGAGAGAAGATCTTTATAAATAATATTTATACTAATTTTAATTAACCTCATAAATGCCTTTATTTATAATGGTTTCAGAGCATGTGCTTAAAGTTAAAAGTGAAAATATTTTACTAACAAATAAAATATTTCTTGACAATTGAATTTTTTGAATTACATTTGCATCAGAAATATTAAAAATAACAAACCAAGAAAAGAATTAGAAAACATGTTAGTAGGAAATTTACATACGAAACCTTAAGCCGGAAAGCTACTAATATCAATATATTCAGCCCGGTTTAATGCCGGGTTTTTTATTTGTAATCAATTCATAAAATAATTGCAGAACGAATAAAATTCTGGGGAGTCAGAAAGAATCCGGAAATCTAAAAATCATTTATTAAAAAATCATGGACATGATTTGCATGTGATGAATTTTTCATTGCATTAAAATGTCGAGTAAATCGGCCTGGGAAAATACTGTCCATACAAAACAAATTATCATGGGAAAAAATCACATGAAGGGAAAACACCTTCGCAAGGTTGATTTTCCTTCTGATATAGCTAAAAGTGTAGCTATAAATATAATGACGAAGCATTATAAACATGTTTCGATGGAAGAAAAATTAGAAATAATAAAAAACGTTCTTTTAAATCCTGAACAATATGTGGAGCACGAACACTTGAGTTCTTTAGCCAGAGCCATTGTTGGAAAACCAAAAATGAAAACAGACTATGAAGTACATATGCTTAAGCATAGTGGTGATTTTAGCATCTATGGTCAACGACATATTTCTCAAAATGCTATTTTACAAATGGAAGCTGCAATGAAACTTCCCATCTCAATTAAAGGAGCCTTAATGCCGGATGCACACCATGGATATGGCTTACCAATTGGCGGAGTATTAGCCACAAATAATGCAGTTATTCCATTTGGTGTTGGGTTAGATATTGGTTGCAGAATGGCCTTAAGTATTTATGCTTTGCCTGAAAATTATATTCAAAAGAAAGAATACGATTTACAAAAGGCATTAAGAAGATATACTCACTTTGGAAATGATGGAACCTTAGATTTCGATGTAGATCATGAAATATTAGAGAGACAAGAATTTCAGTCTACTGAGTTATTGAAACGACTTCACGGAAAAGCATGGTATCAACTTGGCTCATCTGGTACTGGAAATCACTTTGTAGAATTTGGTACAGTTGAAATCCATTCTGATAACAACTTGAATCTTGCCGCTGGAAATTATATTGGATTATTATCTCACAGTGGTTCAAGAGGCATGGGTGCTGCCATTGCAGCAACTTATACCAAGATTGCTACTCAAAAATGTAAGTTGCCAAGAGAGTTACAATCAATGGCTTGGTTAAACTTAGATGATGAAGCTGGCCAAGAATATTGGTTATCAATGAATTTAGCTGGTGATTATGCTAAGGCATGCCACGATGTTATTCATAGAAATCTTGAAAGAGTGATGGGCTTAGAAGCAATTTGTAAAGTAGAGAATCATCACAACTTTGCATGGAAGGAAATACATGACGGACAAGAATTAATAGTTCATCGAAAAGGTGCTACACCTGCTGATAAAGGAGAACTAGGCATTATTCCCGGAAGTATGACGAGCAAGGGATACATCGTTAGTGGATTAGGTTTAGAAGGTTCTTTAAATTCGGCTTCACATGGAGCAGGACGTAAGATGTCAAGAACTGAAGCTAGAGAAAGCATAACAAAATCATCTATGACTGCAAATCTCGCTGAACACAAAACAATGTTGATTGGTGGAAGTGTAGAGGAAGCATCAATAGCTTATAAAGATATTGAGGCGGTAATGCAAAGCCAACAAAATCTTGTTAAAGTAGAAGGTTCATTTACTCCCAAAATTGTTAGGATGAATAAAAGATAAAAAAATCAATGGCGGCTGAGGCTTTCGAAGCCGCCATTAATAAAAGAAAAAATGGAAAATTGTATTATACATATTACATCAGGTAAAGGTCCAGCAGAATGCTGCATGGCAGTTGCCTTAGCATTAAAGGAAGTTTTGCAAGAAGCAGAAGAAAATAAGTTACAAGCAACTATGGTCGAAAGAATTCCCGGAATCGAAAATAGAACATTGCTTTCCGCAACTGTTATGATTTCGGGCAAGAACGCCAAATTATTTTGCAGCAGCTGGAACGGAGTTTTGTTATGCATTTGTCAAAGTCCATTTAGGAAATTTCATAAACGCAAAAATTGGTTTATTGGCATACATTATTTTGATAAATCAAAATTAGCAGATTGGAATGAACGCGACATCAGTTTTCAAACCATGCGTTCTAGTGGACCGGGTGGACAAAACGTAAACAAAGTTGAATCGGCTGTTAGAGCCGCTCACAAACCTTCTGGCATAACAGTGGTGGTTAATGAGAACCGCTCGCAGTTACAAAACAAAAAAGTAGCCATCGAACGACTAAAATTTCAGTTTGATCAATGGGTATTGAAACAAGCTATAGAAGAGCAACAAAAACTATGGCAACAACATAACACATTAGAAAGAGGGAATCCTAATCGTATATATGAAGGTGTAAAGTTTAAAAAAAAAATTAAAAAATGGAAAATAAAATTACATATCAAACTATAATCGAAAAGAAAGAGAAACTTTTTGAAGTTAAAGCGCAGCTAAAAATGGAGTTCATAGGGCTTGAAAAAATAATTGATGAAGTAATTGATTTATTAATGCCATGGTTTCTTTTTCCTGATGCACAGTTAAGACCAACCATTATTAATATGTGGGGGTTAACAGGTTCAGGCAAAACTGCGTTAGTTAATAGAATTATCGAGTTACTAGATTACAAGAGACTTTATGTACAAATGGATATGGGTGAGTTTGAATCAGATTCTGCTTCATGGATTAAAAGTATGTTTACAGACGACTTAGAGTTTTTTCATGAACAACCAGGAGTTATTTGTTTTGATGAATTTCAATTTGCTCGTACTATAAATAAGGAAGGAAATGAACTTGGAAAAGATAAGCTACGTGTTATATGGGACATGCTTGACAGCGGAAAGATAAACTACATTCCATATCAAAATTCCTACTACATGATGAGAGCTGAATTGTGTTTAATGAATTTAATGAAATGCGAAGACAAAGGTGTGGTTATTAGAAATGGAATAGTTGAAGAAAAAGAAAAGGAGTTTTTAGATTCATTTAGTGAGTATTATTTTGAAAACAGCAATCGTAATGGGGTAGCTGTAGATAAATTATATTTCCTATCACAAGACTTTATTGACGGACTTTTCTATTTGTTTAACGATGATAATATGCCAAGACATAAATTAAAAGAACGAATTGAAAAAAGCGATTCAAATGGCATTCAAAAAATGATTGTCGAAGGAGCGAATAGAAGAAATGCTGTAAAACAATTAGATCTTTCCAAATCCTTAATTTTTGTTTTGGGAAATTTAGATGAAGCGTATTACATGAGCCATAGTTTAAACCCTGATATAAGTGCAGACGAGTTACATGAATCAACTTGTAAAATTAATATAGCTCATATCAAAAGTGCTTTGAAAGAAAGATTTAGAAATGAACAGATAGCGAGATTGGGTAATAACCACATCATCTACAGATCCTTTACTAATCAAAACTTTAGGGACATTATATCACAAAAATTAAATGCATTAAAAGCATACGTAAAACAGCGATTTGACTTTGAAATTATTTTTGATGAAAGCGTTATTGATGTGGTTTATAGTGAAGGAGTATTCCCGGCTCAAGGTACTCGTCCGGTTTTTACGACAATTAAAAATTTAATTGAGGGTAACATCAGCAAACTAGTATTGGAAATGATTACTAAAAACTTACAAGTAACTCATGTTGATTGGTGTTATGAAGACGAAAAATTCTTGTTTTATTTTAAAAATGCCGAGCAACAGTCCTTACATAAGCATGAAGAAAGACTCTCGTTAAAGATTGGTGCATTAAGAAAAACAGATAATCTGAATACTCAAGCACATACAGCAGTTCATGAATCCGGTCATGCTATTTTAGCCGCATTAACATTAAGAATAATTCCTTCATTAGTTGTTTCCAAAACAGCTTCTGCCAATAGCGAAGGCTTTTGTATGGTAAATATGCCTGAAGGACTTTTAACATTAGATGTTTTAAAAAAGGAATTAATCATTGGTCTTGGAGGATATGTGGCTGAAAAATTAATTTTTGGTGAAGGGAACACTTGCTCAGGAGTATCACAGGATATTGAAAGGGTCAGTGAAATTGCAAATAGAGCTATTAAAGAATATGCGATGGGAAATGATCCTATTTTTATTCGATTTGCTTCAAGCAATGATAATTTGGCAATTTTACATCAGCAGACTCATACCGAAGAAGCTTTAAAACTAATAAGAGACTGCGAAAAAGAAGCAAAATCTATATTAGAAACAAATAAGTTATTACTTCTTAAAATGTCGGAATTTCTAACCCATAATTCACGTTTGGAAGAAAAACAGATTTTAAAAATGATTTGCGAATTTGCAAATGAAGATTGGGTAAACGAATCCGCATTTGTTAAAAAGGAGCATTATTTCAACTTCGCCGATGTTATTACTAAACAAATAGAGGAACAGCAATCTTTAAAACTCATAATTTAAGATGTATGATTAATTGCGTAATGTTTTGAAAATCATCAATAAAGTCAGATAAATCCAACCCTTATGGTTAATAGGCTTTGCAAAAAAAGAGACCGACAGGAATAAAATTACGGCTGAATTAGCCCTAATTTATTTGTAAATACCTCTGAGATTACTACCTTTATAACCGAAGCCTAATTAAGGGTATCTTTGAAAAAATTGATCAATCGGAAAAAGGCTCTAAAAGTCCGGTAAATTCGAGAATTTTATGAAAATCCTCGACGTCATAATACGACCTTTCCCCCATTGGTACCACCAAAAGTCTTACAGAAATGTGAGACTTTTTTTATTTGCTACTACTCACTCTTTTTTATTTGCGA
>CAZJUY010000031.1:0-23303 GCA_964549315.1 uncultured Chitinophaga sp. | reverse complement strand
TTAGAGCATCCCGACTGAAAGTCGGGAGGGTGCCTGGTTCGAGCCCAGGTGGGCCCACCAAAAGTCTTACAGAAATGTGAGACTTTTTTTATTCTCCACTACTCACTCTTTTTTATTTGCGATTAGAGCATCCCGACTGAAAGTCGGGAGGGTGCCTGGTTCGAGCCCAGGTGGGCCACAAAAAAAGGTAGAAAATAATTTTTTCTGCCTTTTTTATTTTTGTACTACTATCTACAATTTATTTAAACTAAAGAAGCTTCGTAAGTAATTGTAGTATTGTATAGCTTTGAAATAGGGCAATTTTCTTTTGCATTAGCAACTAGTTCATCAAATTTTTCTGCACTTATATTTGGCACTTTCGCCTTTACAGTTAAATGCGATGAAGTAATTTCCCCTTTTGCTGGGTCTAAAGTAATATCACATTTTGTGTCAATATTTTCAGGAGTAAAGCCTGCTCCTGTTAAATTAAAACTTAATTTCATTGTAAAGCAACCAGCATGTGCTGCTGCTACTAACTCCTCTGGATTAGTACCCACACCTTCTTCAAAACGACTACCAAAAGAATATTGTGTTTTATTTAATACAGTACTTTGGGTTGTAAGAGAACCTTTCCCTTCTTTTCCTGTTCCTTGCCAATTTGCTGTCGAAAATCTTTTCATTATCTATTTGGTTTATTTAATTTATTTATAAAATGATTACAATTTATTTTTTCAATAGGTACTTTTTTACTCCTAATTTCTCTAAATCCGTAATCTTTTTTTCAACTTCTTTTTCAAGGTTTATTTTGTAAGTAGTAATTTTTTTATTTAAAGAAGCGTCTGACGTTCCCAATATTTGTGCAGCAAGAATTCCTGCATTTTTTGCTCCGTTTACTGCTACTGTTGCAACAGGAACTCCTGCAGGCATTTGAACAATCGAAAGTAATGAATCCCATCCATCAATAGAGTTAGATGATTTTATTGGAACACCAATTACAGGCAATGAAGTAATAGATGCTACCATACCAGGTAAATGTGCAGCCCCTCCTGCGCCAGCAATAATAACACGAACTCCTCTTTGGTAAGCTTTTTCAGCAAACTGAACCATTCTTTTAGGTGTACGATGTGCTGAAACAATAGTAGTTTCACAAACAATACCAAACGATTCTAAAATTTCTGTTGCTTGTTTCATAATAGGCAAATCAGAATCTGAACCCATAATTATACTTACTACTGCCGTTTTTTTCATGATATTATTTTTAAAGTTTTTTGTACTATTTCTGCTTTTTGTTTTGCATTATCAATGCTTGTATCAACAATTGTTACGTGTCCCATTTTTCTGAATGGCCTGGTTTCCTTTTTGCCATATAGATGAATGTTCACTCCTTCTATTTTCATTGTATCAATTAAGCCTTGATACATTGCAGGACCAGTATAACCTTGCTCACCCAACAAATTTAGCATAATTGATGGCATAATAATTTTTGTGCTTCCTAATGGCAAACCAAGTATTGCTCGTAAGTGCTGCTCATATTGAGATGTAACAGAATTTTCAATTGTTTGATGTCCACTGTTGTGTGGACGGGGGGCTACTTCATTGATATAAATTTTATCATTTGTATCTAAAAACATTTCTACTGCTAAAATTCCAGTTAAACCAAAAGCTTTGATAGTATTAAGTGCCAATTCACAAGCTTGTTTTGTATGTGATTCACTTACCTCAGCAGGACTAATTAAGTACTCAACCAAATTTGCGGTTGGATTAAAAGTCATTTCAACAGGAGGATACACTGCAATTTCATTATTCGTATTTCTTGCAACAATTACAGAAATTTCTTTTTTTATTGCAACCAAATCTTCTATTACACTTGCACCATCAAGCAAGTTTTCAATACCTTTTTCATTTTTAATTACTGCAACGCCTTTGCCATCATAACCAGCTTTTCGCAATTTTTGAACAAAAGGAAAATGGATTTTATTTTCTTGTATTGCTTTTAAAATTTCAGATTTATTTTCAAATAAAACATAATTGGATGTAGCTAGTTTATGCTTTGAATAAAATTCTTTTTGAAGTCCTTTATCTTGGATAACCTGTAAAATTTGAGGTTCAGGATAAACTGTTTTGCCTTCTTTTTGCAATTGAATTAATGCTTCTGTGTTTACATTTTCTATCTCAACAGTTAAAATATCTACTTGTTTACCAAAAGCATATACATCATCATAGTGTTTAAAGTCTCCTTTTATAAAAGTGGTGCATTGCGATGCAGTAGAACAATTTTCATCAGGATCTAAAATAAAAGTATTCAAGCCCCACTGATTGGTTTTTGCAACCAACATTTTACCAAGCTGCCCTCCACCAAGTATTCCTAATTTTAGTTTTGAAAACTCTTTTTCGGTATCAATTTTCATTTTATTCCTTAAAAAAATTTGTTTTGCAATATTACAATTTACAATTGGTTTTGCATAAACAAAATATACAGAGTTTTTAAAAGGATATTACTTTGCCACTTCCTTTTTTCGTAAATCAAGGTTATAGATTAAAGCTAATTGCAAATAATTTTTGGTTGTAGTATTTACTGTTTGTGCCAAATAACCAAGCTGTACATTAGCATTAGGTAAAAATTGATACCCAATAGCACCATACAGGCGGTTTCTGTCAAATGGAGTAGATGAAATATGTATAAAAATTTCATCATAAAAAGTTAAAAAAATTGTTTCCTTCTGTATTTCTTTTTTATTTAATGGGACTGAAAGTCGAAGTAAATACCTTACTCTATCTAAATATCTTTTGTTTGTTATGGATTCAAGCCACCTTTGTTCTAGCCTATATCGATGTTCAAAATAAAACCTGCCAATATTATTTCTCATAATTAACTGCTGCCAAGCCCTGTTTTCTGAAACTTGTATGCCCGGCTTTAGTTCTTTATCAAATGAATAATTACTCACATATGCATAACCTGCACTTGCAAATGCAGAATTGTTGATATGAAAATTAATACCTCCTCTTATTAAGAGCTGTTCGATGTTCGGAGAAATTTCAAAACTTCGATATTGAATTTCAGAATGAATACTCCATTTATTATGAATTTTTGTTTGATTAAAAAACATTAGCCAACTCCCCGTTTCGTCCAATTGTGATTGGGAAAAAGAAGAGAGGCTAATGAAACCGAACAACACACTAACTAACCTATTTTTCAATCTCAAACCTGTTTTTTAATTATAAAATTCCACCGCACCTGTTTCTACATCATACATTCCTCCAACAATTGCAATCTCTTTTTTGTCAATCATCTCTTTCAAAACAGGGCTTTTCTTTTTAATTTCATCCATAGTAAGTTTCACATTTAAAGATGCAACGCATTCCACAAACTCAGAATTCGCAGATGTGCGATTAGCTGTTATTGTCTTTTCTGCATTAACTGCTGGTTTTAGTTTATCTAAAAGGATAGTAAGATTCCCCATTTTTACATCATCACAAGCACCTTTTACTGCCCCGCATTTAGTATGACCTAAAACAACAACTGCTTTAGCTCCAGCTACCTTACATGCAAACTCCATACTTCCTAATATATCTTCATTAGCAATATTTCCAGCAATTCTAACACTAAAAATATCTCCAAGCCCTTGATCAAAAATTAATTCTGCTGAAGTTCTAGAATCGATACAACTGAGAATTACAGCAAAAGGATGTTGACCTGTTGATGTTTCATTTACTTGTTGTAATAAATTACGGTTTGCTTTTAAATTATTAACGAATCTTTCGTTTCCTTTTTTTAAAATTTCAATTGCTTTTTCAGGCGATAAAGCTGCTTGCATTTCTTTCGTTAGTGTTTTCATATTTTCATTTGTTTAGTTTATTATTAATTATACTGTTGTTAAATTGTTTTTTTCAATAGTTATGTTTTTTGTTTTTGCATTAAACTCAAAATTTTTAATCGCTTCTATAATGTCATGATCAATAAACTTTGATTTAGATCCATCAATAATTACTTTTGAGTTTAATGGAATAGTGTCTAGCACTTCTATAAGTTTTGCTTTGTTAAAAAAAGACACTTCTTCTGCTAAGACAATATGGTGTATTTCTTGACCATGCTCATTGGTTGTTATATCTTTCATTTGGTGCGAATTTCTATAACTACTTCGTAACGTATAGAAAATTCCAAACAATACCCCTACTGTAATTCCTTTTAATAAATCGGTTGCCAAAATAGCCACAACTGTTGCAACAAAAGGAATAAACTGGTCCCATCCTAACTTGTACATTTGTTTAAACAAAACAGGTTTCGCAAGCTTATATCCAACCATAAATAAAATAGCTGCCAAACTAGCTAATGGAATCATATTTAAAACGCTAGCTATCGTGAGCGCACTTATTAGCAAGAAAAAACCATGCATAATGGCAGATAATTTCGTTTTCCCTCCAAATGCAATATTTGCACTACTACGAACGATTACCTGTGTTACTGGCAAACCACCAATAAAACCAGAAATTAAATTTCCTAGCCCTTGTGCTTTTAATTCACGATTAGTAGGAGTAATTCTTTTATCTGGATCCATTTTATCTGTTGCTTCAACACATAATAAAGTTTCTAAACTTGCCACAACAGCTATTACTATGGCTATTTTCCAAACTTCGAAATTTGCTAACGAGGTAAAATCAGGTAAAGTAAATTGACCAAAAAAATCTCCAACTGAACTAGGAACAGGTATTGCAACCACTTGTTTCGCATTTAGTGTAAAATCAAGGATTCCATTCTGGTATAGGTTAAACATTACAATCCCCAACACAACAACAACCAAAGGCCCATTTATCATTCCAAATATTTTATGTTTTTTAGACAATACTGTATCCCACAAAATCAAAATCCCTAAAGAAATTCCTGCTATTAAAATTGCTCCTGGTGTTATATAATCAAACGCTTTAAATATTTCAGAAAAGGTATTTTCCCCATCTGCCTGCATAAAAGCATCATCTCCTATAGCATCTTTATCCCAACCCAAAGCATGAGGAATTTGTTTTAAAATAATAAGCAACCCTATTCCGGTAAGCATACCTTTAATTACAGAAGATGGAAAGAAGAAAGCAATAAATCCAGCTTTCATATATCCTAATATTAATTGGAAAACCCCAGCTAAAACAACTGCAGTCAAGAATGCCTCCCATGAGCCTCCTAAAGAAGCAATTGATGTTAATACAATTACTGCTAACCCTGCTGCTGGCCCACTAACCCCAAGAGGAGAACCACTTGCCATACCAACTACAATTCCTCCAACAACGCCTGCAATAATACCGGAAAATAAAGGAGCTCCAGAAGCAAGTGCTATTCCTAAACACAAAGGGAGAGCCACAAAGAATACCACAATACTTGCTGGCAAATCACTTTTAATGTCTTTAAATAAATGTTTCATAGTAAGTTATTTTATGATTATATGACAAAGATAGTAATATTATTTTTAATAATAGTATTGCTATCATACAAAATAATATTACATTTGTTAAAAAATTATAAGTGGAAGTAACAATACATATAAAAATGAATGAAAAGTTATTCCTTCGCAATCCCGAAGAGTCAGAGTTGGGGCGGAAAATAATTCAATATGGTATTGTTCTAATTCATAAAATAGGGTTTGAATCGTTTACATTTAAAAAGCTTGCAAAAGAAATAAAAACTACCGAAGCAGGAATTTATAGATATTTCGAAAACAAACACCGTTTGCTTATTTATCTTGTTGATTGGTATTGGAATTGGCAAGAATACCGTTTAATGATAGAAACTAAAAATTTAAAATCAGCAGAATTAAAATTAAAAAAGGCAATCCAGCTTTTAGCTACACCTGTAGAGGATGATAAAAATACTGCGCATATTAATGAAAAGCTTTTATTCGAAATTGTGATGATGGAAGGCGCAAAGTCTTATTTAACTAAAACGGTAACGGAAGATAATAAAAACAAGCTATTTCAACCCTATAAAGATTTGTGTGCACGAATTGCAAACATTATTTTAGAATGTAATCCAAAATATAAATTCCCACGCTCACTTTCGAGCACCATAATTGAGATGGCTCATTCTCAAAATTATTACTTAATTAATTTGCCATCACTAACCGACTTTAGTAATGTGAAAGATGCACCAAAAATTTCCTTGTTTTTAGAAGACTTGGTTTTTTCTACCATTAAAAAATAATAGGAAAAAATTAATTATTGCTCTTGTAAATATTTTTTCCCTTTATATGCTCCCGAGAAATAAAGTAAAAAGCGCAAGCCTATAATTGGCTGCTCTGCGTTATAATCTGCAAAAAGAGCAGCGCCTACTCCAACATCATAAGTTATTTTTTTTACTATTTCAATTTGACCATAAAGGCCGTATTGTTTATATGGCCTAGTGTAAACGGAATCTCCAACTTTTCCATAACCAGTTGAATAACTTGAGCCAATAAATCCTGCGGCATGGAAATCTTTATTTTCAAATCTTTTTCCATATCCTAAATGAAATTGGTAGTTATTATAAAACCCAAACCGCTCACCAGTGATTGTAGCTCCTAATTGAAAATAATGTTGTTTAATATGGAAATTGAAATCCACTCCACCAGCAAAACCGAGTTTATAATTGTATCGTAAATTTTGTTGTGCACCTCCTCCTAGTGTTAACCAATTATTATAATATTTAAATACTTTATTGTTTATTACAAAGGTACTATCCAGTGGAGTTAAGCGTTTTTTAGGTTTGCTTGGATTTGCAGCTGCTGATTCCTCTACTATTTTATATTTTTTACCATTAATAACCGTATCCGTTTGAGCTTTTATTGTTGGAATAAAAACAAACAGAATAAAAAATAAAAATATGTGTCTCTTTTTTTTCAATATATCTTATTTCATTGAGCCACACATCTCCTCTGGCTTCACCCATTCATCAAATTGTTCGTTGGTTAATAACCCTAATTCAATTGCAGCTTCACGCAACGTTTTGTTTCCTTTGTGTGCCGTTTTTGCAATTTTAGCTGCATTTTCATAACCAATATGTGTATTTAAGGCAGTAACCAACATCAATGAATTTTCTAGGTGTTGTTTAAGTACTGGCAAATTTGGTTCAATACCAACTGCACATTTATCATTAAACGAAACACAAGCATCACCAATTAAGCGTGCAGATTGTAATACATTCGCAGCTATTAATGGTTTAAATACATTCAATTCGAAATGCCCCATAGAACCACCAACAGAAACAGCAACATCATTCCCCATTACTTGAGCACAAACCATAGTTAATGCTTCTGGTTGTGTTGGATTTACTTTCCCTGGCATAATTGAAGAGCCTGGTTCGTTATCTGGAATAATAATTTCGCCTATTCCACAACGTGGGCCAGAAGACAACATGCGAATATCATTTGCAACTTTCATTAAAGCAACTGCCGAACGTTTCAATGCTCCTGACAATTCTACCATTGCATCATGTGCCGCTAGTGCTTCAAATTTGTTTGGCGCAGTTACAAAAGGCAATCCTGTTAGTTCTGCAATTTTTTTTGCAACCAAAACATCGTATCCTTTGGGTGTGTTCAATCCTGTTCCAACAGCTGTTCCGCCCAATGCTAACTCACGAACCATTTCCAATGCATTTTTTACTGCACGAATACTATTCGTTATTTGTTGCGCATATCCTCCAAACTCTTGTCCAAGTGTTAAAGGTGTAGCATCCATAAAATGTGTACGGCCTGTTTTGGTAATATTTTTATATTCTTCCGACTTTTTTACAAGCGTATCTCTTAATTTTTCCATTCCAGGAAGAGTAATGTCGACTACTTGTTTGTAAGCTGCAATATGCATTGCAGTGGGATATGTATCGTTTGATGATTGTGATTTATTTACATCATCATTCGGGTGCAACACCTTTTTTTCATCAGATAATTTTCCACCGCTCATTACATGAGCACGGTATGCAATTACTTCATTCGCGTTCATATTTGATTGCGTACCTGATCCTGTTTGCCAAATTACTAAAGGGAATTGCTCATCTAATTTTCCTGCAATTATTTCATCGCATGCTTTTGCTATTAAATCTTTTTTATCTGCTGAAAGCACTCCTAATTCGTGATTTGCCATAGCTGCTGCTTTTTTCAAATATCCAAAAGCATATATTATTTCTTTAGGCATTGAAGCCTCTGGTCCAATTTTAAAATTATTGCGTGAACGTTCTGTTTGTGCTCCCCAATATTTATCAGCAGGAACTTTTACTTCACCCATTGTGTCTTTTTCAATTCTGTATTCCATTGTAATTTGTATTTAAATTAAAATTTTTGAAGCCCAAATTTAGGATTTTAAACTATGTTTCTAAAATAATATTTTTTTCATCTATATTTTTCAGGAGAATAGCTGTGTAGATACTTGTATTTTACTATATTTACATTAATAATTTTAGATTTAAAATGCGCCTACTCACTCTTGCTTTTATACTCTTCACAAGTTTTACTTTTGCTCAAGTAACAGATGATTTTACAGATGGTGATTTCACTGCTAATCCATCTTGGGCAGGAGATGCTACAGAATTTATTGTAAATGCCTCCAATGAATTACAATTAAACAATAGTATTGCAGGAGCAAGCTATTTATCAACTGCCAACACAATGGCATCTTTAAATAATACGGAATGGCATTTTTATATTAAACTAGCATTTGCACCATCATCCAGTAATTACGGAAGAGTTTATTTGGTTTCTGATCAAACAAATTTAGAAGGCCCATTGAACGGATATTATTTACAGTTTGGTGAAGCGGGTTCTTTAGATGCCGTTGAATTGTTCAAACAAACTGGAGTGTCAAGCGCCTCTGTTTGTAGAGGAACAAATGGGACTATCGCTGCATCATTTGCTATAGGAGTAAAAGTTACGCGTAATGCAAGTGGATTGTGGAGCTTGTTTGTTGACCCAACAGGTGGCACAGCTTATACATTACAAAATACAGGCACTGATGCAACTTACAATACAACAAACTTTTTTGGCGTATCTACGGTTTACACCGTAAGTAATGCAACCAAATTTTATTATGATGATTTTTATGTTGGACCCATCATTGTTGATGTTACACCGCCCGCTATTTCTTCATTAACTGTTATCACAAACACTCAATTAGATGTTTTGTATAATGAAGCAGTAGATTTAACTACTTGCCAAAACATTTCAAATTACAGTGCTAATAATGGTTTGGGAACTCCTTCTTCTGCTGTTAGAGATGCTACTAATTTAGCTTTGGTTCATTTAACTTTTGCAACTGCCTTTACCAATGCTTTAACAAATACATTAACGGTTACCAATGTTCAGGATTTAAGTGGAAATGCAATAACAACAGCAAATAGTAATTTCACTTATTTTGCGCCTGTAGTAGCTGCTTTTAAAGATATTATTATTAACGAAATTTTTGCTGACCCAACGCCTCAAGTAGGTTTACCACTATTTGAATTTGTAGAATTATACAACCGAAGCACAAATACAATCAATTTGAATGGTTTTAATTTTACAGATGGCACCTCCACAGCAACGCTTGGTAGTTATAATTTATCTCCTAACCAATATTTAATTGTTTGTGCTATTGCAGATACCGCAAGCTTTACACCTTACGGTCCAACAATGGGCGTTTCCAGTTGGCCTTCATTAAACAATAGTGGCGATAATTTAAAATTAAAAAATAGCTCTTTAGTTGTTATTGATTCTGTAAACTACTTAGACACTTGGTATCAAGATGCGGTAAAAAAAGCGGGAGGTTGGACATTAGAATTAATCAATCCGAATGCTGCTGCAGGATGTCCAGCAACAGGAAATTGGATTGCATCTAATAATGTTTCAGGTGGTACACCAGCTACTGTTAATAGTGTTTATAACACAACGCCTGATGTTACAGCACCAACACTTATTAGCGCAAATGCTTTAAACAGCACCACTATTACTGTTTGTTTTAATGAAGGACTTGATGTTACACAAGCCACCACGTTAAGTAATTATAGCATCAACAATGGAATTGGAACACCTACTGCCGCAATAATTAATTCTTCTCTAACCTGTGTTGATTTAACAGTAAGCGTTCCGATGACATCGGCTACCTCTTACACATTAACTGTTACAGGCATAAGTGATTGTTCTGGAAATTCAATTGGCTCTGCCAATATTAATTATACCTATTATACGGTTAGTAGTGCTGGATATAAGGATGTAATCATCAACGAAATTTTTGCTGACCCATCACCACAAATTGGTTTACCAACGGGTGAATTTGTTGAACTATATAACAAAAGCACAACTAACGCATACAATTTAAATGGTTGGAAATTTACAGATGGAAGCTCAACAGCAACTTTAGGCAATTATGTTTTAACTCCAAATAGTTATTTAATTATTTGCCCAACAGCAGACGCTGTTACATACAGTATTTATGGACCAACAATGGGAGTTGCGAGCTTTCCTTCTTTAAATAATAGCAGCGACAATCTAAAATTACAAGATAACCTTCTTCTAATTATTGATTCTGTGAACTACTCTGACACGTGGTATCAAGATGCAGTAAAAAAAGATGGAGGATATACTCTGGAATTAATTAACCCTAACAAACCAGTTGCTTGTCCACAAAATGGAAATTGGATTGCATCTAACAATGCAAATGGAGGCACACCAGCTGCGATTAACAGTGTTTATAATACTACTCCCGATATTTTTCCTCCCTCTGTTTTAACAGCGGTAGCAACAGATTCGGGTCACATAACAATTTGTTTTAGTGAAGCAATTGATGGTGCGATTTTGAGTAATGTAAATAATTATTCAATTGACAACGGAATTGGAACACCATTATCGGCTGTTCCAAACGCTACATTAACTTGTGTTGAATTGACTTCTTCTACAATTTTAAGCCTTGCTACATTTTATAATGTGACTATTTCTAATATTTCTGATTGCTCTGGGAATGCAATGGCTACTACCATTGTGCCTTTTAGTTATTATAAGGCTAAACCTTATGATGTTGTAATAAATGAGATTATGGCAGATCCAGATCCAATTTATAGTTCATTACCAAATTATGAATACGTTGAATTATATAACCGCACTCCTTATTCTATAAACTTAAATGGATGGAAATTTACTGCAGGAACTAACACAAAAACAATTCCTGATATTACAATTGCGGGAAATGGGTTTATTGTTTTAGCGTCAACTACAGCTGCTCCAAATTATCCTGCAAGCTTTAATGTAAATGGAGTTACTAGTTTTCCTGCGCTCACCAATTCTGGTCAAACATTAATTTTAAAAACAGCTCAAGATAAAATTATTTCAACTGTAACTTTTAGTGATACTTGGTATAAAGACAATACAAAAAAAGAAGGGGGTTGGAGTTTAGAACAAATAGACCCAAATAATCCTTGTGCGGGAATTGAAAACTGGAAAGCTTCAATAAGCACTGATGCTGGCACTCCTGGTTCTCAAAATTCTGTTTTTGCAAGCAATCCTGATTTGGTTTCACCACAAGTTGTAAGAGTTGGTGTTTTGGCAAATGATACGATACAATTATATTTTACAGAATCAATTGATAGCGCTTCTCTGTTAAATTTAACATCCTACCTAATTGACAACGGAATTGGAAATCCTATTTATGCAAAACCTATAGCCCCAGCATTTAAGAGTGTTCGCTTGGCTTTAGCTACTCCCTTGCAAAATGACGTGATTTATACAATTACAGTTGCCAGCACTATTTCGGACTGTGTTGGAAATTTATTAAATTCATTTAACTCGGCTCGTTTTGCAATTCCAAAAACTGCTCAGTATAATGATATTGTTATCAATGAAATTTTAGCAGACCCGAATACAGGTGGTTATGATTTTGTAGAACTATATAACCGATCCAACAAAGTGATTGATTTAAAAACATTAACACTATCGCAATACGATACTATTAATAATGCTTTAACCAGTATAAAAACCATTTCTACTGATGGCTATTTAATTTTTCCATCAGAATATATTGTTTTAAGTGCAAATGGCGCTGCAGTTAGAAGCCAATATTATACGAGCAACCCAACAGGATTTTTAGATTTACCAAGCATGATTACAATGAATATTACAGGAGGAACAGTCTGTTTGGCAAGAGTAGATACAATAATTGACTTGTTAAAATATTACGACAATATGCAATTTTCATTATTACAAATCACCAAAGGAGTAACATTGGAACGTATTGATTTTAATAGGCCTACACAAGATAGGACCAATTGGCATTCAGCAGCAAAGGATGTTGGCTATGGAACACCAGGATATAAAAATTCGCAATACAATGATGCGGGAGAAACAGATGATGCAATAGAAGTTACACCACAATTATTTTCGCCTGACGAAGATGGAAACAATGATGTAGTAAATATCAATTATCATTTTGATACGCCAGGTTTTGTTGCAAATATTATTATTTATGATAGCAAAGGAAGAATGATTCGTAATTTAATTCGCAACGAATTACTTGGCATAAAAGGAACATTTAGCTGGGATGGAACTACTGATGATAAAGACAAAGCTAGAATTGGTATTTATATAATTTTTGTTGAAGTATTTGATATTAATGGTAATGTAAAACACTACAAAAAAACATGTGTGGTTGCTGGGAAGTTTTAGCTTTAATCTCCTTCCACCCCAACATGCATTAAAGCATCACCTTGGTTAATTACAGGTTGATTATTTATTCCTACAATATATCCATCAAAAGGAGCAACCAACTTTTCTTCATGTTCTCCATAAGGATCGCAAATCATTCCAATAATTTCGCCTTTTAAGATGTGTGCTCCATTCGTTTTTGAAGTATGAAATAACCCAGAAGATTTTGCACGTATCCAAGATGTTTTTGAAAGTAATACTGTTGGATTATTCGGAATCTCTAACTCAATCATATTTAAATGTTTCATCAATCGTAAACATCCACTCACTCCTTCATTAATAGATAAATAGTCGAAACGAGAAGATTCTCCTCCTTCAAAAACTAAAATAGGTTTCCCTTTTTTAGATGCTTCTTTTCTTAAGGTGTTATCACGGAAAGGAGAATTTACAATTAATGGTGGTGAGAACTTTTTTCCTAAGTCTAAATTTATTTTACTTGAAAACACACAACGCAATTGTGGATAGTTATTGATTTTTGCTCCACCCGTATGAAAATCAACACCAAAATCAATTTGAGGAATAATTTCGTTCATTAAATCGTAAGCAATTCTACTTCCCAACGATCCATTTTTACTTCCAGGAAAACATCTATTTAAATCTCTACCATCAGGCAAATCGCGTGAACCAGATAAAAAAGAAACAATATTTATTACAGGAATTGCTATAATACTTCCACATAATGGATTTCTAACATCATCTCGCGTAATTAATTTTCTTACTATTTCTATTCCGTTAATTTCATCCCCATGCATTCCCGCCAAAAGCAACAAAGTAGGGCCTGGGTTTACAGAACGAAAAACATAAACGGGAATTTCAATAATTGTTTTTGTTGGCAGTTGATAAAGGTTTAAGTTTACCTGTGCTGAACTCCCTGGTTGAATATTTGTGCCATTTATATGTATTACTTTGTTTTGATAAGTCATTTTATAAATAGTATTTATCCGTGATTAAATTCGTTCCGTTCAATATACTCAATTATTTTTCCAGCTATATCAATTCCTGTTGCTCCTTCAATTCCTTCTAATCCAGGAGAAGAGTTTACTTCCATTACCAATGGTCCACGAGAGGATTGTAGCATATCAACACCAGCGATTCCAAGTCCTAATTTTTTTGCTGCACGCAAGGCTGTTTCTCTTTCGTCTTTTGTTAGGTCAACAACCGAAGCGGTACCTCCCCTGTGTAAATTACTTCTAAATTCTCCTGGGGCACCTTGTCGTTTCATTGCTCCAACAATTTTTCCATCTACAATAAATGCTCTAACATCTGCACCTCCCGCTTCTTTTATAAATTCTTGAACTAAAATATTTGCATCCAATGCTAAAAAAGATTCAATAACTGATTTTGCAGATTTGTGTGTGTCCGCCAAAATAACTCCTATGCCTTGCGTTCCTTCTAATAATTTAATTACAACAGGAGCACCTCCAACTTTATTAATTACATTATCAATATCTTTAGGAACATTAGCAAAAACAGTTTTAGGCATGCCAATTCCTGCTTTAGCAAGTAATTGAAGACTTCTTAATTTATCTCTTGAACGAACCAATGCCTGTGATTCAGTACAAGAAAATGCTTTCATTTGTTCAAACTGACGCACTACTGCTGCGCCATAAAATGTTACAGAAGCACCTATTCTAGGGATAATAGCATCTATTCCAAAAATTTCTTCTCCTTTATAAAAAATATGTGGATTGCCTTTTTCGATAATCAACACACATTTTAAATGGTCTAAAACAACCATTTCATGACCTCTTTGTTCTCCTGCTTCAACTAGCCTACGAGTAGAATACAGCCTTGGGTTACGCGACAATACAGCAATTTTCATAATACAATTGGAATAGAAATTTTTAGTTTATTTTTTTTTTGAAGGAGGTATGTTGTTGAATAAACTTACATCAACAATAAATCTATTTTTTAATAATTTACGCCCTATTAACACTGGGTAGCGCATGTTTCCTCTATCAGTTAACGAAATTAATGATTTTATGCGTTTACGACCAATTTTAATAGTTGTTTTTATGATAAATCTTTTTTCAACTTCTCCAAAAGAGTTTTTTATTTCTTTTTGAGAATACTCCTTGAATTTTTGTTCTTGTTCGTTGTATTCTGGATGTGTTGGGTCTAGAAGTTTAAAGTATAAAATATTGTTTTCTTCGCGAATATCATGGCAGTGTAATGCTGTAGTATAAGCTCCCGTATCGATTTTTGCTGTGATATCAAACAATCCTAAATCTGGGAAACTTACAATTTCTCTTCTGCCAACTATTTGTTTATCGTTTGACATTGTTTAGTTTTTGTTCTCCATTTTTTGTTTCATCAAGGCAATATCTTGGGCTAATTTTTTATTTTGCGAATGCAGCTTTGAAACTACTACACTTAAATGAAGCAAGTATATAAATATTGCAAATATTGCCCCTGTAAACACCAAATTTGGAGCTTCAAATACACCAAGCAAATTGGCTAAAATTTCTAAGCCTTCTCGCCAAAAAGAGAATAGAATTAATACAATTGTGCAAACAATCCAAAAAATGGAGTACTCTTCGCGAAGCTTTCCTTTTACTATCAATCGAATGATGTAAAACAAAAAAAGTAAACTAACTGTAATCGCTATTATTTGAATTTTAGGCATTGCCAAAGAATATATTTATTTTATTAATTGCTAAAATTAAGTAGTTTAGTTGAAAGCACAAACATTATATCTCTTATTTTTGCAGGATGGAAACTCTCATTTTTTCGGACGAATATTTTATGCGTGAAGCATTAAAAGAAGCTCAAAAAGCTTTTGATGCTGATGAAGTTCCTGTGGGTGCTGTTGTGGTTTGCAACAATAAAGTCATTGCGCGTGCTCACAACTTAACCCAACGATTAAATGACGTTACTGCCCATGCCGAAATGCAAGCAATTACTTCTGCGGCCAATTTTTTAAATGGTAAGTACTTAAATGAATGTACGCTCTACGTCACCCTTGAGCCCTGTGTTATGTGTGCAGGCGGATTATCTTGGGCGCAAATTGGAAAAATTGTTTACGGTGCCAATGACCTTAAAAGGGGATTTAATTTGGTTGGAAATAAAGTATTGCACCCAAAAACAGAATTAGTAAATCAAGTTTTAGCAAATGAGTGTTCCGATTTACTAAAACAATTTTTTTTAAAAAAACGATAAATCCTTTTTTCATTTACCTTTGTTTTTAAATGCCTCAAGCAGTCAACACTATAGCAGTTAGCGCAAATGATTCAATTGAAACAAAATCTTTGTTTGAAAATCATCTTTTACCAACCTTAAGCGAAAAACCGGTCATACATTTTACTCAATACGATTATATTCCAGCAATTATTCTCTTTTTAGCATTTGTTCTTTTTGTTGCGCTATATGTATATAACCGTAAGCGATTAAACCAAATAATAAAAGCATTTTATTTAAACAGAGTTGCTAATCAATTAGCGAGAGAAGAAGCTTCTTTGGTCAACAGAACAACTGTTCTTCTCTCAATCGTTTTCTTGTCAAGCATAAGTTTATTCTCATTACAATTGATAGATTATTACCAGATTTCATTATCAATTGATAAATTTCATCTTATTTGGATTATTCCATCTTTAATAACCATATCTTACTTTTTTAAAATAATTACTATTAAGCTGATGGGGTTTATTTTTAAAATTCCTACCGAAGCCAACAATTATATTTTTACTATTTTTCTATTTATCAACGCTTTGGGCCTGTTTATTCTACCAATGGTAGTAGGTATCGCTTTTATAAAGCAAGCCCCTCCTGTGTTTTTTATAAATTTTGGTTTTATTATTATAGGTTTGTTTCTTTTAACAAGAATGATTAGAGGGGTAATAATAGGGGTAAACAGCCTAAGAGTTTCCAATATATATTTATTTTTATATCTTTGCACGCTTGAAATATTACCCATTTTTGTACTGGTAAAAATATTTCTACTGTTTTAGCAACAGAGCATTATAGTGATTTTGTTTAAATAAAAACTTTTTAAAATTGAAAGTTAAAACATTATTGGTTTCTCAACCTAAACCAGCAGAAGGCGATAAATCGCCTTATTTTGATTTAGCTAAAAAATGCAATGTAAAAATTGATTTTCGCCCTTTTATTAAAGTTGAGGGTGTTCCAGCCCAGGAGTTTCGTAAACAAAAAATAAATATTCTTGACCATACAGCTGTTGTTATGTCAAGCAGAAATGCGGTTGACCATTATTTTAGAATGTGTCAGGAGATGCGTATTACAGTTCCTGAAACAATGAAATATTTTTGCATTTCTGAATCCACAGCCTATTACCTTCAAAAATATGTGTTATACCGTAAGCGTAAAATATTTCACGGCAAACAAACCATTGAAGATTTAATGGATGTGATAAAAAAACACAAGCTAGAAAATTTTTTAGTTCCTAGTTCCGATATTGCTAAAGAAGAAATAGTTGAGAAATTATTAGCTCTTAAAATTAAGCATACGAAAGCTACAATGTTCCGCACAGTTGCAAACAACTTAAAAGATCTTGAAAATGTGAATTACGATGTTCTTGTGTTTTTTAGCCCTGCTGGAATAAAATCTTTGTTTAAAAACTTCCCAAAATTTAAGCAAAATAAAACCAGAATAGCTTGTTTTGGTTCAGCTACAGCAGAAGCAATAAAAGCTGCTGGTTTAAAATTAGATATACATGCCCCTACTCCAAAAGCTCCATCTATGACGATGGCTTTAGAACAATATATCATTGCCGCTAATAAAGCTGCTGCTAAATAACTTACCACTTAAATGTATGTTTTTGCTTTCCATCACAATTTTATTGTGCTTATCATTTATTAACCCTAATTTTATACTGCGATGCAAACATTTAATAAGAGCGAACGACTTTGCAGCAAAGTATTAATAGATAAAACAATTACAAGCGGAAATAATATTACAAATTTTCCGTTTAAATTATTTTGGATGCAAATTGAGACGAGCAATTCGCCTACAAAAATTGTAATTAGTGTGCCAAAACGAAATTTTAAAAAAGCTGTTGACCGCAACAAATTAAAACGACAAATTAGAGAAGCATACAGAAAAAATAAACATTTGCTTTATGATCAACTTAAAGAAAAGAAGATAGTTGCAATGCTTGTATATAATTCTAAAGAAAAAGAACCCTATAAATACATTGAAAGCAAAATAATTGAAACTTTAAATAAATTAATAAGTACAATTAACAAAAATTGAGAATAATATTAGCACCATTAAATTTTTTGTTTTTAGGTTTGATAAAAATTTATCAATATACTATTTCACCAATGCTTGGACCATCTTGCAGATTTGAGCCATCTTGTTCGCAATATGGAATTGAAGCATTAAAAAAGTATGGGCCAATAAAAGGAATGTTTTTAACTGTTAAACGGATTTCAAAGTGTCATCCTTGGGGTGGACATGGACACGATCCTGTTCCTTAAAATTATTAAACATGGTAAATGCAGAAAAAATAAAAATGAAATTTGTTTGTAACCAAAACTGGGATTCCATGAAAGTTACAAGCAATGGAAGGTATTGCGACTCTTGCAAAAAGGAGGTTCATAACTTTACAAATAAATCTGTTAAGGAAATAAATAGTATTAAGTCAACTGCTGGAGAATTGTGCGGCATTTTTAAAATCGAGCAAATAGAACCCGATTTAATTCCAATTGAATTTAATTTTACTAAAAAATTAAAATATGTAGCAGCAACCGTTACAACATTTTTGGGGTTAGAGTTGAGTGATGCAAAAGCACAAAAGACAAACGATACACCAACTGAAATAAGTTCAGAAAATCCAATAATCACAACTCCAAATGAAAACATTCAAAATGGGAAATGTGTCTTAATGGTAAAAGAAGATAACGAAGAGCAACTAGATATTGAGCCTATTCAACATATTGCCAAACGCAGACATAAATATTATTTATCTAAACGATTCCCATTCGTGCATAAAAAAAGGTACAGAACTATGGGGGCTATGTTTTAAAATTAAAACACTATGAAAAAAATTAAAAATATAATTATAGTTATTAGCATTGCTTTTACTGCATTTCTAACTACAGGGTTTGTTGATAGCTATTTCGAAGTATCAAAAAATCTTGACATTTTTGCTACTCTATTTCGTGAATTAAATATTTATTATGTTGACGAAACAAATCCTGGAAAATTGATGAAAACGGGTATTGATGCAATGCTTGAATCATTGGACCCATACACCAATTATATTCCTGAATCAGAAATTGAAGATTACAGATACATGACTACCGGTCAGTATGGAGGAATTGGCGCACTTGTTCGTCAGCAAGGCGACTATATTGTAATATCAGAACCATACGATGGATTTCCTGCACAAAAAGCAGATTTAAGAGCTGGAGATAAAATTTTGAAAGTAAACGATGTGGATGTAAAAGGTAAAAACACAGATGATATGGGTAAGATATTAAAAGGTCAACCCAATACTGTTGTTAAACTTTTAGTAGAAAGAGAAGGCGAAAAAAAACCGATTGAAAAAGTTCTAAATCGTGAAGAAATAAAAATAAAAAGTGTTCCGTATTTTGGGATGGTTTCAAATGATATTGGATATATAAAACTTACTGGTTTCACAGAAAATGCCGCAAACGAAGTAAAAACAGCATTAACGGAATTGAAAAAAAACCCAGCTGTTAAATCAATTGTATTTGACTTGCGCGGTAACCCAGGCGGATTATTAAAAGAAGCCGTAGATATAGTAAATGTATTTGTTGATAAAGGAACGGAGATAGTGAGCACAAGAGGAAAAGTAAAAGAGTGGGACAAAACTCACAAAGCAGTTACAAATCCAATTGACACAAATATTCCAATTGCTGTTTTGATTGACAGAGGTTCTGCTTCTGCTTCTGAAATTGTTTCTGGTTCATTACAAGATTTAGACAGAGCCATAGTAATAGGTCAACGCTCTTATGGAAAAGGCTTGGTACAACAACCTAGGCCTTTGAGTTATAATTCTCAATTAAAAGTTACTGTTGCAAAATATTATACCCCGAGTGGAAGATGTATTCAAGCGCTTGATTATACTCATCGCCATGAAGATGGAAGCGTAGATAAGGTGCCAGATTCTTTGATTACAGCATTTAAAACAAAAAACGGACGAATTGTTTACGATGGTGGAGGGATTGCTCCTGATTTAAATGTAGAAACAGTAAAATACAGTAATATACTTGCGAGTCTGATGCAAAAAAATTTAATTTTTGATTATGCTACAAAATATCGAATTGCACATGCAAATTTACCTGCAGCAAAAGATTTTAAATTGTCGGATGCGGAGTATGACGAGTTTGTCTCCTTTTTGAAAGATAAGAACTACGAATACACTACAAAATCTGAGAAAAAATTAGATGAATTAAAAACAAGCGCAACGGAAGATAAAACGATTGATGTAATTTCAAACGACATAGATGCTTTAAAAACAAAAATTGCAGAAAGTAAAAAACAAGATTTGATAAAATATAAAGTAGAAATTAAACAATTTATAGAAGAAGAAATAGCTTCAAGATACTATTTCCAAAACGGAAGATTAGAAGCATCTTTAAAAGATGATCCCGAATTAAAAATGGCAATTGAAACATTGAACGACAATGCTAAGTATGCTAAAATATTAACCACCATAACTGCTTCTGAAAAGCCATTTAATAAAGATAAGGAGAAGAATAAAAATTTGAAAAATAGTAAAAACGGAGCTTCAGAAAACTAACACAATTTATTTAAAATATTTGCGTTACAATTAGCTGTATGAAGCAACTATTACCTCAAAAATTTCATAATTATATTTACATTTTTGCACTCGTCCTTTTGGTAATTGGTATGCCTTTATCAAAATTCCTGATGAGTTTATCCCAAATTATTCTTTTTTGCAATTGGGTTTTAGAGGGGAATATTAAACATAAGCTTAAATTATTTTTTAAAAATAAACCCGCTTTGGTCCTGTGCTCTTTTGTCCTGCTTCATATTGTTGGAATAATCTATTCCACAGACATTAAATACGCAATTGACGACATCCGAATAAAATCCCCTTTACTTGTGTTGCCTTTCCTTTTAAGTACAAGCTATCCTTTACATAAAAAAATAGTAGATTTAATCTTACGATTTTTTATTGCCGCCACAGTTCTCTCTACTATCATAAGTATGTTTGTGTTATTTGGTTTTACAAAGCATCAAGTTGTAGATATTCGCGACATATCTATATTTATTTCACATATTCGTTTTGCTTTACTTATTGCTGCTTCTATTTGCATTGCCTTTTATTTATTTTTAAATACAAGTAAAAAAGCGGAGCGAATAGTTTATATTTCAATAATCACATGGCTACTCATCTTTCTTGTAATAATGGAATCATTAACAGGATTGGGAGCTTTGGCTTTTTCAATAATAACTGTTTCTATATATAAGCTAATCACTTCTAAAAAAATATTTTTAAAAACAATAGGTTTTACAGCATTATTATTTTCATTTATTGTTTGTGTTTTTCTTTTTTTACAAATAAAAAATTATACTCCCAAAACACATTTGCCAAATCCAAATGGATTAGAATTGTATACAGCAAACGGAAACCTCTATCAACATGATTTAAATGGACCTTTAACTGAAAACGGCAATTTTACTTGGTTATACGTTTGCGATAATGAGTTAAGAACAGAGTGGAATAAACGCAGCAAATTAAATTATGACAATAAGGATTTAAAGGAAAACCCATTAAGTTACACCCTTGTTCGTTTTATGACTTCAAAAAATTTGCGAAAAGATTCTGTTGGAATGTCTAAGCTATCGGACAATGAAATTCAGTCAATAGAAAGAGGTGTGGCAAATGTAAACAATCAAAATATTTCCAATTTAAAAGAAAGAATAAATGAAACTATTTGGGAAATAAATATGTATTTAACAACGGGTGAAGTAAATGGGCATTCGCTTACACAGCGTTTTGAATATTGGAAAGCCGCATTTCACATTATTAAAAAAAATATACTTATTGGGGTGGGCACAGGCGATGTAGAAATTGAGTTAAATAAAGAGTATGATAATATGCAATCAAAATTAGATAAAGAATACAGACTACATGCACACAATCAGTTTATAAGTATAGCTCTTACCTTTGGTATTATTGGTTTTTTATGGTTTTTAATCACTTTATTCTACCCAATTTTTAAACTTAAAAAACAAAGAAATTTATTGTATCTCGCTTTTTTTAGCATGGTTTTATTTTCATTCTTAAATGAGGATACTTTAGAAACACAAGCAGGTGTGACGTTTTATGCATTTCTAAATTCTTTCCTACTATTTGTATTCCCTGAAAAAAAAGAATAATTAATTTAAAAGTGTAATGACTTGTTGTGCCTTGATTTGATTTATACAACTACACGCTTGAGGATTTTTTCTGCAATCACTACAAGATTTATCTATTACTAAAGTATGTGCATTTTTACCAATTGGCTGCCAGCGCCCAGGATGCATTGGTTTAATAGGCGGATAAATACCGATAGCACCAATGCCAAGTGAAGATGCGATATGTAATGGACCTGTGCTAGCAGCAACTAAATAATTTGCTTTAGAAATAAATGCTATAAATTGTGGAAGAGAAAACAAACCCGTAATATCTATTACATTTTCAGGAAGTGTTTTTATCCAATCATTTAAAATATTTTTTTCTTTATCTGTTCCCGAAATAAAAACTTTATATTTTTCTTTTGGTAAATTGTTCACAAGGATTTTAAAATTATCCAAACCCCATTCTCTTGCGCTAGCATTCGATTTTGGATGAAGTATAACATTTATTTTTGAGGCGTCTAATAAATTACTGAATTCTGAATTTAAAACAGGAATATTGGTAAAGCCAATATATTTGTTTATTTCTTTAAGGCTTGGAATTTCATTAATTCCAATTGCCGAAAGCAGTTTTATATTGAGTTGTGCTTCATGCAAATCAGAATTTTTTCTACTCAGCTTCACTAAATTATTAACTGTTGTCCAGTGGTAAACACGGTTAGTTGTGCCTACCCTATTTTTAATTTTTGCTGCTTTTGCTAATGATGCAATTTGTTTATGTGGAAAAACATGAATAATTGTATCTGCTTCAATTTTTTTAAAACTACTTACAGCTTCCGATTTTTCCTGATTAAGAATAGTATCTACATTAATGAATTCATCCACATATTCGCAACAATTAATAATAGATTCAGTATATGTTCTTCCTAAAAAAGCAATTTTAACATGGGGGTAATACTTTTTAATTATACCGCAAACAGGCAATGTTAACAGAACATCTCCAATCGCATCTGTTCGGCTAATAATAATTTTTTTTATGTTTAGGGAATTACTCACCACTAATAAAGGTCTTTCAATTTTTTATATTTTAAGTACGTAGCATAAGCAGAAATTCGTGCAATTGTAAAACCTACTGAGCCATCTAAAAATCCATGTTTAAAAAAATAATCGCGAATAAATTTTGTAATTGGGCTAATATATAATTTATCAAACGTAGCTTTTTTTCCTTGTTCAAATAAATCCTTCGCTGCAATAGTTGTAAATTTATCTGCTTGTTTATAATGTTGCTCCGTTGTGTAATAAGTATAATGCAAGCAATCGCCTTTTAAATGAAGCACATCAACTGTTTTAGAAAAG
>CAZJUY010000030.1:0-37486 GCA_964549315.1 uncultured Chitinophaga sp. | reverse complement strand
AACTCATTACAGTTAAAATAGCCGCTATAAAGTCTTGTGTAATTTCTAATGAGAATGGTAAAATCCCATCAAATATTATATAAACAGAAAGTACAATTGCTACGTCATGGAACAAGGCTACAACAGAACCTAAACCATATTGCCATTTTCTAAATCGAATAAAAATGAAAACGAACATTACTAAACAGGATAATAAAATCGCCCAAATAGCTTTCGCTTTAATATCACGTGAAACTGTTTCTCCAACTTTTTGTTGGCTCATGATTTCATATTTTACACCTAAAGTATTTAAACCTTCGTTTAATTTCTCTTCTACTTTTTCAGAGGCATCAGCTGAACCATCAGATATTAAATAAGTAGTAGTAATACGTTGCTGGTTACTTTCACCATACGTTTTAACCTCAGGTGCTTCATCAAAAGCAACAGTAAGGGCTTCACGGACTTCATCTGTTGTTTTTACTTCATCAAAACGAACAACATAAGAACGACCTCCTTTAAAGTCAACACCTAAACTAAATCCACCTTTTGAGATATAAGCTATAACACCACCAGTAATTACTAGTGCAGAAAAAATGTAATACAGTTTACGTTTACCAACCCAATTTATATTAATTTTTTTGAAAGCTCCTTCAGTAAATCTATTTGAAAAAGAAATAGATTTATTTTTATTTAACCAACGATCAAAAATTAAACGTGTAATAAATATCGCACAGAATAAAGAAGATATAATACCAATGATTAATGTAGTTGCAAAACCTTGAATTGGTCCACTACCAAATACGTAAAGGATAATACCCAATAATAAACCTGTAATGTGAGAGTCAATAATTGACGACATTGCATTTTTATAACCTTCTTTTATAGCTAATCCAATTGCTTTTCCTAATGCTAATTCTTCACGTACACGTTCAAAAATAAGGATGTTTGCATCCACCGACATGGCAATTGTTAATACGATACCAGCAATACCAGGTAGTGTTAATACCGCTTGAAAAGAGGCTAGAATACCAATAACAAATAAATTGTTTACAATCATTGCAAAGTCAGCAACCCAACCTGCTTTACTGTAATAAAAGCCCATAAATAAAAGAACTAATATTAAAGCTATTACTGTAGAGAATAAACCTTTGCTAATTGCCTCAGCACCTAAAGTTGGTCCAACAACTGTTTCTTCCACAATTCTTGCCGGAGCAGGTAATTTACCAGCTTTTAAGATATTTACTAAATCGTCTGCTTCCTCAATACTAAATGTTCCGGTGATAGAAGATGAACCACCAGCAATTTCATTTTGTACAGTTGGGAAAGAGTAAACACTGTTATCAAGAACAATTGCTATTGATTTACCAATATTATCTCTAGTTAATCGTTTCCATATTTGAGCAGCCTCTGTATTCATATTCATTGAAATACTTGGATGTCCAGAACCTGCTTGATCAAATACTTTACGAGCATCAGTAATAATATCACCCGAAAGAGGTGCTTTACCATTTCTATCAGTTACTTTAATTGCAACTAACTGTAAAGTAGTTTCATCAGCGTCAATTGGTTTGAATGACCAAAGGAATTTTGCTCTTGCAGGGAAAATGCCTTTTAATTTAGGGTGATTTAAATACTCATTTACTTTTGCAGTATCACCAATTGTTGCATAACCTATAATAGGACCTTGTCCAAGTACTGGTTGTCCTTGTTCATTACGGCCAATAGCAGCACTTAAAACAGAGAACAAAGGATTTTCTCTTCTTAATTTTGCAAGTGTATCAGCTTTAGTAGCACCTAATTTATTTGCAGTATCAGTTACTCCTCCTAATTGAGCAGTCAATGAATTTTTGCTAGTATCAATTTGAGATTTTGTAGTGTCAATTGCAGTAGTTGGTTTTACTTCCGTTTTAGCTACTGCTAATGAATCAGATGTAGTGGTGTCAATTGGAGTAAGTATTTCTTTTAAGCGTGTATTTGCTTGTTCCAATGCAGGATAAATTTCTTTATTGTCATAAGTTTCCCAGAATTCTAAGTTCGCACTTCCTTGTAATAACTTACGTACACGACCTTTGTCTGTTACACCAGGCAATTCAATCAAAATTCTACCAGAAGATGCTAATCGTTGAATGTTTGGCTGAGTTACACCAAATTTGTCGATACGAGCACGCAATGTATTTTCTGCAGTTTCAATTGATTCTTCAATACGGTCACGTAAAAATTTAAGTACATCTTCATCAGAAGTATTAAAATCAATTTTTCCTTTTAACTCTATAGTTTGGAAGTTGATTGCAAGTTTTGCTTGTGGATTAGCTTTTTTAAATTCCTCACCAAAAATCGTAACAAAATCTTTTGTAGAGTTACGTTGTATTTCTTGAGCATTTTTTAATGCTGCTAAAAAAGTTGGGTCATTGCTATTGTTTGATAATCCTTTGATGATATCAGCAACAGAAACTTCTAACGTTACATTCATACCACCTTTTAAGTCCAAACCAAGGTTTAACTGATGTTTTTTTACATAGTCATAAGTAAAACTTGTAAAGATTAAATCATAAACAGGTTTTTTCTTTAATGAATCAAGGTAAAAATTGCGTTTAGCATGAGCCACTGAATCTAAATAGATTTTTTCTAAAGCAGGTGTTGTAGCAACTTTTTTTGCATCCTCCATTACGCTTGTTTGCGATACATAATTTTGAGCAAACTCATCTGCCTCGTTTTCAATTTGGTTTGCTTTCCAAGTAAATGTCAAATAGTAAATACAAGTAAGCGATAATAAAATTGCAAATAATCTTATTGCACCTTTGTTTTGCATAATCAGTCGATAATTAAATTAATGATAATTCGTATAAATAGAAAAAGCATTTACTTTTTCTAAAATTAAGGGTGCAAATATAGAATAACAATTGTTATTTACCAATTTTAATACAAAATTGACTTTTTATGTTTTTTTTGAGAAAATTAAATGGCGGAAACTTTTAAATCAAAAAATGTTTCCGTAGTTTTGCACCCGAAATAAAAAAAGCTACATTGAACAATTTAATTATTCAATTGTAGTATTAATTAGACCTTATTCGTTACACATTTTATATGTTCAAAAGCAGTATTAAACTTTCGTTTATTTTTTTCTTTTTCAGCTCAATACTTTTAGCTCAAGAAAAGCAGAAATACACCATTAGTGGTTATGTAAAAGATGTTTCGAATGGTGAATATAGTATTGGTGCTAATGTCTATATCAAAGAGTTGCTTAAGGGAGGAAATACAAACCAATATGGTTTTTATTCTATCACAGTTGAAAAAGGGAAATACCATTTGGTGGTTTCGTATATCGGCTATGATACTTATGAAAAAGAAATTAATCTTGATAAAGATTTAAGAATAAATGTTGATTTATCTCCTTCAGCCATAAATGTAAAAGAAGTTGAAGTAGTTTCTGAAAAAAGCGATAAAAATGTTTCGAGTACAAATGTGGGTTCAGTAAAATTGGATATGGAAGAAATTAAAAAAATTCCAGCATTTTTAGGTGAAGTAGACGTATTAAAAACTATTCAGTTAATTCCAGGAGTTAAATCAAGTGGTGATGGAAATACTGGTTTTTATGTTCGTGGGGGAGGTCCAGACCAGAATTTAATTCTTTTAGATGAAGCAGTAGTTTATAATGCAGCGCATTTGATGGGTTTCTTTTCTGTATTTAATGGCGATGCAGTAAAAAGCGTTAATTTGATAAAAGGAGGAATGCCAGCACAATATGGAGGGCGTTTGGCTTCTGTTCTTGACATTTCTATGAAAGAAGGGAATAATAAAACTTACCACGCTCAAGGTGGTATTGGCTTAATTTCTTCTCGATTAACCATTGAAGGGCCGATAAAAAAAGATACAGGCTCTTTTATTGTTTCAGGCCGTAGAACTTATATAGATGCAATTGCACGCCCTTTTTCAAAACCGGGTTCAACTCTTCGTAATTCTGGATATTATTTTTATGATTTAAATGCAAAAGTAAATTATCGTTTATCTGATAAGGATAGAATTTTTGCAAGTGGCTATTTTGGTAGAGATGTAATGAACTTTAAAGATAAAGATGCTGGTTTTGCATTGAAGATTGGTTGGGGAAATGGTACAGGTGTTTTGCGTTGGAACCATCTTTTTAATCAAAAATTGTTTATGAATGCTTCTGCTATTTTTAGTAATTATGATTTTAGTTTTGGTGCAGAGCAAAGTGGTTTTGAATTCAAACTATTTTCAGGAATTCGTGATTGGAATGCAAAAGTTGATTTTGGTTTTTTTCCAACTGTTCGTCATGAAATAAAATTTGGTTTAAATTATGTTTATCACATGTTCACTCCTACAAGTGTTTCTGCCCAACAAGGTGAAACAGTATTCGATTTTGGTCCAGTAAAAAAAATACGTGCTCATGAAGCTGCTATTTATGTATCAGATGATTTTGATGTAACAGATAAATTTAAAATTCATGCAGGTTTGCGTTATTCTGGGTTTATGCAAATTGGTCCGTTTGATAGATTTCACAAAGACCCAATTACTGGGCAGACATCTAGTACAACACATTATAAATCTAATGAAAAGGTTAAGCAGTATGGAGGTTTAGAACCAAGATTTAACGCGCGCTATTCTATAAATACAAAATCTTCTATTAAGGCATCTTACACTTACAATTTGCAGTATCTTCATTTAGCTTCTTTGTCGGCAGTAACATTGCCAACAGACACTTGGGTGCCTAGTAGTGAGTTGGTTCAACCGCAAAAGGGTTCTCAATATTCATTAGGCTATTTCCGTAATTTTAAAGAAAACACTTATGAAACATCGGTTGAGGTGTATTATAAAGATTTAAAAAATCAAATAGAATATCGCGATGGCGCTTTACCTGGGCAAACAGTAAATGATAATGTGGATTACCAATTTGTTTATGGGAAAGGACAAGCATATGGAATAGAATTATTTCTAAAAAAACGTGTTGGAAAATTTAATGGTTGGGTGGGTTATACATTATCATATACCAAACGTATATTCCCTGATATTAATAGAGGTAAAGAATTTTATGCAAAATACGATAGAAGACACGATGTTTCTATTGTTACTAGTTATGATTTAAGCAAAAAATGGACTTTCTCAGCTATATGGGTATATGGAACAGGAAATGCAATCACAATTCCTGTTTCGTATTATTTTATTGATGGTAATTTTGTTACAGAATTTGGTGAACGTAATAGTTTTAGAATGCCGCCTTACCACCGTTTAGATTTATCAGTAACATTTACCCCTGATAGAGCAAAAAAGATAGAACGTAAAAAACAAAAATTAACTCAACGTTATGAAAAACAAGGGAAAGACGTTTCAACTATTGTAGTTCCAAAACGCTGGGCAAAAAATTACGAATCAAGCTGGAATTTTAGTGTGTTTAATGTTTATAATAGGCATAATCCATACATCGTTTATTTTGCAAACGAAGGAAGTGCGTACGATGGAACATTAAAAATAAAAGCAAAACAAGTGTATTTATTTCCAATATTACCATCTGTAACTTGGAACTTTAAATTTTAAAATATTTTAGGATGAAAAAAATAATATTATTTAGTGTTTTATCTGCTGTTTTTCTGGCTAGTTGCCAAGAAGATATCGACTTAAAAATTTTAAGTGGAGATAGAAAAATTGTGATTGAAGGATTTATTGAAAATGGCAAATTTGCAGAGGTAATTGTTACTCGCAATAGTCCGCTTTCTCAAAGCGTAGATTTTAATGCAATAATGGTAAGTAATGCACAAGTTTATGTCTCAAATGGCGTAATTACTGATACCTTGAAATTAGATACTTTAATTACTTCTTCTAATCCTTTTGTTTATACTGGGAATACTATAGTTGGTGTAGTAGGACAGACTTATTTTTTAACGGTAATAGCTGATGGAAAAACATATACATCGCAAACAACAATTCCAACACCTATTACATTAGATAGTGTTTGGTGGAAACCACAACCTCCAGAAGATAGTTTAGGATGGGCTTGGGCACATTTAACCGAACCTGTAGGATTAGGAAATGGTTATCGTTGGTATGCAAAACGGCCTGCAAAATTTGTAATATTTGAAGGTAATCCTTTATTGTTGGACAGGAGATATGTTGCCCCTTTTGGTGCTACATTCGATGATAAATTTATTGATGGTAAAAGCTTTGATTTTGCTTATAATAGAGGATATGATGCTACAGAGCAAAGTTATTATAGTGATGAGCCAGAAAAAGAAAGAGGGATGTATAAATATGGCGATTCTATTTATATTCGCTTTTGTACAATAGATAAAGCCGCACAAGACTTTTATCAAACCTTCGAAGCAGCTCAATCTAGTAATGGAAATCCCTTTGCATCACCAGTTTTGATACTAAGTAATATACAAGGTGGTGGTTTAGGTGTTTGGGCAGGGATGGGTGCTACTTATGATACTATTTACGCTCAATAAATTAGCTGCTCCAGCGTTTTAGTTTAGGGATACCTTTTGTAAATATATTTGCTAAAAACCCTGGGAAACCCATTTCTTTCATTTTCCCTTTTACTAGCTCTTGCATTTCTGTAACGGAGATATTTGGTTGGGTAAAAGACCCATTTTCATAACAGCGACTACAATACATATTACTTTTAGTGCCATCGGCATTTGTGCCACCTCCTTTTTCATCTTTTTTTAGAGGCATTCCACAACTTTGGCAGTTTTTATATTTTTCTTCCATAAAATTTTAAAAATAAGGTTTGAATTTGATTAAGGGATAATAACGATTCCACCGGTAGCAGTGCCAACCCATTTTTTTCCTTGAGAATCAATAGCAATAGATTTAATATTGTTATCTGTTAAATTTGAATTAGCAGCGCTAATGTTTGACCATGAAACATCATTAAAGATAGAAATTCCAGCACCTTCTGTACCAATCCATTTCGTGTTGTTTTGAAAACAAACAACAGGGCGAACAAGATTTAAAGATAATCCCGAGTTGCTTGAATTATAAGTTGTCCAAGTTGTTCCATCAAACTTTGAAATACCTGCATTGGTTCCAATCCATTTTACATTAGCGGAATCAATTGCTATTGAATAAATACTATTATTTACTAATCCTGAATTAGCAATTGTATAATTTGTCCAGGATGAAACACCATCAAAGTGAGAAACACCGCTTGCTGTTCCAATCCAAAGTGTTCCATCACTAGCAAGTGTAATGGCACCAACAGAATTATTTGGCAAGCCAGAATTTGCAGGAGTATAAGTAGCCCACATTGTTCCATTAAACTTAGCTAAACCACCTCCACTGAATGTACCAACCCAAACATCATTATTAGGCGCAATTGCCAATGAACGAATTTTATTATTTGGAATTCCCGAATTTCCAGTATTGTAATTAGTAAATGAACTTCCATTGTATTTTAATAAGCCATTGTTTGTTCCAATCCAAACATTGCCCAAATTATCTGTTTTTACTTTGTTAATAATATTGCTTGGCAGTATGTATGTTGCAGAATCAAATAGTTGCCAAGTTGAACCATTGTGTTTTAAAAAACCTTTGTTGGTAGAAACCCACATATTGCCTGAACCATCATTAAAAATATGATTTATTGTATTGTTTGGTAATGCAGAATTTGATGTATTAATAATTGTGTATTGAGCAATATTTGGAGATTGTTCGGGCGCAATTTCTTTTTCTTTTTTACAAGAAAAAAAGCACACAGTAACTAATAAGAATACTTGTCGTATGTGTGGTTGCATTTATTGTGTTAATAAATAGGTTGGTCTAAATGTATTAAAACAATTTAATAAAACAAATAATTGTTATACATTTGTTATACTTATTTTACCCTGATAAAACTAAAAAAATTAGATTTAATTTAATTCTAAAAAAAATGAAACAAGTTTTTGTTACACTACTTTTTTTTGTTTGTGTTTATTCATTAAATGCACAAACAACTACGAATCAATCTGTTAAACCACAAGAAATTACTCCTATTATAAAATCAAATAGTGCAACTATTGAAAATAAAACACTATCGAGTGATGCTGTGGGGGCAATGTCTCCTGTGGATACAACTAATATGGACCCTAAAGATAAATTAGTTTTTAAATATTTGGCTCCAAACCAAATTATGAAAACCGAAGATTTTGAAAATAAGGTTAGAAGCTCAGAAAATAAATAACAAAGACATTTTAAATACTAAGTAAATAATGAAAAAATTAATTTATCTATTTCTGCTTATACCTACAATTACTTATTCACAAAACACTCCTTGTACTGCTGCAGCTGCTAATGTTAATTGTGCTGGCACATTAGGAGGGTATAGTTTGCCTGCTGCTACCACATGGACTGCTGTTGGTAGTGGTATTATAAATCCTACATGCCCTGCAACAACAGGAAATTCAAATTATTGGATTACATATACCATTCCTGCTGGAAATGTTTCTTTGGAATTAAATTTTCAAAGACCAGGTTCTGGTGGAGGAAGAATTGATGATGTTGGAATTCAGGTATACTCAGCTGCTGCATGTACTGGTCCATTCACTTTGTTGCATTGTTTTAACGATGCAGGGACAAATGTAAACCAAGAAATTTCGGTTACTGCAGGTACAACATACTATATTAGAGTTTTTGATACAGATGGATCTGGTGGAGGTGCTGCCTTTAATTACAACGTTTGTCCAAAAACAACTCCTGGAAACACACCTTGTAGTGCAATTCCTATTACCTCATTTCCATTTTCTTATTCAGGAAATACATCAACTGCTGGTTATACAAATAGCATTGTTGGTGGATGTGAAGGTAATTACATATCAACTGGTAATGGAAATGATATGGTTTTTGCATTAACGGTTGCTGCTAACTCCTACTATTCAATTAGTTTAACAGGTACTAATGCAGCTCAAATTAATGCGGTGAATATAATTTCTGCTCCTTCTTGTTCTGGAGCCCTAACCTGTGTTTCAAATGGTGCGTGGGGAGGAGGATTGGTTACAACGTCAACTCCTTATGGTTCAACCACAGCTGGTGCAAATTCTCCTTGTAGAACGGTATATTTTCAAACAGCAGGAACTTATTATTTGGTTGTAGATGGTAATGCTGGTGCAAATGGCCCTTTTACATTAAATGTAACACCCTATACAGCTTCTACAGCAGGAGATAATTGTACAAATGCAATTACATTAAGTTCTGGAGTTCCTGTAACTTTAAATAATACAAATTGTACTTATACGATGGGGCCAGATGATCCAACTCCTGCTAGTTTATATTGTGCAGGAACTGTAGAAAATACCAATTGGTTTTTGTTTCAATCAGACGGTTCTGGAAGTGCCGTAAATGTTTCGATAAATTCTGTTAATTGCAATACCGGATATTATGTTAATGGTTTTCCTTTTGCTGGATTTTATAGTGCAAGTGGTCAGTTTGGAATTGTTACAGGCACTTGTGGTGGAGCTTTTTCAGCTGTTCCTGCTGTTCCGTGCGCCTCTCTGGCAACAGGAGCAACATATTCTGCTAGTTTGCCCAATAGTAGTGTTACAAATTATTATTTAATTTGGGATGGAAATGGTGGTGCAGAATGTTCTTATACAATAAGTGTTACAAATGTTAACACCTTACCTATAGAACTCTTGTCTTTTAACGCATTTCTTGTTGGCAAAACTGTTAAAACAGAATGGACTACCCAAACCGAAATAAATAATAATTATTTTACTATTGAAAAATCCAAAGAAGGGACTATTTGGGAGGTTGTTGGAATTGTTGATGGAGCGGGTAATAGTACTTCTGTTTTAAATTATTCAAAAGTAGATGTAAATCCATATAAGGGAACATCTTATTACCGTTTAAAACAAACGGATTATGATGGGCATTCTTCCTATTCAGGAATGAAGGCTATAGAATTTTCTGATGATAGTAATTTAAGTTTTGATATTGTTCCCAATCCTGCAGGAGAAGATGGAGGATTTTCATTAAACTTTAATCATATTTCGGATGCTGATTATACTATTGTCATTATGGATTTAACGGGTAAAATGGTTTACTCAAAAAACATACAAATTACTGATACTAAAGTAGAGGTGAATGAATTACTAGCAAAAGGAATGTATGTATTGCAATTAAGAAATGCAGATTATTCATTCACAAAAAAATTAATTATTAAATAAAAAAACTTTTTACTACAAATGAAACTAAAAGCTACTCACCTTGTTTACGGTATAATCGTAAGTATTGCAACATCTGTTTTAATTGTATCATTTTACGGAATTTTATTTTTGTAAAAAAACCATAAAAAAATAGTTGAATGCCACTTTTATAGTGGCATTTTTTATTATGTATTGTTGAAAACCTTTTGGCTCAATACTTGTTTGTAAATAAATTAATTGGTTATAATTGTAAAATCATTCAAATTCGAATGTCATGGGAATACAAGCAACACAAATAACACATGGAATAAAGATAACTGTTGAAACCAAGTTTCAATCAGAACATTCTGTTCCAGAACACCGTCACTTTTTATTTTCTTATCATGTTACTATCGAAAATAAAAGCGATTTTACCGTTCAGTTAATTTCCCGTCACTGGGAAATATTTGATTCTGCAAGTGATGTTTCTATTATTGATGGAGAAGGAGTAGTGGGAGAACAACCAATTTTAGAACCGGGAGAATTGTTTCAATATGAATCGGCATGTAGTTTAACTACTGATATTGGTAAAATGAAAGGAAAATATTTGATGGAACGTAAAATTGACAAAGCGCGTTTTTATGTGGATATTCCTGAATTTGAATTAATGATTCCTCAACGGATGAATTAAATTTTCTTAAATACTGTTCTTCTTTATACCCTAATTCCTACAATTCCCAATTCCTTAATTCATATTTCCCAATTTCTTATTCCCTAAAAATCCTACCTTTGTATTCTTAATGAAATTCAAATTAATAGCCGATTTTAGTCCTACAGGTGACCAGCCAACTGCCATAAAACAATTAGTTGAGAATGTAAATGGTAAAATTCCTGCGCAAACTTTATTGGGTGTTACAGGTTCTGGCAAAACATTTACGATTGCCAATGTTATAGAACAAACACAAAAACCTACTTTAATTTTAAGTCATAATAAAACTTTAGCGGCACAATTGTATGGAGAATTCAAACAGTTTTTTCCAAATAATGCAGTAGAATATTTTGTTAGTTATTACGACTACTATCAACCAGAAGCATTTATTCCAAGCACAAATACGTATATCGAAAAAGATTTATCTATAAACGATGAAATAGAAAAATTAAGGTTAAGCACCACATCAGCATTGCTTTCAGGAAGAAGAGATGTAATTGTTGTTTCTTCTGTCTCTTGTATTTATGGTATTGGAAATCCAATGGAATTTCGTGAAAATGTAATTCAAATAAAAAAAGGAGAAATCATTAGTCGTAATAAATTTTTACATCGTTTGGTTGAAAGTTTATATTCTCGAACTACGGAAGATTTTTTGAGAGGAAATTTTAGAGTAAAAGGAGATACGGTTGATATTAATCTGGCTTATGCAGATTATTCAATGCGTGTAACTTTTTGGGATGATGAAATTGAAGGAATAGAATATTTTGAAACTTCAACTGGAAAAAGTTTTGAGAAATTAGATGCAGCAACAATTTATCCTGCAAACATATTTGTTACAAGTCCTGAAACAATGAAAAATGCAATCCATCAAATTCAAGATGATATGGTAAAGCATATTGATTTTATGAAAGAAAATGGGAAACATTTGGAAGCAAAAAGACTAGAAGATAGAGTAACGTATGATTTAGAAATGATGCGCGAATTAGGCTATTGTTCTGGAATAGAAAATTATTCGCGTTATTTTGATGGACGATTACCTGGTTCTCGCCCCTTTTGTTTGATGGACTATTTTCCTGATGATTTTTTAATGGTGATTGATGAAAGCCATGTTACTATTGGACAAATACGAGCAATGTATGGAGGTGATCGTTCAAGAAAAACAAATTTGGTTGAGTATGGGTTTCGTTTGCCTTCAGCATTGGATAACAGACCATTAAAGTTTGATGAGTTTGAAACGATGTTAAATCAGGTTATTTATGTGAGTGCAACACCTGCTGATTACGAATTAGAAAAATCAGAAGGAATTGTTGCAGAACAATTAATTCGCCCAACAGGATTATTAGACCCAGTTATTGAAGTTCGACCAAGCATTAATCAAATAGATGATTTATTAGAAGAAGTAGATAAAGTTACGAAACGTGATGAGCGTGTGCTTGTAACAACACTGACAAAACGTATGGCAGAGGAGTTGCATAAATTCATGTTGAATATTGGTATTCGTTGTAGGTACATTCATTCTGATGTAGAAACTTTAGAACGAGTTGAAATAATGCGTGATTTAAGGCTTGGTTTGTTTGATGTTTTAATAGGAATAAATTTATTACGTGAGGGATTAGACTTGCCTGAAGTATCACTCGTTGCAATACTTGATGCAGATAAAGAAGGTTTTTTACGTTCTGATAGAGCATTAACACAAACAGCAGGAAGAGCAGCAAGAAACATTAATGGAAAGGTAATAATGTATGCTGATAGAATTACGGATAGCATGCAACGTACAATTGATGAAACGGAACGGAGAAGAAAAAAACAAATCCAATACAATTTTGATAATGGTTTAGTGCCAACAGCATTAAATAAAACAAAAGCATCCATCATGGGACAAACTACAGTAGTTGTGGATGCAAAAGGCAATTTAGCAAGACCTTATATTGAACAAGAGCATATTAATTATGCTGCTGATCCTGTGGTACAATATATGAGTAAAGAGGAATTGCACAAAGCAATTTTAAAAACTCGAAAAGCAATGGAAGCTGCAGCAAAAGAATTTAATTTTGCAGAAGCATCTCGTTTAAGAGATGAAATGTTTGCTCTTGAAAAATTATTTTCAGAAAAGTAAAATTTCCTTTATTTTACTAGTATTTTCAATATTTCTTTTGAAAAATACCCTTCCGAATTCTAAAAATCAACTATAAATGTTTGTTTTTTTCTTAAAATAAACTTAAATTAGCAAAATAAATCCCTCTAAACAACAAAATATAAACTAACTAATTAAAGAGAAAACCAATGAAAAAAGCTACATTTTTGATTTCGGGTATGATAATCACAAGTGGATTATTTGCCCAACAAGACCAAAGTCAGTCTGGTTTTGTACAGTGTTCACAATTTGGAATTTCAAAGCCTTTGAGTGAAATAATTGAGGCAGAACCTTATGATGATAACTTACAACCTTACGAAAAGAAAGAATCTGGAGATAGAGATCACCGCACACCTCAGATTTTTGTTTATACAGCAGAAAAAGATGGTCCAGCTTATGGCACGGATCCTAATACGGTACAAACAAAAATGGGAAACAGAGCTCCTGTTACAATTTTAACTGAGTGGGCAGGACAAAATGGAGGAGGATATCCGCCAGATCCATCTGGAGCAGTTGGTTTGAATCATTATGTACAAGCTGTTAATGCAACCCCACTAAAAGTATTTAATAAAGTTACTGGAGCTCAAATGGGTTCTATTCGCCAAATAGGTTCATTGTGGAGCCCTGCTGTAGGTAATGCTGGGGATCCAATTATTATGTATGATAGATATGCAGACCGTTGGTTTGTTAGTCAATTTGGAAGTGGTAATCAAATTTATATTGCGATTTCAACTACTAATGATCCTACTGGTTCTTATTATACGTATACTTTTGTTTCTCCTCAATTTCCAGATTATTTAAAATTCTCTATTTGGGGGGATGGTTATTATATGACCTCTAATCAAGGTACTGATAAATTATATTGTTTTGAAAGAGCAAAAATGTTGGTTGGAGATGCTACTGCAAAAGCTGTTTATACAAATTTTGCAACTGGTACTGTTAGCGGATTTTTCTGTCCACTACCAGCAGATGCTGATGGGGGATTACCTCCAGGAGGAACACCTTGTCCTTTCTTTTGGTACACAGAAAATTCATGGGGTGGAGGTAGTGTTGATGGAATTAAATATATGAAAGCTACTGTTAACTGGGTGCCAGCAACTCCTACGCTTAATATTACAGCAGCAACTCAAATTACAACAGCTGCACACGATGGTACTTACAATGCAAGTTGGAATGATGTTGATCAACCAGGAACAACTGCAAAATTAGATGGTATCGGTGGTGTTCCAACTTATCGTGCACAATGGAGAGCTTGGACAGGGTATAATACAGTATTATTAAATTGGGGTGTAAAAGTTGGAGGAACTCAACGAAGCTTAAAATGGGTTGAATTAAGAGAGACTCCTGCATATTCTGGAACTTGGGCTGTTTACCAAGAAGGAGTTTATACACCTGATACTAAAACGCGTTGGGTTGGTTCTATGGCAATGGATGATAATGGAAGTATAGCATTGTGTTATGCAAGAGCATCATCAACAACTGGCGATTTTGCTAGTTTAGGCTTTACTGGTCGTTTAGCTACAGATCCATTAGGAACTATGACTTTTGGTGAAACAATGGTAGAAATGGGAACGGCAGCACAAACTTCAAATAATCGTTTTGGTGACTATTCTCATACTTCATTAGACCCAGACGGACTTACATTTTGGCATACAGGAGAGTTTTTGCAATCAGGACCAAGAACTAGAATTTACTCTTTTAGACTGCCCTTAACTCCAACTGGTGTTGAAGAATCTGCAAATCAAATCAATAATGTTACTGCATTTCAGTCAAATACTACACTTAACGTAACTGCTAAAGATTTATCAGTTGATGGAGAGCTAGTTGTTGACTTGTTTGATATAAATGGAAAACAAATAGATGGTAAACAAATTGTTGTAAATGGTAATTCATTTGAAACATCTTTTAATACTAGTAATTTAGCTTCGGGAACATATATTGTTCGCGTTGGTAAAATGAATACTGCTTTCCAAAAAGTAATCAAAGTAATTGTTAAATAATAAGCTTGTAATATAGCTTTCACAAAAACACTCATACAATGGTATTAAAATTGTATGAGTGTTTTTTTATTAATTAAATAACACCCAAATTATGAAATCATATATTTTAATTTTAAGTATTGTTGTATCAGTATTTGCATCTTGCAAAACTAAAAAGGAAACGGCCTCAACTACTAATTCCGTGAGTGATACACCTAAAACAGTGGGCGTAGTATCTCATAAATACAAAGCTGGCGGATGTTCTGCTGTGATTGTAGTAAAACAAGAAGGAGGAGAAGAGTTGACTTTAATTCCTAAAGATAAGTTAGATAGTAAATTTGATGTTGATGGATTAAATATATCATTTAATTATATGCCATTAAAAATGCCTCAACCTGCTGGTTGTACTACAGGAATGCCTGCAGAAATAACAAATATTTCAAAAAGTAAATAAAATTCACTCATAAATATCTTTTTAAAGCATCGGTTTTTATCGGTGCTTTTTTTATGTGTTTGTTTTTTATATCCAATTAATTACATTTGTTTGTTAAATGTTATGAAAAGAGTTGCCATCTTAATATTACTTTTTGTTTTTTTGTTCAACAGTGTTGGATATTTAATAGTATTTAAAACTGTGCAATATCAAGCTAAAAAAGAAATAAAATCTATTGTTAAAAATAATCTATCCAATTCCGACATAACAAAAATTAGCATTAACAGAAATAATCTGAGTGAAATTATTTGGATTGAAGAAGGGAAAGAGTTTTTGTATAAAAATAAATTGTATGATTTAATTAAATCAGAAGTATTAGGTGATGAGCTGATATTAAGTTGTATAGATGATAAAAAAGAAACCCAGCTTTTTGCAAATTTAGATGAACAAGTTAATGCTTATCTGAATGATGATATATCAAAAAAGAATAGCGCATCACAAAAAATAATTAAATCAGTTTTAAAAGTATTTTACTTTAATAATATCCAAATTTCATTTGCTTTTGGTGAATGCAATTCTCATTTGTTTGCATGCTCAGATATGAAAATTTCTGATAAAAATTCTTCAGTTTTCATTCCTCCTCCTGAAATAGTTTAAAATTTTTATTCCACTTGTTTCAATTGCTGTTACAAGAAAAATATTTATTTAAACTAATACTAAAATTTATGAAAAAGCAATTACTTTTTGCAAATGCATTAGCATTTGTTGGTTTGGGATTATATGCCCAAGAAGAAAATAATAAAGACACTATATTCAAATTAATAAACTTAAATGAAGTCGTTTTTTCTGCTAATAAAGCAGAAGAAAAAAAATCAGATATTCCTTATTCTATAGATGTAATAAAAGCGAAAAATTTGGAATTAAATAATTCACAAACATCAGCTGATATGATTTCTAATACAGGAAATATTATGGTTCAAAAAAGCCAAGGAGGAGGAGGAAGCCCTATAATTAGGGGTTTTGAGGCGAGTAGGGTGTTGATGGTTATTGATGGTGTTAGAATGAATAATGCAATTTATCGTGCAGGACATTTGCAAGATATCATTACTATTGACAATGCTATGTTGGATAGAGCCGAAATAATTTATGGGCCATCATCAGTAATGTACGGTAGTGATGCTTTAGGTGGTGTAATGCATTTTTATACTAAAAAACCCTTGTTTGGTGAGGATAAAATGAATTTCAAATTAAATTCCTATCTGCGTTACTCTTCTGCAAATCAAGAAAAAACAGGGCATGTTGATTTTAATCTTGGTTTTAAAAAAATCGCATCGCTTACGAGTATTACATATTCAGATTTTGATGATCTAAGAACTGGGTTTTCTCGAAATCCAACCCCAGATTTTGGACGTTGTTATTATTATGCTGTTCGAAATGCTACTAATAATGCAGATAGTATGGTTCGTAATTCAAATCCTAATATGCAAAAATTTAGTGGTTATTCTCAGATTGATTTTATGGAAAAATTATTATTCAAAGCATCTGAAAATATTAATGTTGGTTTGAATGTTCAGTATTCCACTTCCTCAAATATTAATCGTTATGATCGATTACAAGAATATTCTGGTGCAAATTTAAAATTTGCTGAATGGTATTACGGACCACAGAATAGATTGTTCGCTTCATTATACGCAAATATTAAGTCAGAAGGTAGATTGTTTGATAATCTTCGAGTAACTGCAGCTTATCAGGATATTGATCAATCGAGAATAAGTAGAAGGTTTAATAATAACAGCAAAAAATTTCAAGAAGAAAATGTAAAAGTAATTTCTTTGAATGCTGATTTCAGAAAAGAAGTAAAAGAAAAACATGAATTGAGTTATGGAGTAGAGGTATTGCACAATATTGTTTCATCTAAAGCACATAAAGAAAATATTGTAACCAATGTTGAATCTCCTGCAGATACACGTTATCCTGATGGAGGAAGTACAATGACTACTGCTGCAGCCTATTTAACTCATACTTGGGAAATAAACGACAAAATGATTTTGAGTGATGGGTTACGATTTAGCAGTAATACTTTGAAAGCAAATTTTAATGATACTACTTTTTATCCTTTTCCATTTAAGAATACAACACAAAAAAATAGTGCTTTAAATGGGAATTTAGGCTTAGTTATTTCTCCTGAAAAAAATGTTAGATTAAGTATTTTGGGTTCAACAGGCTATCGTTCTCCTAATGTAGATGACATTACAAAAATTTTTGAATCAGTGGGAGGAAATATCATTATTCCTAATGAAAAACTTAAACCTGAATATGCGTACAATTTAGAAGGAGGCTTTGCAATTACTGCATTTGACGATAAAATTAAATTTGAAGGAAATTATTACTTCACATTATTGAAAAATGCTATTGTTACCAAAAATGATAAATACAATGGTAAGGATTCTATTGTTTACGGAGGAGTGTTGAGTCGTGTTCAATCTCAACAAAATGCTGAAAAAGCAACAGTTCAAGGTGCTTACGGATCTATTTCAGCAGATTTCAATGATAATGTGTCTTTTAAAACTTCATTAACTTATACACTTGGTAATTACTACCAAAAAGTGCCTGCTGTAAATAATATGGGAGAACATGATACTATTATTCCATTAGACCATATCCCTCCTATGTTCGGACAAACAAGCTTGTTTTTTCATTTTAAAAAGCTTGAAAGTGAAGTATATGCTAGGTATTCTGCAAATAAAGCATTAAAAGATTACAGTCCTAGTGGAGAAGATAATTTAAGTCAGGCAACACCTAATGGAATGCCTGGTTGGGTTACATTTAATGTAAAAACAATGTATAAAATTACAAAAAACTTTAGTGTCAACTTAGGTGTAGAAAATTTATTTGATACGCATTATCGTGTTTTTGCTTCTGGGATTAGCTCTCCAGGACGAAATGTATTTGTTACGCTTCGTGTAAAAATTTAATTGTTGTTTAGTTTTGTTTTTTTAAGAAGAAAATGCCCATTTTAGGGCGTTTTCTTCTTAAAAAAACAATGTTTTTTTATTCAAAAAAAAGTTATATTTTTGCTCTTTATTAAGATAAAACTAATAGCACCCCATGTATAAGAAAATTATACTTTTTTTGACTGTTTTAATGATGCCTTATCTTGCTTCTGCACAAATGAAGGGGCAAAGAGGAGCAAAGAAACGTTATAAAGCAAATAATTTTGCCAACAAAAAAAACAAACCTCGAAAAGAGTATGTTTTTGGTATTGGAGCAGCTAATTTTCTTGGAGAATTAGGTGGTGCCAATCAAATTGGGACTAACTTCGTTCGTGATTTAGAGTTTTCCGCAACTAGACCTTCTTTGGCTTTAGGAATGCGTTATAAATTTCATAAGCGTTGGGCTGTTAAAGGTGGTCTTCATTATTTACTGCTTAGTGGAAATGATAAATTAACGAAAGAGCCTTTTCGCCAAAACCGCAATTTAAGCTTTCGTTCACATGTAGTTGAAGCTTCTGTTCAAGCTGAATTTTACTTTACTAAAGAACAACAAGGTCATATCTACAAGATTAAGAATGCTAAAGGAATGAAAAGCTACGACTGGCAATTTTATCTTTTTGGTGGAGTAGGTGGTTTTTATTACAACCCACAGGCTATGTATAAAGGAAGTTGGGTTAATTTACAACCACTTGGAACAGAAGGACAAGGATTGCCTGGAGGACCAAAAAAATACTCTCGTTTTAGTGTTTGTATTCCATATGGTATAGGAGGAAAATATGCAATTGACAAAGAGTGGTCGGTTGGAGCCGAGATTGGAATTAGAAAAACATTTACTGATTATATAGATGATGTTAGTGGAGTTTACTACGATAATAGTGCTATATACCAAGCTAGGGGAGCTACTGCGGCAGCTTTAGCAGACCCGTCTTTGTATTATATGCCATTAGAGTTAGGCGGAAATAATACCATTTATCGTCAAACTGCTGCTGGTCAACAACGTGGAGATTCTAAAGATAAAGATGCATATATGTTTTTGAATATTACCGTTTCTTATAAAGTACCTTATAAACGTAAGACTCGTTCGAAATTCTAGTATGAATAATGAAATAATTATTTCTAAGCCTCAAACTTCCAAAGAGTTTGAGGCTTATTATTTGTTAAGATATGAAATTCTCAGAAAACCTTGGGGACAACCAAGAGGAAGCGAAAAGGATGAAAATGAGGAAAGCTCAATCCATATAATCGCCTCTGATAACAAAAAAAAAATTCTAGGTGTATGTAGGTTACAATTTAATTCCGAAGAAGAGGCGCAAATTCGATTTATGGCTGTTGATTTCAATACTCAAGGTATGGGTGTAGGGCAAAAAATGTTGCAGTTTGCAGAACAGGAAGCTAAGAAATATGGAAGAAAAAAAGTAGTATTACAAGCGAGAGAAAATGCAGTTGAATTTTATAAAAGATCTGGATATCAAGTAATAAAAAAAACTTTTTTGATGTGGAATGAAATTCAGCATTATCTTATGGAAAAAACATTTATCGTCTAAATTCAGAGCAGATTATCGCAGTTGCTATCGCAGCATTTAATGATTCTGCTTCGCCTGTTGATGTTGTTTTTAGATGAGAATAAGAAGGGATTTTTAACTTATTATCTACAAATTTTAAAACACCCTCAGAAATTCCTTTTGATTCATTTCCTATTACTATTATTCCGTCAGATTTCGAATGATTATAAATATTTTTGCCATCTAAAGTGGCTCCATAAATTTTATTTTTTTTACTAGATTCTATTTCCAAAAAATCAATTAGATTAGTATAAATAACTTTCACCCGTGAAATGGAACCCATTGTTGCTTGAATTACTTTTGGGTTATAAGCATCAGCAGATTCATTACTACAAATGATAGCGTCAATTCCAAACCAATCAGCTATTCTTATTATAGTTCCTAAATTGCCTGGGTCTTTTATTTCATCTAAGGCTAACGTAATTTTATTTTCGAAGCTTAATGTAGCAAACGCATAATTTGGGATTGAGCACAAGGCAACTACTTCATTTGGAGTAGCTAGACTTGAAATTTTGGCTAATTCGTTTTCAGAAATTTCAATTATTTCAATGTCTTGTGAAAATGTATTTGTATTAATAAAACTATTTGTGGCGTATATTTTTTTTACTTCTATATTAGAATATACTAATTCAGGCACAATTTTAGTCCCTTCAGCTAAAAACAAATTTTCTTTGTCTCTAAATTTTTTAATTTTTAAAGAATTTATAAACTTAATTTGATTTTTTGACAACATTATTCTTGACCATTTTATATCAACAAATGTAGTAATTTAGTGACTTCATTTTAAAAATAAGAAAGCTAACTTTTTTGTGAGCAAAAATAGTAACCATACAATATTTTTTTTTATTCCACTTTTGTTGGTATGCTTCCTTTTTTCATGTAATCCAACTAAAAAGATTAAAAAAGGAGAATATTTATTAAAAAAAAATATTGTAATTGATAAAGATACTAAGCTGGAAAAGTCTGGTATAGATGGATATATCAAACAAAAACCAAATAGAAAAATATTTCTCGTATTTCGATTTCATCTTTGGCTTTATAATATGGTAAATGAAAACAGAGTGAGAGAAAAACGAATTTTACATGATAAAAAAAGAGAAGAAAAAAACGCAAAACGAATTTCTAAAGGGAAAAAAGCCAAAATAAACAATAGACAATTGTTAGGTGAATGGCTTATGAATATTGGAGAACCTCCAGTTGTATATGATTCTTTGCTTTCTGAAAAATCATCAAAACAAATAAAATCATATTTGAATAATAAAGGATATTTTATTAGTTCTGTTTCGGATTCTGTTTTTTATAAAAGAAAAAAAAGAGCAATTTCTTTTTATAAAATAAAGGCATCTTCTCCTTATGTTTTTAATCAAATTGAATATAAAATACCAGATGAAATTTTACAGTATTATGTTTTTTTAGATTCTTCGAGAACACTCATAAAAAATGGAAAAAATTATGATGTAGATATTTTACAGAAAGAGAGAGATAGAATTACTAACGAGTTGCTAAATAATGGTTATTATTTATTTACAAAAGATTATGTGTATTATGAAGTAGATACAACTGTTGGAAATAGAAAAGTAAATATAGTTTTAGGGATAAAAAATTTTGCAAAAAAGTATAATGATTATTCAGATTCAATTGTAGAGACAAATCATCAGCGATTTTATATTGACAAGATTTACATACAACCTGATTATTTGCCAAAAAAACAAGACGTTGAAATAAAAGATACTTTAAAGACGGATGACTTTACATTTTTGTATGAAAAGGGTAAAATGCCTAAGCATAAAACAAAAGTTATTTTAAATGCAATATTTATTAAAAAAGGGCTTTTTCAACAAACGAATGTGGACGATTCGTATAAAAGATTATCGGAACTCAAAGCGTTTAAAAATATTAATATTTCGTTTAGGCAGATAGGTAACGGATATTTGGATTGCTACATCACTTTGGTGCCAATATTAAAACAGTCTTATACAATTGAAACGGAAGGAACAAACACTTCAGGTAATTTGGGTATTGCAGGAAGTATTGTTTATCAAAATAGAAATGTAATGAAGGGGGCTGAAGTTTTAGAGTTGAGATTAAAAGGAGGTGTAGAAGCTCAAAGGGTAAACAATCAAAACTCCAATCAAGTAAATGATTTAAAAGTTCAACAATTTAATACTCTTGAAATTAGCCCTGAACTTAATTTTTATATACCTCGATTTATAACTCCTTTTAAAGTCAAAGCATCTAAAAGATCTAATCCTAAAACAATATTAACTAGTTCATACAGTTTTCAAAGACGTCCCGATTTTACTAGGACTATATCTAATATTTCTTTTGGATATACCTGGAAAGAAACTATAAGTAAGAGACATACTATTAGTCCTTTGGTTATTAATTTAGTAAAAGTTGATTTAAGTAATTTGTTTGAAACAAACTTAACTGAAAACATTCACGATTTATATATTTTAAATAGCTATAGAGACCACTTAACTACTAGCACTAAATACACATTTGTTTATAACGAGCAGGATATTAAAAAGAGCAGTAATTTTAAATTTTTTAGACTCAATTTCGAATCATCAGGCAATATTTTACGTGGTTTATTCGATTTAACTAATGATCTGAATCCAAATACATTTGTTAAAGATTCTCTTGGAAGATATAATGTCTTTAAAATTCCATTCTCTCAATATTTGAGGGGGGATTTTGATTTTAGATATTATTTTAATAAAAATGAAATAAACAAAGTTGTATTTAGGGTTGCTGCAGGGATGGGTGTTCCTTTTGTTAATTTTAAATCATTGCCTTTTGAACGTAGTTTTTTTAGTGGAGGAGCCAATGGGATGAGAGCATGGCAAGCACGTTCGTTAGGGCCTGGCTCTTATTCCGATGATGGGATATTTAGTTTTGATCAGCTTGGAGACAATCAATTGGAAGGGAATGTAGAATATCGCTTTAAAATGTTTAAAATGTTACATGGAGCATTATTTGTTGATGCAGGTAATGTTTGGTTGAGGCAAAAAAATAGTTCACGTCCAGGAGGAGAGTTTCAGTTAGATAGGTTTTATAAAGAAATAGCAATAGGTTCAGGGCTTGGGATTCGAGGAGATTTTAATTTTTTTATTGTCCGTTTAGATCTTGGTTTGAAAGTAAGGGATCCTCAGTTTGCGGAAAATAATCGATGGATTATTGGTAATATTTTTAATAATGATTGGAAAACAGAATATAGATTAACACATAATGATAGAAAATATTCGTTTTTTGCATTGAATATTGGTATTGGTTATCCTTTTTAATGGTATTCTATTAAAACCAGAACCATTTGGAGTATTTCAAAAATTTGTTTGTTTTTACTCCGTAATCGATATTCAAGCCCAAACTTCCCTTTTTTCTTTCAAAATAACTTTGTCTTTCTTTTATAGGAATAAAATCAACTTCTATTGCTAAATCTGCATTTATTTTTGGCTCATCATAATATTTATGTTCCCTTATGAGCCTTGGTTGTAAGATCAAATAATCAATTGAAATATTTCTTATTCTTTGAGCATAATTACTAATTAAAAAGCTTTGAAATGGATCAGTTGCTATCGCAATTTTTTTAAAATTTTTCTCCTGACATATTTTTAGAGAAAAATAAACATTTTCACTACTATGTTGTGCATCAGGTTCAATTATTATGTTTTCTTTTGGTATTCCCATTTTTGAAGCATACATAGCCATTATATATCCTTCATTGTAAGGCGTATGTACAGCCCCTCCACTAAATATAAAGTTTTTTGCTAGTTTATTTTCATGAAGATGTTTTGCCCAAAGTAGTCTGTACTTCATTACCTTATTCCAATTTTTTCCATCATAAGGAAACCCAGGTATTATTACAGCATCATAAGAGTCGGATTTTGCTTTTTTATAATACCTACCTGGATGATGAATTACAAAATAGCAAGAATTGAAAAAAATGCAGGTAATAATTCCAAAAAGTATTTTTTTCATTTTACAATTAATATAAACTGCTTAACAAACCAAATGAAAATTGAGTTTCTATGGCAATCTTTTGATTTTTATTAATTATTTCATTTAGTTTAATTTGAGCATTAATAAAGCTCATTTCCCTGTTGTTAATCATAAATAGAGAGCTTTCTCCTGTATTAAATAATTTTTTTTCTGACAACCATAGTTTTTCGTAATTCAATAAATTCTTACTGTAAACTTCAATTTGTGATCTGCTTATATTATATTCGTTTATATTAGCTTTTATTTTATTTAATAATTCATTTTTTTTGTTTGCAATTTCGAATAAAGAATTTTCAATTTTAATATTTGTAATTTTTAATTCCCCTCTTTGTTTTCTCAGAAATATTGGGAATTCCATATATACACCCCATTTATAATTATTGTTAAATGTGTAGTTAGGATTTTCTGGATTGAAAAGAGGATTGTAATTTAAGTTTAATACTGGTTTTAATTTTTCTTGTTTTAATTTTTTTTCAATTTCAAGCTGTTTTATTTTAAAATTATATACTTGAATATTTGGGTGATTATTAATTATACTATCTATTTGACCAATGTATGACAGAAAAAAATTTTCCAAACTATTATTAAATGTATAATCTTTTGGTATGTTATTTTCTGTTATTTCAACAGGTATGTTATTTTCTATCCAAAGAAAGTTTGATAAGAGTAAAGATTTTGTCCTATATTCTATTTGTGCTTGTTGTAAATTTATTATCCGGTCTTGTAGTTGTATGTTTGCTTCTGTTGAATCAATACCTGGTTTATCTCCTAGTTCTACTAGTTTTTTTGTTGAAATAAAACGTACTTTACTTATTTCTACAGCATTTTCGTGTATTTTCAAATTTTTATAAGATAAATCCCAGTCCCAATATGCTTTTCCGGCTTTATTAAGTAAGTCATTTATTAGGCTTGTTTTTTCAAATTCTGTAAGTTCCTTAAATAATTTTGCCTGCTTTAAAATAGCTCTTCGTTCGTCTATTATTAATCCTTGCAATAGAGGCAACGAAATCTGAGAGTATAATAATCCATTCAAAGGAACTCTATTTTCTGGATTTATGTAGCTTCCATCATTTTGTTCAATGCCCGCTTTAAATTCAATTCCAAACCATGTTGGAATTTGAAATCCTCCGTTGCTCAATTCATAATAATTAGAATTATCATAATATTTATTTTTAAAATCGTAAAATATTTTCGGATCAAAATTCCCTTTTGAACTTAATATTGTAGCATCGGCATATTTAGTCAATAGTTCGGCTTGTTTTGCAATAGGATGATTTTGTTTTACTATTTTTAAAAAGTCATCAAAACTTAAAACATTTAAAGAATCATTTTTACCAAATGAATTGATATTTAAAAAAAATTGAAAAATAAATAAATATTTAATTTGCCTTTGCATTTTTTTCGGAATTGAAATTGTCGTTTTTGTAATAGTCAGCCGGAAATCCGTTTATTTGACGCCATAGTTCATACCAAACTGGAACTCTTTTTAAAAGAGTTATTGTATTTGCACCTGCTCCTAATCTAATTTCTTTTGGCCATTTTTGTTCGCTGTCGTCTTGAGCTACTAAAACTCTGTATTTACCATTGTCACTTATGAAATTATCAATTGCAACAATTTTACCTCCGTACGTCCCGTATGATATTCCAGGCCATCCTGAAAATACAACTGATGGCCATCCATCAAATTGGATTTGTATTTTCTGTTCTTTTTCCAATAATGGAATATCCATGGGGAGAACATGCATTTCAATGGCTAATTCATATTGTGATGGCATAATGCTAATGATTTCTGAACCTTCCTTAACCGTTTCTCCAATACCTGATTGTATAGCTTTTGTTATGTAACCATCTTGAGGTGCTAATACATAATACATTCCAGATCTTATACTATAATTCATATATTGATTTTGCAGTTTTGTTACAGTTGCTTCTGCATCATACATATTTGATAGGGAAGAAAATTTTTCAGATTCAGATTTAGCAATTTTATCTTTATAGTCGGCTATGATACTTTGTAATTCAATTTTTGCATTTAAGACCTCATTTTTACTTGTAATTAAATCATTTTCTTTAGAAATAACTTTAGTTAAAGTTTCTTGCAATTTCATTTTTCTTGTTTCCAAATCCGTTAAAGATTTTAACCCTTCTTTATAAAGATCTTCCATCCTAAGAAGTTGTTCTTTAGCAATTTTATAGTTTAGTTGTGTAGCAACAAGATCTATGCTATCGCTCTGAACTTTTAATTTGCTTTGTATTAATTTATTTTCAGCTTGTTCGTATTTTAGTTTTTGGGAGCTAATTATCGCATCAATTTGGTTGTCGTTTGCCTTTACTTTTTCCATGTAAGACTTTACGGCAAACTCTTTTGCTTTTATTTGTTGCTCTGTATTTAAAATTAAGTTAGGGTCTAAATAATCCTCCTTTATTTCGCTAATATGAATTATTGTATCTCCTTTTTTTACAAAATCACCTTCTTGTACAAACCATTTTTCTATTCTACCTCCTATAATTGAATGAATGGTTTGTGGTCTTTGGTCGGGTCTAAGCGCAGTTACTTTTGCTCCAGAGCGAATGTTTTGAGTCCAAGGCAGAAAAAGCATTAATAAAAAAATTGCTCCAATTAGATACAGCGTTTTAATTAGTTGTCTGTTTTTTATACGAGAGGAGATAATACTAAATGATTTTAAACCTTTTAATCTATCGATTTCTTTTATTTTATTATGTGTAATGTTTAGCATTTTAATTTAATTTTTATACGATTTTTCCATCGCTCATTGTAATAATCATGTCGCATTTGCTTTGTAAATGCAAGTCGTTTGAAATGCAAATAAATGTCCATTCATTATTTTTATCAACTAAGAAGTCAATAATCTTTTTTCTTTCAAGCTCTTCTATATTATCAATTTGATTTTCCAGAAGAAGCAATTTTGGCTTATTTACAATACTTCTAGCGATAATGATTTTCTGTATTACACTTTTAGATAGTTTTTGACCTGACATTTCAATTTTAGTTTCTAATCCTTCGGGAAGTAATTTGATGTGGTTTGTTAAACAAACTTTATTTAATGCCCAGTTCACATCTTCTATCTTAACATAGTCTCTTCCGAGTTTTATGTTTTCCAAAAAAGTTCCTTCAAAAATAGATTCTTCATGTAAGCCATTCCCAATTACTTTATATAAATCTTCTAAAGTGTAATTTTTTATAGGAAAACCATTTATGCACACACTTCCTAAGGTTGGATCATAAAGGCCATTCAATAAGTGTAATAAGGTTGATTTTCCTGAACCATTAGTTCCTGTGATGCAATAAGAATTGTTCTTTACAAAATGATAATTTATGTTATTCAATACTACGTTTTGTTTTCCAGGATATGAAAAAGATAAGTTAATTAATTCAATATCTATTGCTTCAGAAAAAACATGGTTTAAATTAGAGTCATTGTCTTCTTTATCTAATTCAAGATCCAAGAATTCTCCTACTTTTTCTAATGATGTTAAAATATCATAACCATGCTCAAGGCTTAAAATTATTTTTTCTGATGAGTTGAGTACAAGTAATATAATAATTTCTGCTGCAACAAATTGTCCAATATTCATTTGTTGTTTTATTACTAGTAAACCTCCTACTAAAAGTAAACCAAGAGCGACAATAATTTTGAATACTAGCAAAAATATATATTGAGTTTTTAAAACTTGAAAATGATTTTCTCTAGATTCTAGATAATTAACAACTCGCTCATCAGTTTTATCTTCAGGTAGATTTGTTTTGCCTGTTAACTTAAATGAATCTTTATTTCTAGCCAGTTCTTCTAGCCATGAAACAACTTTGTATTTATATTTTGATTCATCCAAACTTGATAGCAGGCCTTTTTTTGATGTAAGTTTTATAATAATTAAAACCAAAAACACTAGTAAAAAACTGAATACAATAAAAAACGGATGATACAATGAAAGTAAGGTTAAACCAAATACAATTTGCAGTATAGAGGTTGGAAATTCAAGAATGATTTTTGCGAGATTTTTTTGTAATGAAAGGACATCAAAAAAACGGTTCATTAGTTCAGGCGCATGGTAATTATATATTTCTTTAAATTTTATTTTTGTAATTCTATAAGTAAAGTCAAAAGCAGCTCTTGCAAAAATATTTTGTTGAAGATTTTCTGTAATCCTCATTTGAGCTAGCTGGATATATCCTTCTAATGCTATTCCCATTATAACTATAAATACTAAAATTAGCCATGAAACAGAAACACTCCCTCCTTGGATAAGGTTTATTATTGCTTGAATTCCAATAGGTAGAGATAACGATATAATCCCTTTGAAAAACGCATAGGTGTATACCTGATATATTTCTTTTGAGTCAGGCTTTAATAGCAGCCAAAATCTTTGATAAGGTGTTTTCATTATTCGCTTTTTATTGATTGTATGGCTAGTTTATTAAAAAAATGAGGTATATAATCTTTTGATTTTTGTTTATTTGTTAAACGTGGCAGATGTTCTGCAAAATACACTTGAAGATGAGCCCCTTCAATAATAGTTGAAATTAGCATATTGGGATATTTATATAATGGATTTATTTCTTTTATTATTTTTACGATACTACCAACAAAATTTTTGTAGTTTGAATAAGCTCCTACTTGATTTGATTTGTCTACATCTTTTGTTAGATAAGATTTTGATGACTCAGAAATCGCAATTCGATTTAATTTTTTTATTTCAATTCCGTCTATTTCAAAATCATCCGTACTTAGTTTTGTAATTAAATTAATTGCTTTTTCTAAGCGCAATTCAGCGGATTCGATATTTGTTGTTTCGATTGCAAGTTTGTAATCCATCCATCCCCAGTACCATGATGTTATATACAATAATAATTGATTTTTATTTTCAAAATACCTGTAAATTGATGCTTCTGTAGAATCTATTTTTTGTCCAACTTTTTTAAAAGTAAAATTTTCAAACCCTACCTCATCAAACATGTCTATTGAAGTGGATATAATTTTTCTCCCTAATTCACTTGAAGTAGGGTCTTTTAGGTATAGGTTGCTATTAATTTTTATCTTAAAATTTAAAAATAGATTCATTTATAATTATTTTTAATCGATGCAAAATTAATAGTATTACTATTATCTTAGTTAGTTTTAACATTATTTTGCTTTTTGGATATAATCTTATTAATAAACAGTAATTTAAAATATCGTTTATTTAAATTATTTTTCTTTTATCTTTGGGATATATAATAAAACAAATTTTTTTATGAAAATATTAGAAGGAAAAGTAGCATTAATAACTGGCGCATCAAGAGGTATTGGAAGAGGAATTGCATTGAAATTTGCTGAACAAGGTGCAAATGTGGCGTTTACATACCTATCATCTGTAGAAAAGGGAGAAGCTTTAGCAAAAGAATTAGAAGCTTTTGGAATAAAGGCAAAAGGGTATCGTTCGGATGCTGCTGATTTTAAAGCTGCAGAAGAACTTGTTAATTCCGTTGTTGCAGATTTTGGTACTGTTGATGTTTTGGTAAACAATGCAGGTATTACCAGAGATACTCTTTTAATGCGAATGACTGAACAACAATGGGATGAGGTAATGAATGCCAATTTAAAATCTGTATTTAATCTTACAAAAGCTGTTCAAAAACCTATGCTAAAACAGCGTAAAGGTTCTATTATCAATATGAGTTCTGTTGTTGGAGTAAAAGGAAATGCTGGGCAATCAAATTATGCTGCTTCAAAAGCTGGAATAATTGGATTTACTAAATCAATTGCATTAGAATTAGGTTCTCGTAATATTCGTTCAAATGCGATTGCTCCAGGTTTCATAGAAACCGAAATGACCGAAGTGTTGGATCCCAAAGTGGTTGAAGGTTGGAGAGAAACAATTCCATTAAAACGAGGAGGTTCTGTTGATGATATTGCAAATGCAACTGTGTTTTTAGCATCAGATATGAGCGCCTATATTACAGGGCAAACATTAAATGTTTGTGGTGGAATGCTAACTTAAGTCTGTACTTTTACATTTTCTGCTTCCTAATTCCTGAAGAAATTTTATAATGACCATAATTTTAGAATATCCTGTTTGGTTTATCTTTTTCTGCCTTCTTCTTGGAGTTGTGTATTCATTTATATTATACCGGAAAGGCAATAAGCTAGGTGAAATAAATATTTGGCTAATTCGCTTTATGTTTTTGCTAAGGTTTGTTGTAGTTTCATTCCTTTCTTTTTTGTTGCTTTCTCCTTTTATTAAAACAATTGATCGTTTGGTTGAAAAGCCAATCATTATAATTGCTCAAGACAATACTGAGTCGATTGCGTTTGGGAAAGATTCTTCTTTTCTTAAAAATGAATACAAGCAAAAGCTTAATAAATTAATAATTGATTTGTCTGATAAGTATGAAGTAAGATCATATTTATTTGGAGATAAAACAACAGAAATTTCCAATTTCGATTCACTAAATTTTGTTGAAAAACAAACCGATATTTCTTCTTTTTTAAATGATATAGAAAATCGCTATTCCAATAGAAATGTAGGAACAATTATTATTGCTTCGGATGGAATTTATAATAAAGGTTCAAATCCAATATATGTTGCAGATAAACTAAAATGTCCAATTTATACAATTGCTTTGGGTGACACTGCAATAAAAAAAGACATAATACTTTCCAAAGTAGAGCATAATCGCTTGGCGTATTTGGGAAATAAATTTCCAATTGAAATAGTTATCAATGCTAAACAATTAAAAGGAAAATCAAGTGTTTTAACAGTTGCAAATGGTGCTCAAAATCTGTTTTCACAAGTAGTAGAATTTAAAAACGATGCTTTTAATCTAACTATTCCTGTTTTACTAGATGCGAAAGAAGTTGGTCTTCAACAGTATAAAATTACTTTAAGTTCATTGCCTGACGAAGTAACTGTTGCTAATAATTATAAAAACATTTTTATTGATGTGTTAGATGCAAGAGAAAAAATTTTGATTTTATCTGATGCTCCACATCCCGATATAGCTGCATTAAAACAATCTATCGAGTCAAATCAAAATTATGAAGTAGAGAGTTTTATTGCTGAAAATTTTAATCAATCACTTAAAAAATATAATCTTGTTATTTTGCATTCTGTTCAGCTGAATAAAGGAAGTGCGTCAAAATTTATTCAAGAGTTAGAACAGTATAATATACCTATTTTAATTTTTTCAGGTGCAAATGGCGTAATAAAAAATGGGTTTAATTATTCCCTTTCTTCTAAAACAAATGATATTGAACCTATATTAGAATCTAGTTTTCCTTTATTTACTATTAGTGATGACTTAAGAAAAGCAATAAAAGATTTTCCAGCTGTATCTTCCCCATACACTACAACACAACAAACAAATAACTCGAATGTACTTTTATATCAAAGAATAGGAGTAGTGGATACCAAAAATGTGTTGTTACAGTTTTATACTCAAAATGAAAACAAAATAGCGGTTTTTTCTGGCGAAGGGATTTGGCGTTGGCGATTGCAAGATTATGCAGCACGTCAATCTCATCAATTTTTTGATGAGCTAATTTCTAAAATTGTACAATATTTATCTGTTAAAGAAGACAAAAGTTTTTTTAGAGTTGTTACAAAAAAATCCTTCCTAGAGAATGAAACTGTATATTTTGAGGCCGAGTTATATAATCAAAGTTATGAGTTAATCAATGAGCCAGAAATTAATATTACGATTTCAAATAGTGATGGAAAAAAATATCCTTTTACATTTTCTAAAACAATTAATGCTTATCGATTGAGTGCAGGTGCTTTTCCTGTAGGGGAGTATAAATACCAAGCTCAAGTTAAAATAGGAGATAAAATCTACAACCAAAATGGTATTTTTTCTGTTATTCCTTTGCAGGTTGAGTTGACGAACACTACTGCTGATCATCAATTGTTATTTTCAATTGCTCAAAAGCACGATGGCGAATTAATATACGCAAATCAATTAGAGCAATTAACCAATAAACTCGCAAATAGGGAAGATGTAAAATCTGTTTCTTATTCTGAAAAAAAGTTAAACGATTTAATTAACTTGAAATGGGTATTCTTTTTACTTCTGTCATTATTAAGTATTGAATGGTTTATGCGAAAAAGAAGTGGCTCTTACTAAAATTAGTTTAGATGTATAAAAAATCTATTAGTTTTTGGTCAATTATTTTTATCTTTTCTTTTTTGATATTTGTTTCTATAAAGTTTAACTTGTGGAAAACAAATAGAATTGCTGTGGATGCTCCGAGCTATTATACTTATCTACCGGCAACAATTATTTACAAAGATTTAAAATTAAATTTCATAGATAATAATCTTCCGTTTTTTAAAGATAAAATTTGGTATTATAAAATTGATAATGGAAATAAGCTAATTAAGCACCCAATGGGTTTAAGTGTTTGTCTTTCTCCATTCTTTGTAGCAGGTCATCTGTATGCTAAAATTACCGGTAAAGATTGTAATGGATATAGTTTTATTTATCAAAATGCTGTTACAATTGGTGTTTGGATTTATTTATTTTGGGGGTTGTTTTATCTCAGGAAATTTTTGTTACATTTTTTTTCTGAAAAAATTGTTGCACTTACGTTGTTGGTAACTGTAGTATCCACAAATTTATTTTGGTATTCTACTTTTGAAGCTTTGATGCCTCATTCTATTTCTTTTTCTCTTTGGTGCATTTGTATGTATTTGTTTTATGAGTGGCTGACTACCGAAAAAAGCAAATATGTTTTATTGTTTTCAATATGTTTTGGGTTAAGTATTTTGATTAGGCCATTATCGATTACTTTTTTATTATTTTTTATTATATGGGGTATCTATCAAAAAGACGGTATTCAAAATTTTATTCGTTTTTTGAGTAGAAATAAAACCAGTTTGCTACTTGCTATTTTTATTTCTTTTTTGATTGCTTCATTTCAGTTACTTTATTGGAAATATATTACAGGTAGTTTTTTATATGATGTATATAGAGACGAACATTTTATTTTTAACAAACCAGAAATTTTGTCGTTTCTTTTTAGTTTTAGAAAAGGATTGTTTGTTTACACTCCGATTATGTTGTTTTCATTAATTGGTTTTTATTTTATCTGTAAAAATTATCGAACTTTTTTTCTTCCTCTTATTATCGTTTTTTTTGTAAATGTTTTTTTAATTTCATCTTGGTGGGCATGGAGTTATGGTATTTGTTGGGGTATGCGTCCTATGATTGATTATTATTCTGTTTTAAGTATTCCTCTTGCAGCTAGTTTTCAAGTTTTTACTAGAGAAAAAGTAGTTAAATATTTGTTTTTTATAGTTTTAGTGGCATTAATGATTCTTAATCTTTTTCAAACTTGGCAATATAAAAAGGGGTTAATTCATTATGATGATATGAGTAAAGAAGCTTATATCAAAGGATTTTTTCAGACCGAAATCTCTAATGAGTGGTTGGATGCACTTAAACCATACAATTGGAATAGGAGAGTAAAAGGACTCGAACAAATTGAATATTCTGAAAAAATGCTTGATACTATAACTTTTACTACTCCAGTATATTTTAGAGCATCCAATTTTTACTATACTACTTGTAGTGGTGAAACTGATTTTATGTTTGCTGCAATAAGCAATTCTGTTGGACCAAACGAACATTTTTTTATTACTAAATTAAAATCGGGCAGTTATTCTATTAAAGCTAGCAATGGCAAATATTTATCATTTAAGCCTGAATCTCATGATATTGTTGTTGCAGATGCAGATATTGTTGGAGAAAATGAAGAGTTCAATTTAATTTTTGAGAAAGATGATGATAACAGAATTAGAATAAAAGCTAGAAATGGAAAATTTCTAATTATTGACTCAAGATTACCATTACTTCGAGCAGTTTCTGATTTGGATGATAAGTCATCCTATTTTAGATTTTATTTACTCGAAGATTACAATAAAAATTTTTAGAATAAATGGTTGGCTCAAAACAAAAATATTTCGATTCTATTGCTTCTTCTAGGATTAACAGTAGAAGAGCTAAAAAATATTATTGGAATGATATTACGCATAATTGTAGTTTTTTTATTCACAAAGACTATTCGGTTCTTGAGATAGGGTGTGGAACAGGTGAATTATTAAATGAAATTGATTGCTCTTATAAATTAGGAATTGATTTTAGTAAAGAAATGATTTTGGAAGCACAAAAACAGTTTCCATCTATTGAATTTAAAGTAATGAAGGCTGAAGAAATTACTTTGGAAAAAAAATTTGATATTATAATTCTATCAAATCTAATTGGTTATTTAGATGATATTCAACTTGTTTTGGAACAATTAAAAAAAGTTAGCCATGCCCATACTAAAATAATTGTTACTTATTATAATTACCTGTGGGAACCTCTTTTAAAATTTGGTGAATGGATTGGGTATAAAACTAAAACTCCAAATCAAAATTGGTTAAGTTTATCGGAGATTAATAATTTGCTTTTTTACTCTGGATTTCAGGTTTATAGAAATTCCAGAAGTATGTTGTTGCCAATATATATTCCCTTGTTATCTGAGTTATTTAATATTGTTATTTCCAAATTGCCTATAATCAAAAAATTATGTATTAATAATTATGTTTTTGCAAAACCAATTTATAGAGATGAAAGCGATTGCCCTAAATATTCAGTTTCTGTTATTATACCTTCAAAAAACGAGTCAGGAAACATAGAAAATGCAGTTTTAAGAATACCTAAACTAGGAAAACATACCGAAATTATTTTTGTAGAAAGTGGTTCTACTGATAATACATGGGAAAAAATAATTGAAGTAAAAAAGAAACACCAAAATTCTGCAGATATAAAATCTATTCAGATTAATATAGAAGGGAAAGCAAATGCTGTGAATGTTGGTTTTGAAATAGCCACAGGAGATATTTTAATGATTTTGGATGCTGATTTAACTGTGGCGCCAGAGGATTTAGTAAAATTTTATGATGCTATGGAATCTAATTTAGGTGATTTTATTTTTGGTTCAAGATTAGTGTATCAAATGGATAAAGAAGCTATGCGTTTTTTAAATTTACTAGGGAATAAATTTTTCAGTTCTTGTTTTACATGGCTTTTAGACCAAAGATTTAAAGATACTTTATGCGGAACAAAAGTTTTGTTTAAAAAAGATTATTTACGATTAAAGGAAAATCGAAGTTACTTTGGAAATTTTGACCCATTTGGAGATTTTGATTTATTGTTTGGAGCATATAAGTTAAACCTATGTATGGTAGAATTGCCCGTACGTTATTATGAGAGAACTTATGGAAGAACCAATATTTCAAGATTTAAGCATGGTTTTTTATTGCTTAGAATGTGTTTATTTGCAGCACGAAAAATAAAGTTTAGTAAATAAGGTTACAGAGGCAAATACACAACCTTTTTTGTCTCAAAAAATTCTTCTGAAAAATATTTATTTAATTCATAAATAACCACCCGTTTTTCAAATGGCTTTAGCTCATCAGCTAAATCTCCTCCTTTTAGGTACAATATTCCATTTGGAAGTATATTGAATTGTTTGTTCGAAATTTTATTTTGTACCCATTTATAAAACGATGGAAATTCTGTTACAGCACGGCTTACAATAAATTCAAATTTTTCTTTTACTTCTTCAGCTCTTTTATGCTCAGCTTTTAAATTTTTTAGTCCTATAGCATTGGCAATTTCATTTACTACTTTAATTTTTTTACCAATTGAGTCAACAAGATAAAATGTACATTCTGGAAATAATATAGCCAATGGAATACCTGGAAATCCGCCACCACAGCCAACGTCCATTATTTTTGTGTTCGGTTTAAATTCCATTGCTTTTGCAATGCCTAGTGAGTGTAATACATGACGCTCATAAAGTAAATCAATATCTTTCCGAGAAATCACGTTAATTTGAGCATTCCAATGTTCATACAAACTCTGTAATTGCTCAAATTGTTTTTTTTGATTTTGACTTAATTCAGGAAAATATTTTAAGATTACTTCAATCACTAAATTTTACCTTCTGAGTTTTTTAAAATATTTGCTAAAAATTCGCGAGCGCGAAATAATTGTGCTTTAACAGTTCCAAGAGGTAGTTCTAATTTTTCTGCTATTTCTTCATAGGATAATTCTTGAAAATAACGCATCTCTACAAGTACTTTGTATCGTGGTTTAAGTTTATCAACAATATCATGCATATGCTTTATTTTCTGCTTTTTCTCCATTGTTTCCTCTGGAGTTAAGTCTTTTGCTTTTATGTCCATTGCCATTGAAGAACCTTCTTCATCTTCAAATGTTCTATCAATAGAAAACGTAACCATTTTTTTTCTTCTGATAAAATCTATAGCATTATTGGAGGCTATTTTAAAAAGCCAAGTGCTAAAAGCATAATTTGGAGTATATTGATGTAAACGCTTAAACGCCTTTCCAAATGCTTCAATTGTTAAGTCATCAGCGTCATCTTTATTGTTAATCATTTTGAGAAGCATAAAATAAACAGAATCTCTATACCTTCCCATGAGTTCTGCATAGGCTTTTTGGTCACCCTTGTCTAATGCCAAACGAATTAAATTGCAATCGTAAACTGCTTTTTCTGAAAGGTTTGAATCGTATTCTAATTCGTCCATATTGCTACTTCCATTTATTTTTTTTCATAAACATATTTGAAAGTGTTATCATAGGATAAATCACTAACAGTATTAACTCTATAATTGGAGAAAATAAAAACAAATCCTTTTCATCCAACTTTCTCATTGATTTGTTAAAGATAAGTAATTGAACGATTAATCGCAACGTAAAAATTGATAAAACGACAATTGGTTGAAATTGGACTATTAAACATATTGTAAATGATATAAAGAAGAAATATTGACTAATACTTAAGGACATTAGTCTGAATTTACTTGCGAAATTATAAAATTTAAAAGTTGTAACGTGTCTTCTTTTTTGACGAAACCAATTTTTGTATGTTTTTTTTACTCTTGAAATAGTATGAGAATCAATATCAATTTCAACTTTTGAATTTTTTTTTGTTGCCGCTTCGTTTACAAACAAATCATCATCTCCAGACTCAATATGGTAATGAGAAGCAAAGCCTTTCATCTTAAAAAACAAAGATTTTTTATAAGCTAAGTTTCGTCCTGTTCCCATGTATGTTTTACGAGCCAAAGAGAAGGATAAAAATTGCAAAGCAATCATATAAGTGTCAAAACGAATTATTTTATTTAAAAATCCTTTTTGTTTTTCATATGCTCCATATCCTAATACAATTTCTATTTCTCCAACAAAGTGTTGAGTCATATTCTTTAACCAATTTCTACTATTAGGTTTGCAATCAGCATCTGTTAATAGCAAATGCTCATGTGTAGCACCTTTTATCCCCATCATAAGTGCAACTTTTTTACCATGAGAATAGTAGTCATCTTCCTTTATTGTTACTATTTTTAAATTAGAATGTTTTTTTGAAAATTCTTTTAAGATATCGCCAGTATTATCAAATGAACAATCGTTTACAACCACTACTTCAAATTCGGGATAGTCTTGCTCAAAAATCCGCGGCAAAAATTCAGATATGTTATGATCTTCATTTCTTGCACAAATAATTATTGTTGTAGGA
>CAZJUY010000029.1:0-40565 GCA_964549315.1 uncultured Chitinophaga sp. | reverse complement strand
TCATCAATAGCTCTACTAAAAGTTGTTTTTAATTTAATAATATTTACAGAAGCGGAACATTCTAAAATCCCTCTTTTATTTATCTCTGGTATTGAAGATATTAAATAGTTATAGAAATCTCTAGCATAAATAGCATCAAATTTACTCAAAGGCAAAGAGTGTATTTTTTTATACATGAAAAAATTGTTTAGATGATTTATCGCTTTTTTATAATTTTTCTTTGTCCCCAATGATAAGCTATCATTTTTTTCTATTCTATTTTGGTAATAGCTACTCAAATATTCTTCAACAGACTTTTCTTTTTCTTTTCTCTCACCTAAGAGCTCTTTACGTATTTCGTCTGCTGTCAAACTATTAATAGAATTACAATTTTTGAGAATAATAAAATCAAAATCATTTTGATATTTATTCAAAATTTTATTCACAAAAACATCTTGTTCATCAAAACGCATGAGTTTAGAATTCCATAATTCTAACAATCTAGAATTTACTTCGGCTGGAATCCTTGCTTCTGCTTTTGTTCTGTTAACAGTAATTCTTAAATAAATAGGAATCTTTCCTGTTTTTTGATTTAACTTTCTTTGGTTTGGATAAAATGTAATGCCTGCTTTTGCCATGTTTTTAATTTTTGGGTGAAACATCAGAATTTTGGTGAAACAATGGCGAACAAAAAAATGACAAAAAACACAGTTCTTTAAAAGTATATAAATACAAAACCCTCTCAAAAAGTTAATTTGAGAGGGTTTTACAAAAATGTATTTCCGAGTGACTCGTACTTTGTGGTCTTGTAGGGATTCGAACCCCAAACCTTCTGATCCGTAGTCAGATGCTCTATCCAGTTGAGCTACAAAACCGAAGTGCTTTTAAAAGCGGTGCAAATATAGAAAAAATACTTGTACTAAAAATAGTAAATCGTATTTTTTGAAGCGAAATTTTAGCTAATTCTATTTACCAGTATTTGCAATTGCAATACATTTGTGCTGTTAATCTAAAAAAAATAAAACTATGGGACCAATTCTTACCACTATATTAATAGTGTTTTTAGTGCTGTTTTTATTACTTTCTTTTGTTACCGTTCAGCAAGGTACAATTACTGTTATTACTGTTTTTGGAAAATACAGGAGAATTTTAGAACCAGGATTGAATTTTAAAATTCCTTTTATTGAACGCGTTTACAGACGTATTTCTATACAAAACCGTTCGGTTGAATTGGAATTTCAAGCAATTACCATTGACCAGGCAAACGTATATTTCAAGGCAATGTTATTGTATGCTGTAATCGACCAAAAAGAAGAAACAATAAAAAATGTTGCATTTAAATTTATTGACGACAGAAGTTTGATGCAAGCTTTAGTTCGCACAATTGAAGGTTCTATTAGAGGATTTGTCGCAAATAAAAAACAAGCTGAAGTGCTTTCTTTAAGAGGAGAAATAGTTGCAGATGTAAAAGAACAAATTGACCAAACCCTTGAAACTTGGGGTTATCATCTGATTGATTTGCAATTAAATGACATTACTTTTGATGAAGAAATTATTAAATCAATGTCGAAAGTAGTTGCGTCAAACAATTTAAAAGCTGCGGCTGAAAATGAAGGACAAGCTCTTTTAATTACCAAAACAAAAGCTGCAGAAGCCGATGGTAATGCTATAAAAATTGCTGCAGAAGCAGAACGCTTGGCAGCACAACTACGCGGACAAGGTGTTGCATTATTTCGCGAGGAAGTTGCAAAAGGTATGACACAAGCTGCAAAAGAAATGCAACAAGCTAATTTAGATACATCTGTAATTCTTTTTAGTATGTGGACAGAAGCAATAAAAAACTTTGCTGAATATGGAAAAGGAAATGTTATTTTTCTTGATGGATCTAGCGAAGGAATGCAAAGAACTATGAAAGAAATGATGGCAATGAATAGTTTAATGGATCCGAATCAAATGCCAAAGAAAAAATAATTAAAATAAAAAAGGCGATACAAAATTGTATCGCCTTTTTACTTAATTAAAAAAAATATTAGTAAGGCATCACATAAGGTACATTACCTTCAACTGGCTGAATGCTCATTACTGGAATTTTAGAGTGATTTACAACTTGTTGAGCGTAGGAACCAAGTAATCTTCCAGTAAGATTTTCATCCTGATCGGTCATAATTACAATTAAATCAGCATTAACTGACTTAGCATAATCATAGCTAACTTTTGCTTGATTGCCTCCGTTAATAGTTTTTATGGAATAAGGCAAATCACATTTTTTCAAATATTCTTCTATTTGTTCTAATTTCATTTCAAATCTCTTTAACTCCCCTTCATCTTTTGTATCAGCCAAACCCAATACATGTATTTTTGCAGCAAAGTTTTTTGCTAAAACAATCGCATGATTTAATTTTTGACGAGAATGTAATGAATCGTCAATTGGTAAAACAATGTTTTTAAACCCTATTTTTGTAGCATGAGCTCTAACAGATATTACAGGACAAATTGACTCTGTAACAACTTTATACGTATTGCTGCCTACAAAAAACTCAACAACACCAGATGTTCCATGTGTCCCCATTACTACCAAATCAACGTTATGTTCTTTAGATACAGCAACAATCTCTGTGAAAATATTTCCATCTGTAGTAATGCAGGTTGACTTTACTCCATATTTCGAACGAATACTAGCAGCAATTTCTTCCAACCTTTTTTCAATAGCGTTAATAAAATCACCTGGAGCTTCCACTCGCAATTCAGGAGCTACAATACTAAATTTTTCCCAATGTTTTTCAACAACATGCAACAAAACTAACTCAGCTTTAAATAATTGAGCAGTAAAAGCCCCATGTTCAATAGCAATTAATGATGTTTCAGAAAAGTCAATAGGAATAAGAATTTTTTCAATTTTAAATGCTTTCATATATCAATATTATTTAGTTTTTAATACTTTTGAGTAGTTTGATTACAAATTAAGCTAATTAATAAGTATTTAACAAGTTTTATAACCTATTTTAAATCATCTTTTACAATGAGCAATGTCATTCCTGAAACTGAACTAATATTAAATCCAAATGGAAGTGTTTACCACATTAAGTTATTGCCCGAGAATATTGCTGATAATATTATCATCGTAGGAGATCAAGGTAGAGTGGAAATTGTATCTGGCTTTTTTGATGCAATTGATTTTAAAATTCAGAACAGAGAATTTATAACCCATACAGGCACTTTTAATGGGAAAAGAATAAGTGTAATTTCCTCAGGCATTGGAACAGATAATATTGATATTTTAATCAATGAGCTTGATGCCGTAGTAAATATTGATTTAAAAACAAGAACCCCTAAAATCGAAAAAAAATCGTTAAATATTGTTCGCATTGGTACTTCTGGAGCTTTGCAAAGCGACATCCCTGTGGATAGTTTTATTGTTTCTTCACATGGGTTAGGGTTTGATGGTTTAATGAATTACTACTTGGATTTACCAAATATCAATGAAAATGAACTATCTGAAGCTTTTATTAAACAAACCAATTGGAACAGAAATTTACCCTATCCTTATGTTATAAAAGGGTCAGAATCCTTAATAAACACCATCGGATTTGACATGAGAAAAGGGATTACAGCAACTGCGCCAGGCTTCTATGGTCCACAAGGACGAAAATTAAGATTAAGCCCATGGGTTGAAGATTTTAATCAACAATTGACAGACTTTAATCATTCCAATAATAGGATAACGAATTTCGAAATGGAGACCTCCGCATTGTATGGTTTAGGAAAGCTTCTTGGGCATCAAACCTGCACCGTTTGTGCTATTATAGCTAATAGAGTAATCAAACAGTATAGCAAAGACTACCACCCAACTGTGGAGCGTTTAATCCTAACCGTTCTTGAGAGATTAACAAAGCAAGGTTAATAACATCTTTAAACCAACCACTCAGACCATATGATTGCATGATACTTTTGTGAGCGTGAACCATCACAAACGATTATGAATAAAAATGAATTAAACGCTCTTATTAGTTTACTAGACGATCCCGATGAAAGCGTTTATATCGAAATAAGCAATAAACTCCTTTCCATGGGGCCTATGGTTATCCCAGAATTAGAAGCTGCCTGGGAGCATTGCTTTGATACGCTTATTCAAAATCGGATTGAGAATATTATTCATAAAATTCAGTTTGAATTAATTGCAAAAGAACTTAAAAAGTGGGCACAACCAGACAATCAAAACTTGTTAGATGGGACACTTTTGATTGCTCGTTATCAATATCCTGATATTGATTTTGCAAAAGTTAAAAAGCAGATAGAACAGATAAAACAAGATGTTTGGTTGGAATTAAATGATGAGCTAACCGCATTAGAAAAAGTAAAGATTATTAATCATATTTTATTTGATGTACACAACTTTAGTGGAAACACTACTAATTATCATGCTCCTCAAAACTCATATATCAACAATGTTTTGGAAAGTAAAAAAGGCAACCCTTTACTCCTTTCTATAATTTACACCATTGTTGCACAAAGTTTGGATATTCCAATTTATGGAGTTAATCTTCCAGAACATTTTATTTTATGCTACACGAATGCTGAGCATGCAGTATTACCCCAACGGATAGAAGGGAATAACAACGATGTTCTGTTTTACATAAACCCTTTTAGCAAAGGAGCTATTTTTGGAAGAAAAGAAATTGATGCTTTTTTACGCCAGTTAAAACTTGAACCAAACGAATTGTTTTATGAACCTTGTTCAAATCTAGAAATAGTAAAACGTTTGTTGCGTAACTTAATTACATCTTACGAAAAACTGGGATATCCTGACAAAAGTGAAGAGTTAAAAAATTTATTAAACTCTTTAGGATAAATTTTATTTATATAATAAAAACAAAGTTGGTCTCTTATTAATTTCTGGAATTGATTTTTTCCACTCTAAAATACTTTTTGTTTTAATAAATTCAGTGGGAAGAGTTATATCTGTGGCGATACAAAGCTTAACATTTTTGTCGCAAATGGCTAAAATATCTTCAAGTAAGTGCATATTTCGGTAGGGCGTTTCAATAAATAATTGAGTTTGATGTTTTTTAAAAATCAAAATTTCTAAATCTTTTATTTTTTTTATTCTATCAGCTCTTTCTTTGGGCAAATAACCATTAAAAGCAAAGCTTTGCCCGTTAAACCCACTTGCCATTAGTGCTAACAATATGCTTGATGGCCCAACCAATGGAATTACTTCTATGTTTTTCTCATGTGCTAATTTTACAACATCAGCACCAGGATCAGCAACACCAGGACAACCTGCTTCAGATATTATTCCGATATTTTTTCCTAATAATATTGAATTTAAGTATGAATTAATTTCTTTTTGTTCAGTATGTTGATTTAATGAATGTAAAATTATTTCTTGTAATGGTTTCTGTATTCCCATTTTTTTTAAATAATGCCTTGCCGATTTTTCATTTTCTACAATGTATTCATCAATAGAATTAATAATATGATTTATTTTCAGAGGTAATACATCTGCAGTCTCCGCAGTTTCTCCAAGTGTAGTTGGTATTAAATATAATTTCCCTTTATTCATTTTTAAAACTTTCAACAATTATATCGCATGCTTTATCCAACAATATAAATACATTTTCAAACCCTTGTTCGCCTCCAAAATAAGGGTCAGGAACCGACATGTTTGTATTCGGATAACTTCGATTTAAAATCAGTTCTACCTTATTTTTATCTTTTTCATTTCTTGCCAAAGAAACTACATCTGCATAATTGGATGAATCCATAACAAATATGATGTCAAAATCATCAAAATCTTTTTCAGAAAACTGTCGAGCTTTTAATTTAGAAACATCTACTCCGTGCTTTCTAGCATTTGCAATCGTTCTACTATCGGGATGTTCACCAATGTGATAGTTTGAGGTTCCAGCAGAATCAATTGTAATATTTAAATTATTTTGTTCTGCTTTATGTCTTAAAATACCCTCAGCAAGTGGAGATCTGCAAATATTTCCAAGGCAAACCATTAAAATTTTTGTCATAAAAAACGATTAATCTTTGAGAGGTTTAAATTTTAATAAGTAGTAGGTCCCAGGTTTTTGAATTTTTTCTATGCTTCCATTCAATTGAGTTGCTAGAATCTTAACTAATTCTAAACCTAATGTTGGTGTATCGTTATCAAATAGTTTATCATCAAAGCCTTTTCCATTATCCCCAATAATTACAGTATAATCATCCGTAGCAGATGATTTATACAATTCAATTTCTATTATTCCAGAATCAATATCATTAAAAGCATATTTAAAAGAATTAGATATTATCTCATTTAATAAAAGTCCAAGAGGAATAATAGTATTAAGATTAAAATGTTGTACTTCTAAATTTAATTTTAAGTCAACCTTTTTTTCAAAACTATAAGTATCAATTAAATTTTCAACTAACATATTAATGTACTCTTTTACATTAATATTCCCATAATCTTCGGACTTATAAAGCTTTTCATGAACTAAAGAAATTGTTCTAATCCTATTTCTAATCTCTCTAAACAACTCCGTTGCTTTGGGTTCATTTATATAATCTGATTGTATATTAATTAATGAATTAATTATCTGCAAATTATTTTTTACACGATGATGTACTTCTTTAAGAAGAATTTCATTTTCATCTCGCTTCTTAATTATTTCTGTTGTTCTTTCTTTAATAATTTTTTCTAGCCTAGCTTTTTGCAAAACATGCTTACGTTTTCTATACTCATTGTATAAATAAATAATCCCTATAAAGGAAGCAATAGCAAGTAATACAAACCACCATGTTGTCCAGAATGGAGGGCTAATTGTAAATTCAACAATTGTTGGAGCTTCTGCACTAATACCATCCTTGTTTTCTGCTCTAACAATAAAATGGTAATTACCAGGGGATAAATTAGAGTAAGTTGCAGAATTGTCTTCACTATAAGGGCTCCAATCATTATCAAATCCATCCAACTTAAAACTATATCTAATATTATCTGGAAAAGATTTACTTATTGCTTTAAAATAAAAAGTTATATGATTCTGATTGTATGATAAATGAGCATTTATTGGTAATTGCGACCAATGTGACAATGTATCGGTATATTTTTTCCAATCTACATTTTCATAAAAGAGTTTCACATCAGTAATTTGAACTTTGGGAGTTTCACGATTTCGATATAACTCTTCTTTCGGACTAAATTTTATTGCTCCTTTTATTGTTCCAAACCATAAATTTCCATCATTATCAACACAAGTAGATCGTGAATTACATTCTATTCCTTTAAAACCCTCTACTTTACCATAATTACGAATAGTAGCTATTTCTCCTTTTTCATTTAAAGAAATTTTATCCACTCCTTTATTTGTTCCTACCCATACATTTCCATAAGTATCAGTATTCATCAAATAAACAGTCCCAGAAGTTAGCCCATCATCTGTTGTTATACTCTTAAATTTTATACCATCAAATAATCCAACACAATTATCCGTTCCCACCCAAATATTTTCATATTTATCTTTTGTCATACTTCCAATATAACTATTGCATAACCCTTCTATAAGGTGTTTAACAACTTTTTCTCCGTTATATACATAAACTCCATTTGCCGTACCTATCCAAATGTTTTTATTTTTATCTTCTACAAAAGAATACACATTTTCATTAAACAAACCGTCTTCCTTAAGAATCTGTTTTACAATTTTACCATCATCCACAAAAGCATAATTACCTCTTGTGCCAATATAAATATTTCCTGAAGCATCTTCAAAAATTGCTCTTACATTTTTGACTAAAGAATTTTTATACGGTAAAAAAGAATTGAATTTGTATTGTACAATACCATCCGTAGTACCAAACCAAACTACTCCTTTACTATCAGTATAAATACACCTAACCTCTGAATCTTTAAAGTAAGAATTTTCGACTTTTGAGGATTTTATTCCATCATATTTGTATACTCCATGTAAACTTGTTCCTACCCAAACATTATTATTTTTATCTACATTTATTGCAAAAATGTCTTTATGGTTTAATCCATCTATATTATCATAATAGGTAAATGCCTGATTGGTAAATTTTACAATACCTCCTCCTGAAGTCCCTATCCAAATATTTCCAGATAAATCTTCGTAAATACAATTTACATGGTCAACAGGAAGTCCATTCTTTTGGTTAAAATTAATTGTTGATTGGTTCCTAATTTTATAAATTCCTTTATTCGAAGTAGCAATCCATAATTGTCCTTGTTGGTCAAAATGAATGGAACTAATAACCGCATCTGTTGGGCAACTGATTGAATCAAACTTTGATGCTTTAACTTGGTAATGGGACGGTCCAATAATTTTTATTTTATGGAATAGTTTCGTGTTTTCCACAGCCCACAATATCCCGTTAGAATCTTCTGATAAAGAAGTAATATTGATATCATTAATATCGGGATTATCTTTTATTCGTAATAAGGTTTTGTTTTTTAAAACAAGCAATCCATGATTTGTTCCAACCCAAATAATATTTCGCTTATCTTTTACATAACAATTAATACTAAAGTTCTTAAGGGTATCATCCTTTATTTTTAAAATTTCTAACCCCTTACCATTGTATAAAAGCAATTCGTTTTCTTTAGCTACAATTACATTATTATTATCATCTATTGAGATGAACTGAATTGTACCTCCTAATATCTTTTTTTGTTCAGTATTTGTAAACAGCTGGAATTTTTTTCCATCAAACGTGCATAAGGAATTAAGTCGTGAGCCAATCCATAAATTTTTATTAGCATCTTCAACTATTGAGTTTATTATTTGCCCACAAAGTCCATCTTTCTCTTCATAAGACACAAATTGCTTTCCATCAAAACGATTTATTCCACCACCAGAAGTTCCTATCCACAAATAACCTCTACTATCTTCGTATATACAATTTACTTCTGACTGGGATAATCCTTCATCTAAAGAATATGTTTGAAAGTTATAAAGCTGAGCAAATGTGTTTACACTAAAAAGTGTAACTAATAGCGGAATAAAAAAAATACAATATTTCAATTGTTTGCTCATCCCAAAGGTGTATATAACAAAAATAGGAATCAGAAAGACTGATTCCTATTTTTTTCGCACTTTTTTACAGTGTATTTATTGAATGCTAATTTTCTTATTTAGCTCTTCTATGTAGTTCTTGAAACGTTTATCAGTATCCATAAGGTTATTAACCGTACGGCATGCATGCAAAACTGTTGCATGGTCTTTTCCTCCACAATGCAAGCCAATAGTAGCTAAACTAGATTTTGTCATACTCTTTGCAAAGTACATGGCAATCTGACGAGCTTGAACAACTTCACGTTTACGAGTTTTCGATTTTAATAATTCTAAAGGTAAATCAAAATAGTCACAAACAACTTTTTGGATATAATCAATTGATACTTCGCGAGCAGTATTTTTAACAAACTTATCAATCATCTGTTTAGCAAGTTCCAAAGTAATTGCTTTTTTATTCATTGATGATTGTGCAAGCAATGAAATAAGTGCTCCTTCTAACTCGCGAACATTTGTTGTGATGCTATATGCTAAATATTCTACTACTTCTTTTGGTAAATCAATACCATCAGCATATAATTTTTTCTCTAAAATAGCAATACGAGTTTCCAAACCAGGCGCTTGCAAATCCGCTGCTAACCCCCATTTAAAACGAGAAAGTAAACGTTGTTCAAAACCTTGCAATTCAACTGGTGGTTTATCTGCAGTTAAAACAATTTGTTTTCCTGTTTGGTGTAAATGATTAAATATGTGGAAGAAAACATCTTGTGTTTTTTCTTTTCCTGCAAAATATTGTACATCATCTATAATCAAAACATCTATCATTTGATAAAAATGAACAAAATCATTTTGATTATTATTTCTTACTGAATCAATATATTGTTGTGTGAATTTTTCAGAAGAAACATACAATACTGTTTTATTAGGAAATTCATTTTTTATTTGAATTCCAATTGAATGTGCTAAATGTGTTTTTCCTAAACCAACACCACCATAAATCAACAAAGGGTTAAAAGATGTTCCGCCTGGTTTATTTGCAACTGCAAATCCAGCAGAGCGAGCTAAACGATTACAATCGCCTTCAACAAAATTTTCAAATGAATAATTTTGATTTAGTTGAGATTCAACATTTACCTTTTTTAATCCTGGAATAATAAACGGATTACGAATAGTATTCTGGTTAATATCAATAGGCATTGATACAGAAGGATTTTTCAACTCCTTTTTGCTTGATGTAGGTATTTTAACTGTAAATGGTTTAGAGTTATAATTGTTTTCCATAACAATGCTATACTCTAATCTGCCTTCGGTACCTAACTCTTTTTTAATCGTCTTTTTTAATAAGGTAATATAATGCTCTTCTAACCATTCATAAAAGAACTGGCTAGGAACTTGAATCGTTAATACATTAGAACTTAATTTTACTGGTTTTATTGGTTCGAACCAGGTTTTGAAACTTTGCGAACTTACGTTGTCTTTTATTATATCTAAACAACTCCTCCAAATTTTTTCGTATGCTTTCTCCATTCTCAAATCAAAATTTTTTATATGTTATAAACTTATGTTCAGTATCTTCCTTTATTTAGGGGCTTTTCATTAATCGTGGCGTAAATATATACAACTTTAATTATTCCGCAAGTATTAATCAACAAAAAAAAATTAAAAAAAAATTAAATTTCTATTGACTTTTTCGAAATTTTTATAGTATGCCCTTCCGCTGCTTTTTTTCTCGATTTTTTTTCGAACAAATAATCAATTCTTCCCAATCGAATTCCCGCCCAGCCAACTTGTGCTACCAACACTTTTTTATTATCACTATTCTCGTATTCAAGCGGAATATCAATAAATGTATGGGTATGCGCCCCGATTATTAAATCTATATTTTTTGACTGTTTTGCCAAATCCACATCACTTATTTTTTTATTTTCGTATTTATAGCCTAAATGAGAAAGACAAATTACCAAGTCGCACTTTTCTTCAAACTTCAAGTAATGTGAGGCTTTTGCAGCTTTTTCTGCTGGATCTAAATAAACAGTATTGCCATACATTTTTTTATCAACCAAACCCGCTAATTCAATACCAATACCAAATACACCAATCTTAATTCCATCTTTAAAAAATATTTTATGAGGAATAGTTTTACCTACCATAGGTGTATCTGAAAAATCATAATTACAATTGATAAAAGGAAAATTTGCATGAGGAAGCTGATTTACTAAACCTTCTAAACCATTATCAAAATCATGATTACCGATTGTAGAAGCATCGTAACCCATCATACTCATCAATTTAAATTCTAACTCACCACCATACATATTAAAGTAAGGTGTACCTTGAAAAATATCTCCTGCATCTAAAAGCAAAACATTTTTTTCTTCGCTTCTAATTTTTTTAATTACGGCTGCTCTTCTTGCTACACCACCTAAACCTGCATATTTAGGATCATTATCCGGGAAAGGATCAATATGACTATGTACATCATTTGTATGAAGAATAGTGATTTTTACCAAATCCGTTTTTGCTAATGCTTCATTTGGTATTGCATTAAATGCCATCAAACCAGCTCCACCCAAAATTGATTTTTTCAGAAAACTCCTTCTGCTATTCAAGTTTAATTCTTCCATCTTTTACTGCATTTATTTTATTACCCTTTTTATTTTCGTCCAACAAATGATCTATAATTGCATCTCTTAGTTTATAATTAAGTGTATCCACTTTTATAGGATTAGCAAAAAAATTATACTTATCTCCTCCGCTGGCTAAGTAATCAGATGTCACTACTTTATATGTTTTTGTTTCATCAAAATTTTCAGCACCAATTTTTAGTTCTATAATTTTTTTAGATTTACTTTTTACAGTTGCCCCAGCAAATGGAGCTCCACCACTTCCTACGATATATTCGAATAATTGTTTTGTTTTTTCACCTGATAATGTAAGAACCAGGATGCTATTCTCAAATGGCATTAATTCAAATACATTTCCTCTGGTAATATTTCCTTTTGGTAATTGGGCTCTTAGTCCTCCATTATTCAGCAAACAAATATTGGCTTTTACAGAATCGGCTGGATGATAAACATCGTTTGTTTTTTTTAAGACTGCATCTGAAACGAAATCGCCTAATGAACTTTCTGGCAAGCCCTTTAACATTGCATTTTCAGAAACAGCTAAAACTTCATTCATTATTTTGTCAAGTTCGGTTTTATAAGGGCTTATTTTTTTTTCAAAAACAGAATCGCTTAATACGTTTTGAGCATTTAACTCAATCATTGATTTTTCAACCGACTTTAGCTTAGGTGTGGTGTTACATGCTATAAAAAATATAAGCACACAAAAAGACAAGAAGTATTTATTAGGGGATGATTTCATGTAGTTTAATAGTTCATACAATATTAAATAATATATAAGAGAAAATAAATTTATTATAGGTTTTTAATTTACTTTTATGAAAGAAAAAAATTGTATTTTTCAAAAACTTTATTAAGTTGTAAAAATGTATATTTCAGAAACAACAATCAGAGTGCGTTATGCAGAAACCGATAGAATGGGATATGTATATTATGGCAACTATACTCATTTTTTTGAAGTTGGTCGTGTAGAAGCCCTTCGTCAACTAGGAACTAGCTATAAAGAAATGGAAGATAACGGCATAATGTTACCCGTATATACTTGCAATATTAAATATCTAAAGCCTGCTTTTTATGATGATTTGCTAGTTATTAAAACAACTATTAAGGAATTACCAACTGCTAAAATTACATTTGATTATGAAATTTATAATCAAAAAAATGAATTAATAAATACTGGCAATACCTCGCTTGTTTTTATTGATATGAAAACAAATAAACCCTGCCCTGCCCCAAAATCATTTATCGAAAAAATAAAAAATTATTTTTAAAAGATTCAACAATACTTCTATTAATCCAAAGCTTTATTTGTAAATTCGCACTCCTTAATATATAATAGAAATGAGCAAACCTGGATTTGATGAAATATACATGGAGTTGGCAGAAAATCTTGCTAAACGCTCTCATTGCGTTAAAGCTCACGTAGGTGCTGTACTTACAAAAGATACAAGAATTGTTTCATTAGGATACAATGGTCCACCCGCAGGCACACACAACTGTGATGAAGAATTCCCAAAAGATGGTTGCCCACGTGATAGTAAAGGAAGTTGTTCTTTAGCATTGCATGCAGAACAAAATGCGATTCTATATGCTGCAAAAAATAATGTCTCTGTTGAAGGAAGCACTTTATATGTTACCATGGCTCCATGCATTTCTTGTGCAAGAGTAATTTACACTATAGGAATAAAAAAGGTTTTTTATTTACACTCATACGCTGAGTACAAAGGGTTGCCTAGTGATGAAGGTGTTGATTTTCTTCAAAAATTTGGAGTAGAAGTGGTACGTTACAAAAAATAAAAAAATGAATCGCCCTAAATTTTACATTTATTTACCTATTATTTTTTCTTTAGTACTACTACTTGGATTATTTATCGGCAGCACATTTTTATCCAGCAACAAAAGTTTTATTGCTGACGAAACATCACAAAGAAATTTCAAAAAAGTTACCGAAATATTACGCTACGTTCAGTCTGAATATGTAGATACAATTAATAGCAGCGATTTAATTGACAAAACAATTATTTCAATGCTTGAAAATTTAGACCCTCATTCAAGTTATATTACGGCTGATGAGTTGCAGGCAATGAATGAACCATTACAAGGAAATTTTGAAGGAATAGGAATTGAATTCAATATTGTTGATGATACAATACGTGTTGTAAATGTTATTCAAGGTGGCCCAGCAGAAAGTGTTGGTATGCAAACAGGAGATAAAATTGTAAAGGTAAACGATACAATTATTGCTGGTATAAAAGTTACCAATAAAATGGTAATGCAAAAATTAAAAGGAAAAGGCGGAACAAAAGTTAAAGTGGGCATCAAAAGAAATGGAAAAAACAGTTTGATTGATTTTAATATTACTCGCGGAACAATTCCTATCTATAGTGTAGATGCATCTTATATGGTAACTACTGATGTTGGTTATATTAAAATAAGCAGATTTGCTGCAACTACTTTTGATGAATACATGGATGCCTTTGAAAAATTAAAAAAACAAGGATTAAAAAAGTTGATTATTGATTTGCGAGATAATGGAGGCGGTTTTTTAAATACTGCAGTAAGTATTGCCGATGAATTTTTAAAAGACGGGCAAGAAGTAGTTTATACACAAGGCAAAGCGAGACCTAGAAAAGATTATTTAGCAACGAAAAATGGAAATTTTGAAAATGGAAAACTTGCAATATTAATTAATGATGGTTCTGCGTCTGCAAGTGAAATTCTAGCAGGAGCTATCCAAGATAACGACAGAGGAGTAATTGTTGGAAGACGTTCTTTTGGTAAAGGACTTGTGCAAGAAGAGACCGATTTTTCTGATGGTTCAGCAATCCGATTAACGATTGCCCGTTATTACACACCAACTGGAAGATGTATTCAAAAATCATATGATAATGGATTAAAAGCATATTATGAAGAAGAATACAGTAGATATACAAATGGAGAATTAGAAAATGTTGATAGTATTAAAGTCTCGGATAGCTTAAAATTTAAAACTCCTGCTGGTAAAATTGTTTATGGAGGGGGAGGAATTACTCCTGACGTTTTTGTACCTATTGATACCAATGGCAGAACGCATTATTTAGCTGAAATTTCTTATGCAGGATTAATTAATGATTTTGCATTTCATTATACAGATAAAGAACGTAATAACTTTAAAAAGTACCCAGATTTTAATTCTTTCATGAAACAATTTAGTGTTTCTGATGCATTAATTTCTGAATTTGAAATTTATGTTGAAAAAAATGGAGTTAAAAAAAATACTGCCGAATTAAATAAATCAAAAGACTTTATTAAAAACCAAATAAAAGCCTTAATTGCTCGAAACCTATACGGAACAGCATATTACTACCAAGCTGTACAAAGTAACGATAAGGTAATTTTTAAAGCAGTAGAACTTCTAAAATAAAAAACCTACACATTGCTGTGTAGGTCATCATTTATTATCAGGGGTATAAATGATAGGAACCAACATAAAGTTGGCACCACAAATCTAAAAAAATATTTTCAAAAATCAATATATTTTTTTGCTTGCATAATTTAAAGACAAAAAGCATGTGTTATTTTAGGTGACTTTTGAAAAACTCAATGCTTTACAACACAAACGCATCTAAAGCCTAGCCATGGTTCTGGCTTATTATAAGCAAGAGAATCCGAAATCTCACATTCATATAAGCAATGAGCAAAACTTCCTCCTTTTGAAATCCCCTTTTCTAAAATCATCTCAGCAACATTTCCTATCATATTATGCAATGCAAATTTATTCGGATATTGGGTAAAAGTGGGTATTGTAACATCATTTGAATAAATACCTCCAAACAAAACATTTGTTTCCTTAACCCAAATTTTAGGCAAATTATTAGGAGCAATTAGCCTATCATATCCGTATTCAGGAGATATTAGGTCATTATATTTTTTTATTTTAGAATCGATTTCTCCACAAGAAGCGGCATATTCCCATTCTTCTTTTGTCGGTAATCTATATTCAATATTTGATAAATATTGAATATTCTTTTGATTTTTTTTCTGAGGAATAAGACTTAAAAACTCCTTCACTCTCTCTGTTCTCCATTTACAAAAATCAATTGCTTGCTCATAACTTACCCCTACAACAGGATAATCTCTATATGCTAAATGCCTAAGATAATATTGCACATAAGGTTCATTATAAAAATTCTTGCTTCTCCAAACTGTAGTATCAGGCAATGCGGCATTATAATCTTGTGGTTTTTTGTGAAGTAACCAGCTTAAATATTCTAAATAATCTAGATTCCGGATTTCACATCTATCCATATATATAGAATCTTTAATCCAAACTGTACCAGGTGGATTCAGCTGTTTATCATACGCAGTCTTTCTAACGACATCATACTTTTGCTGACAAGCAAACACTACAATTAAAAACAAGAAATAGATTACCTTTTTCATACCGATATTTTATTGGTATAACGTCAGTAATATTAAAAGATACAATCAAGAAAATAAAAAAAGCCTCGAATGAGGCTTTTTCTTTTTAAAAATCAAAATTAATCGTCAATTCTTCTCCTCCATCTTTTCCCTTTTTCCCTTTCTTTTTCTTCTTTTTTTCCTCAGATGGCAGTTTCATTTCTTCGTTCAATTGCATATCAATTGAAACTATATTTTTCTCTTTTTTAGGTTCTTGTGCTTTTTTAATTGCTTCAAGTGGAGATAGACCACTTTCTTCAAATTCTTCTAAAACATCATCTTCTATTGGCACTTCAACAGCTGGCAAAAGATTTATTTCTTTTACTTTTGCATAGGATAATTTATTTCCCTTCGCTTTTAAACCTTTCACTTCTATAAATTCATTCAAATCAATTTTTTGATCTGGCAGTTCTTTATCTTTTACTTTACTAAATTTTACTTCAACAACAGGTAATGCTTCTGTTGTTACAATTTCAATTCGTGAACCTTGGCTTTCAGTAATAAATAAAACTTTTTTATCTGTTTGTTCAACCATAAATCGTTTAACAAAATAAGTTTTGCTATCACCTTCAAGGTAAATAGCAGCTACAGCTTTATTCGAATTAAATTTTTCAATCAGAATCATATCCTCATCAAAATGAGTTGATAGGTCAAATCCTGTTAATTTATAGTAGCCACTTTGTGTAATGGTTAATATTTTATCTGTAGGACCAAAACTTCCCAAGAACGTTCCTCTTTTATCTGTATTTAAACGTTGAACAGTATCATCAAACCAAATATCAATTGCGCCAAGGGTAGAAACGCCTTCCTTTTTTAAAAGAATTTTTCGAACTGCATATTTTGTAACAACATTCCCCATTGAATTACGACCTTTCACAGCTAGTTCTGCGAAATTAATTTCCCATTGTACTTTGCGTAATCCTGGCATTGGTTTTAGTTGTACTTCAATAATTTCTGCTTCACCATTCGGGTTTGCTGTAAAATAAAGCACTTCAGAACCTTTTGTTCCTTTGGTTAAATCGTACTGCTTATCACGTGTAACACCTGTTACAGGGAATCGCTTCATAAATACACTACCTGATTTGCCATCTCGGTAAATCATATTGTAAACAGTTCTATCATCGTTTTTCTTGAACACAGCAATATGAATCAAATCTTTTCCAACAAACGCTTTATCTGCTACTTTTGAAACTTGCATTGTTCCATCTTTTCTAAAAACTATTATATCATCAATATCAGAACAATCTTCTACATACTCATCTTTTTTAAGGCCAAAACCAGCAAATCCTTCTTCGCGATTAACATATAGTTTTTCATTGGCAACCACTACTCTAGTTGCAACAATAGTTTCAAATGATTTAATTTCTGTTTTACGTTCTTTGCCTACACCATATTTCTTCTTTAAATTTTTAAAATACTCAACAGCAAAATCAATCATGTTTGCTAAATGATGGTCAATCTCTTTAATACGCGCATCCAAGGCTTTCATCTTTTCATCTGCTTTTGCAGAATCAAAACGAGTAATACGTATCATTGGAATCTGAGTTAACTTCTCGTAATCATCATTCGTTATAGTACGAATAAACTGTTTTTTGTATTTTTTGAATCGTTCATCCAAATAAAGAAATAAAGTTTCCTTATCAGAATATTTTTTAAAGTCGATATACATCTCATCTTTAATAAATATTTTTTCTAATGATGAAAATAAATACGATTCTTGAAGTTCACCCTTTTCAATTTCTAGTTCTCTTCGCAACAGTTCTAATGTTTGATGCGTAGAAATTTTTAAAATTTCATTTACACCAATAAACCTAGGTTTGTCATTTTCAATGATGCAAGCATTCGGAGAAATAGAAACTTCACAATCTGTAAATGCATACAAAGCATCAATCGTTTTATCGGGTGAAATCCCTGGAACTAGATGAATTACGATTTCTACATTTTCTGAAGTATTATCCTCTACTTTTTTAATTTTAATTTTTCCTTTATCGTTTGCAGAAATAATAGAATCAATCAAGGAACCCGTTGTTGTACCATAAGGAATTTCCGATACTACTAATGTTTTTTTATCTGATGCTGTGATCTTAGCTCTTACTCTCACTTTTCCTCCACGCAATCCATCGTTGTAATTGCTAAAATCTGCCATCCCTGCTGTTGCAAAGTCAGGCATGATATCTGTTTTTTTACCTTTCAAAACCTGTACAGAAGCATCACATAATTCATTAAAATTATGTGGCAACATTTTACAAGCTAAACCAACAGCAATACCCTCAACACCTTGCGCTAATAGCAATGGAAATTTTACAGGTAAAGTTTGTGGTTCTTTATTTCTTCCATCATAACTTGATAGCCAAGTTGTGGTTTTAGGATTAAAAACAACTTCAAGTGCAAATTTTGATAATCTTGCTTCAATATAACGAGGAGCTGCTGCTCTATCACCAGTTAAAATATTTCCCCAGTTACCTTGTGTATCAATTAATAAATCTTTTTGTCCCAATTGTACCAATGCGTCACCAATACTAGCATCTCCATGCGGATGGTATTTCATTGTATGCCCGATAATATTTGCTACTTTATTGTAACGCCCATCATCTAAATCTTTCATTGAATGTAAAATTCTACGTTGAACGGGTTTTAAACCATCTTCAACATAAGGAACAGCACGCTCTAAAATTACATAAGATGCATAATCCAAAAACCAATTTTGGTACATCCCAGAAACATGTGTAATGTTATGAAGGTCATTTCCTTCATTATTCAATTCTTCATTAATATTTTCTTCGTTGCTCATTTTTCTCTAAAATCTAATATCTAAATACTAAAACCTACCCTTCCACTAAATCCTTTTCTACCACCAAATTATCAATAATAAAATCTTGACGCTCTTGTGTATTTTTACCCATGTAATAACTTAACAAATCTGTTATATTCCTGTCTTTACCAATAATTACAGGATCTTTGCGCATATCTTTTCCGATAAAAAGTTTAAACTCATCTGGCGATATTTCTCCTAATCCCTTAAATCGTGTTATCTCGGGCTTTGCTCCTAATTTTTCAATTGCATCTTTGCGTTCTTGTTCGCTATAACAATAAATAGTTTCTTTTTTATTTCTTACACGAAACAAAGGTGTTTGTAAAATATAAACATGTCCACCTCTTACCAAATCAGGAAAAAATTGTAAAAAGAAAGTCATTAACAACAAACGAATATGCATACCATCCACATCGGCATCAGTAGCAACAACAATATTATTGTATCGCAAATTTTCTATTCCATCTTCAATATTTAAAGCAGCTTGCAATAAATTAAACTCCTCGTTTTCGTAAACAATTTTTTTAGTCAAGCCAAATGCATTTAATGGTTTTCCTTTTAAACTAAAAACCGCTTGTGTATTTACATCACGTGTTTTTGTGATTGAACCACTTGCCGAGTCTCCCTCACAAATAAAAAGTGTAGTATCTAAATTGCGCTCATCATTAGATGTTAAATGAATTCTACAATCACGTAGTTTTTTATTGTGCAAATTTGATTTTTTCGCCCTGTCTCTTGCCAGCTTCTGAATACCCTGCAAATCCTTTCGTTCACGTTCACTCTGTTGTATTTTTTGAAGAATAGCCTGAGCCGTTTCTGGATTTTTATGTAAAAAATTATCTAGCTCTGTTTTTAAAAAGTCTCCAATAAATGCTTTTACCGAAGGACCTTTAGGACCTACTTCTTGTGAACCTAATTTGGTTTTTGTTTGTGATTCAAAAACAGGTTCCTGAACTTTTATGCTAACAGCAGCAATTATAGATGTACGAATATCAACAGCTTCAAAATCTTTTTTATAAAAATCTCTAATAGTTTTTACAACCGCTTCACGAAATGCACCTTGATGTGTACCTCCTTGCGTAGTATGTTGTCCATTTACGAAAGAGTAATATTCTTCCCCGTACTGTTGGTTACTATGTGTCATAGCAACTTCTATATCGTATCCTTTTAAATGAATGATTGGATATAAAATTGGGCCATTGATATTTTGAGTCAATAAATCAAGTAATCCATTTTCTGAATGAAATTTTTGTCCGTTGTAAATTATTGTCAATCCTGTATTTAGGTATGCATAATTCCACAACATTTTTTCGATATACTCATTTATAAAATGATATTTACCGAATATTTTTTCATCTGGAATAAAAGTTACAAGTGTTCCTTGTCTGGCATCCGAATCAACAATTTTGGTTTCTTTAGTTAAATTACCAGTAGAAAATTCTGCAGATTTTGTTTTACCTTCCCTAAATGCTTGTACTTGAAAATAGCTTGACAAAGCATTTACTGCCTTAGTACCAACACCATTTAATCCTACTGATTTTTTAAATGCTTCTGAATCGTATTTTGCTCCAGTATTAATTTTCGACACTACATCTACTAATTTTCCTAAAGGAATTCCCCTTCCATAATCACGTACACGAACAGATTTTTCTTTAATAGAAACTTCAATTGTTTTTCCATTCCCCATCACAAATTCATCAATACAATTATCCAATGTTTCTTTTAATAGAATATAAATTCCATCATCAGGCGAAGAACCATCTCCTAATTTACCAATGTACATTCCTGGACGTAAACGAATATGTTCGTTCCACTCTAGGGTTTTTATACTGTCTTCGTTATATTTTACTTCTTTTGCCATATTTTATAGTATTTAGTCTAAAGTCATTTGTAATAAGTCTTTTTCGTTAGACTACGAACTAAAGACTATTGGCCAAATATTTTTTTATTTGTAATTTTTGATTCAACTAATCTTAATAGCCATTCGAATTGTTCTTTATCAATATCTTTGCGATCTACAATTATACCAAATGTTCCTTCCATATTTGCATTAAGTTTTAAAATATCATCAATGTACTGATAATGATAAAAACTTGACCATTTGAATTCTAAATATTTTTCAAAATTACGGTAGGTTACTATATTTTCATTAATCACAATTTCTGTAACACTTTTAAAATTATCAAATCTAGCTCCTTGAAATTTAAAATGAGAAAATATCTGTTTCTTGCGTCTCAAAATTCCAACAATTATAAGAAGAAAAATAAAACTTAAACAAACTACAACTCCCATAAAAAAATTAACAACAGTATTAAGACGAACTGAATCCCAAACTCCGTATATCAAAAAAAATAAAAGGTAGAACAAAACAAAATAAAGCAGCCTTACTAGTGACTTCCGATTATTTTGCTTCCATTCAAAATCAGCAAGTTTCATCAACCCCTCACTTGATTCTTTTTTTATTCTTATCTCCATTAACTATACATTAAACCTAAAATGCATCAAATCTCCATCTGCAACAACATATTCTTTTCCTTCAATACCCATTTTGCCTGCTTCTTTACATGCTGCTTCTGAACCTAAAGTAATAAAATCATTGTACTTAATTACTTCTGCTCTAATAAATCCTTTTTCAAAGTCAGTGTGAATCACGCCTGCTGCTTGTGGAGCAGTCATTCCTTTGGTGATAGTCCAAGCTCTCACTTCTTTTACACCTGCGGTAAAATAAGTTTGTAAATCCAACAAACGATAAGCTGCTTTGATTAATTTATTTACACCTGGTTCTTTCAATCCAATTTCTCCCAAAAACATTTGTCGTTCTTCATATGTATCCAAACTTGCTATTTCTGCTTCCATAGCAGCAGTAATTATAAGCACTTCTGCATTTTCATTTTTTACAGCTGCTTTTACTTCTTCCACATATTTATTTCCATTTACAACAGAACCTTCATCTACATTACAAACATACAACACAGGTTTTATAGTTAACAAATGAATATCTGCGATGTAAGGTAATTCTTCTGGCAATAAATCTGCAGCACGAGCCGATTGTCCTTGTTCTAAAAATCCTTTTATGCGTAATAAAATATCATAAGCTTTTTTTGAATCTTTATCATTCCCTGTTTTTGCTTGTTTCTCAACACGTTTTAATTTAGTATCAACCGATTCTAAATCTTTCAATTGTAATTCTGTGTCAATAATTTCTTTGTCACGAACAGGGTTTACAGAGCCATCCACGTGAACTACATTTGGATCATCAAAACATCTTAACACATGAATAATTGCATTTGTTTCTCTGATATTTGCTAAAAATTTATTCCCTAAGCCTTCCCCTTTACTCGCTCCTTTAACCAAACCAGCTATATCCACAATTTCTACTGTGGTAGGAACAACTCTTTCAGGATGAACCAAAGATTCTAATTTTTCTAAACGTTCATCAGGAACAGTTATAACTCCTACATTTGGTTCAATGGTACAAAAAGGAAAATTTGCTGCCTGAGCCTTTGCATTTGATAAACAATTAAATAAAGTTGATTTTCCAACATTTGGTAATCCTACTATTCCGCACTGTAATGCCATTTTAAAAAAGTTAAAAGTTTGAAAGTTAAAAGTTTAAAAGCAGAAACAGTTTTATTTTTTTAATCTTTATTACTGATTCTTGAATTTATTTTAGCCTGCAAATATAAATAACTCAAAAGTCATATAAAACCCATATTCTCCTTAATTGCCGTGAGTTTTCAACAATAAAACCATATTTTCAACAAAACTCGAAAGGCTTGTAAAAAGTGGTACTTTTGAACGCTTGTAAAATAAAATCAACTATTAATCAACATAATTATGGCTTCAGTAGCAGAATTAGAAAAAATTATTCCCCAAGTAAGAAGAGATATTGTTCGAATGGTTCATGCAGTTAACTCTGGACACCCTGGTGGTTCATTGGGTTGTGCTGAATATTTTGTTGCGCTCTATTTTGATATAATGAAACACAATGCTGCAAAATTTGATATGAATGGAAATGCTGAGGATGTTTTCTTTTTATCTAATGGCCATATCTCTCCTGTTTTTTATAGTGTTTTAGCACGTTCAGGGTATTTTCCCGTAAAAGAATTAGCAACATTTCGTAAGTTAAATTCTCGTTTGCAAGGTCACCCAACTACACATGAACACCTACCTGGCGTTAGAATTGCTTCAGGTTCACTAGGACAAGGTATGTCTGTAGCTATTGGCGCTGCACTAGCAAAAAAATTAAATAACGACAAGTCAATTGTATATTCTTTGCATGGTGATGGGGAGTTACAAGAAGGACAAATTTGGGAAGCAGCAATGTATGCATCAGCAAAAAAAGTAGATAATATTATTGCTACAGTTGATATGAATGGCCAACAAATTGATGGTTCAACAGACCAAGTACTACCTATGGGAAGCTTAAGATCAAAATTTGAAGCTTTTGGTTGGGATGTTTTAGATTTAGAAAAAGGCAATGATATTAATTCTGTAGTTTCTACTTTAAAAAAAGCAAAAGAGCATACAGGCAAAGGAAAACCTGTAATTATTTTAATGAAAACAGAAATGGGTAATGGCGTTGATTTTATGATGGGAAGCCACAAATGGCATGGAGTAGCACCTAATGACGAACAATTGGCACAGGCTTTGAATCAGAATGCTGAAACATTGGGAGACTACTAGGTAAAATTAAAAGTAATCAAGTCAAAATTCAAAAGGCATTCTATGAAACATCTTCTTCAAAAAATAAAGTTTAAGTTATTGTCAACTGTTCTTTTTTTGACTTTCAACTTTGCTTCTTTTGATTTATCGGCCCAACCAACAAAACCACTCACACGTATTGAATTCGTTTTTGATGCTTCCTTTAGTATGTTTGGTCAATGGCAAAGTGGGATGAAAATGGATATTGCTAAAAAAATGCTGAACGAATTTTTAGATAGTATTCAAAAAGTAAATAATCCGAATTTAGAATTAGCTTTTCGTTGTTATGGACATCAAGTCCCTCTTCGTCCTGAAAGAAGTTGTACAGACACAAAACTTGAAGTGCCTTTTGGAAAAAACAACGCTTCTGCTATTAAAAACAAATTAAAACAAATTGTTCCAAAAGGAACAACACCAATTGCATACACATTGGAGCAATGTGGAAACGATTTTCCTTCCACCACTGCCCCAAATGTTCGTAACATAATTATTTTAATTACAGATGGAATTGAAGAATGCGATGGTGACCCTTGTGCTGTTTCATTAGCACTACAAAAAAATAACATTATTTTAAAACCTTTTGTTATTGGTATTGGCTTAGACCAAAGTTACTTAAACACTTTTGGTTGTATTGGAAAATTTTACGATGCTTCTAGTGAATCTAGTTTTAAAAATATTTTAAACATTGTTATCTCTCAAGCATTAAACAATACAACAGCACAAGTAAATTTAAACGACCAAATAGGCAAACCAACCGAAACAGATGTGAACATGACTTTTTATGACGAGCAATCTGGTGTAATTCGTTATAATTATATTCACACTATTAACAACAAAGGTGTACCTGATACAATTGTAATAGACCCTGTTGGTACATATAAAATGGTAGTGCACACTATCCCTCCAATTGAAAAAAAGAATATTGAACTAGTGCCAGGCAAACACAATATTATTGCAGTAGATGCTGCTCAAGGTTATTTAAGTATTAAAACCAGTGGTAGTTCTTCTGTAAATTGTATTCTCAGAAAAAATGGAGAAATGCAAACATTAAATGTTCAACAAATGAACAGCACCGAAAAATATTTAATTGGAAAATATGATGTAGAAATCTTAACACTTCCCAGAATTAAATTAGATAAAATTGACATTGCACAAAGCAAAACTACAACTGTAGAAATACCGCAATCAGGTAGTGTTACGATACAAAAACCAAGCGAAGGTTATGGAAGTGTATATGTAGAAGAAAATAATAAATTAGTTTGGGTATGCAACTTAAATAATTTTTTAACTCAAGAAACAATAGTATTACAACCAGGGAAATACAGAGTGGAATTCAGACCAAAAAATGCCAAAGAATCAATTTATACAATCGAAAAAAGATTTAAAATAGAATCAGGAATTTCAACTCCTGTGAAATTATATTAAAAGAATGAAAACAATTTATATTTCTAGTTTTATTTTTTCTGTTTTTATTTTTTTATCAAGTTGCTCTAACAACAATGAAGCAAGCTCTTCTGCTGATATAATATTCGAAAATTCTTCTTTCGCCTTAAACAACATTGAAAATACTTTAATAGCAGATAATTTTTTTTATGACGAAAATTATATTCTTTATACAGACAAAAAAAAATCAAAACAATTTATAAAATTAGATAGCGCTCAAAAATTCAAACTAATAGTTCCTATTACAGGCATAGATGCTAATTATGTTTGTCAATATATGGATGCGTATTTTATATCAATTCAAGAAAAAGTTGGAAATTATCAACCCGTAATTATTCAATTAACTGGAGATGACTACGAATCACTTTTATATATTGTTTTGGACAAACAAAACAATCCTATTTCTCATCTTTTAATATATGGAGGAGAATGTGGAGGACCCATTTCTGAAACGGATTCTACGATGGAAGTCTGCCCAACTACTCAAGCATTTATGAATAAAAACAAAATCAATTGGTATCGACTTCATATAACAGAAAGAAAAATCATAGAAGAAGGAGACAAAATTATGCCGAGCATTATTGACTCTGTTTACTTCCAAAGTGAAATAAACACAGAAGGAAAAATAATTACAAAAAAAATTGACAGCACCAGATATGAAAGAATATTTCATACTAACTAAAAACAGACAATATCCTTAACTATGAAAAAATATACTTATACAGAAAAAAAAGATACGCGCTCTGGCTTTGGCGCAGGATTATCAGAACTTGGAAAAAGCAATCCAAATGTAGTTGCATTGTGTGCCGACCTAACTGGCTCATTAAAAATGGATGCATTTGCAAAAGAACACCCAGAACGTTTTTTTCAAGTTGGTATTGCAGAAGCAAACATGATCGGTATTGCGGCAGGTTTAACAATTGGAGGTAAAATTCCTTTCACGGGAACATTTGCAAATTTTTCTACAGGACGAGTATATGATCAGATTCGACAATCAGTTGCTTACTCTGGTAAAAATGTAAAAATATGTGCTTCTCATGCCGGATTAACTTTAGGCGAAGATGGTGCTACACATCAAATATTAGAAGATTTAGGATTAATGAAAATGTTGCCAGGCATGGTTGTTATTAATCCTTGTGATTTTAACCAAACAAAAGCAGCAACAATTGCAATTGCAAATCATGAAGGACCAGTGTATTTAAGATTTGGAAGGCCAACTGTTCCAAACTTTACTGCTCCTGATCAAAAATTTGAAATAGGAAAAGCTGTTATGTTAAACGAAGGAACGGATGTTACTATTTTTGCAACAGGACATTTAGTTTGGAAAGCAATTGAAGCAGGAGAACAATTAGCTGCACAAGGAATAAGCGCTGAAATAATAAATATTCATACAATTAAACCTTTAGATAATTCTGCAGTCATAACATCAGCTAAAAAAACTAGATGTGTTGTTACAGCTGAAGAACACCAAATGAATGGAGGCCTAGGAGACAGCATAGCACAATTATTAGCACGTGAATTACCAACGCCAATTGAAATGGTTGCAGTAAACGATAGTTTTGGAGAAAGTGGAACACCAGATCAATTAATGACAAAATACGGTTTAGATGCCGTAAATATTGTTGATGCTGTAAAAAAAGTAATCAAACGCAAAAGTTAAAGTGTTATCAGTTATTCGTAACAAGGCTAACCTTTAACAAATAACTGATAACAATTATATGTCTGATACCGACAAACAACTTTTAGAACAATTTAAAAATCCCGAAACACGTAATTATGCGTTTAATCTTTTGGTGCGTGAGTATCAAAAAAAATTGTATTGGCATATCCGAAAAATATTAATAAGCCATGACGATACAAATGATGTTTTGCAAAATGTTTTTATTCGTGTTTGGCGACATCTTGATAGTTTCAAAGAAGAATCAAAATTATACACCTGGCTATATCGCATAGCAACCAACGAATCTCTTACCTTTTTAAATCAGAAAAAAAAGCGTTCAGGAATTCCAATAGACGAGGTTTCACATTTTTTAGCTGATAATTTGGAAGCTGATAGTTATTATAATGGGACCGAAATACAAACCAAACTACAAAAAGCAATACTAACATTACCAGACAAACAGCGAATTGTATTCAACATGAAATATTTTGATGAAATAAAATATGAAGAGATGAGCGAAATATTAGACACATCAGTTGGAGCATTAAAATCCTCATACCACCATGCAGTAAAAAAAATTGAAGAATATTTAAAAACCAATTAAACCTTTTTAGTTTTTTACAATCAAAACACAAATGAATAACAAATTAAATATCGAAGACTTGGAAGGCTTATCAAAAAATCAACCTTTTAAAACAGGTAATGATTATTTTGAAAACTTTGCCAATACTATTCAGAATAAGGTTAATGATTATGAAGAACTATCGTCCATTGCCCCAATATTGAGTGGTATCCCAAAATATAATCCTTTTGAGTTACCAAAAAATTATTTCGATGATTTTGCATATAACATGCAAACTAATATTCCAAAAAACAAAACCTTATCAATCAAAGAATGGTTGATGATGATAATTAGACCAAAATTTGCAATTCCTGTTTTTGCGGTTGCATTATTAGCAAGTGTTGCTATAAAATATACAAACAGTGCAATTCAAAAAAACAATTATACAAATTATGAATTTACGTTTGATGATGCAATTCAAAACATTGATGAATCGATAATTATTGATGAGTTAGTAAAATACTCATCACAAGAAAAATCAAGCGAACAACAAGAAATTTTGGATTATTTAATCGAAAACAATATCGATGAAAATAGAATTAATGAATTATAAATTAAAACAAATAAATATGAAAACTTCAGCATTTAAAAGAATCTTAGTATTATTTCTTATTAGCACATCAACATTTGTTTTTGCACAACCAGGAGGAAACAAACCTCACGCTGACAAAAAAGAAAAACAAGCAGAAAAAAGAGAAAACATAGAAGCGCAACGAGTAGCTTTTATTACTCAAGAGTTGAATCTAACCCCAGAAGAAGCTCAAAAATTTTGGCCTGTATATAATCAATATACTGAGAAACTTCAAGAATCAAGAAAAAAACGCAGACAAGAAATGAAAGAGTCAAAAGAAAATATTGACGAACTGAGTGATAAAGAAGTAGAAAAACTAGTAGATGAAGAAATCAGCGAAAGACAAAAAGAACTTGATTTACAAAAGGAGTATCATGCAAAATTCAAAGCTGTTTTACCAATAAAAAAAGTAGCAAAACTTTAAAAATCAAAAGATAAATTAAAAAGAGTATTATTAAACAAAATGAAGGACAAGTAACAACCACATAAATAGAAAGATTTGTAGTCAAACAAAAAGCCCTTTAAATTATAAAGGGCTTTTTTATTTACATATATTTGGAGAAACAAATTATCTACCTATGAAATCTACAATTAAACACCCTAGAGGCCTTTATTATTTATTTTTTGCTGAAATGTGGGAACGCTTTGGGTATTATTTAATGATCGGTATTTTTTTATTGTACATGACTGGCGATAAAACTGCTGGAGGCTTGGGATTGGAACTAGCGAATGCATCCGATATTTTTGGAACTTTTATTGCGTTGGTTTTTTTAACACCATTTTTAGGTGGATTGCTTGCGGACAGGAAATTAGGATATCGCACATCAATTACTATTGGTGGAATTATGATGGGAACAGGTTATTGTTTGTTGGCTGTGAAAGGCGAAGTTGTGTTTTTTATAGCATTATTTTTAATAATAGTTGGAAATGGCTTTTTTAAACCGAATATCTCTACTCTACTAGGAAATTTATATTCAGAAGAAAAATACAGGGATAAAAAAGATGCTGGATATAATATTTTTTACATGGGAATAAATATAGGCGCTTTTGTATGTAATTTTTTTGCAGCTTATCTACGTAATAATTTTGGCTGGGGCTACGCATTCATGGGTGCTGGTATAGGAATGTTTTTGGGAATAATAATATTTTGGTTAGGGATGAAACATTATAAACATGTTGATATAATAAAGCCTGCTCAACCAGAAGACAGTTCATTGACTAAAATATTTGGTGTTACCATTTTTCCTGCTTTAGTAGCAGGAGTTGTAGGCTGGCTAATACCAGGCAATATTTTTGGAACAGACTCAACCGATGCTTTTATTTTTGGATCAATGCCTGTTGCTTACTTCTATTTTTCACTTTATAAAAAAGCTTCTCAAAAAGACAAAGAACCAATTGGTGCTTTACTTGCAATATTCGCTGTAGTAATCGTTTTTTGGGCTGTTTTTAAACAAAACGGAACAGCACTTACAACTTGGGCTGAAAAATATACAGATCGCTCATTGCCAACTGCAATTGTACCTGCAGCAGAAAAAATTAAAATGGTTCAATACATCGATGGGAAAACGGATAGTGTGTTTGTAATGGATAATCAATTCAGAAAAATTAAAGATGCAAATGGTAGCCCAATTAAAGAACTAGGAAAAAATATTTATTTCAAAAATGAAACGCCAGAAAAAATTCCAAACGAAAATGAAAAAGTAAATTTAATAAGTACTGAATTATTTCAATCTGTAAACCCTGGCTGGGTGATTATTTTAACACCTTTAGTTGTTCTCTTTTTTGGTTTCCTGAGAAAATTTGGCAAAGAACCAAGTACTCCATCAAAAATAACATGGGGACTATTCATCAGCGGATTATCGACTTTGGTAATGATTGGAGCTGTTTATGCTTGCCATAATGGGGGAATAAAGGCATCGCCATGGTGGTTAATATCTTCCTACGGAGTTATTACAATTGGAGAATTATTTTTAAGTCCGATGGGCTTATCTCTTGTTTCAAAATTAAGCCCACCAAGACTTACCGCACTAATGATGGGAGGTTGGTTTTTATCTACATCAATAGGAAATAAACTATCTGGAATATTAGCAACTCTTTGGGATAACTACGATAATAAAGCTTTATATTTTTTGGTAAATTTTATACTATTAATTGCCGCCACCATCGCAATATTTATGATGCTAAAATGGCTAAAAAGAATAATAGCAGAGCATAGTGGTAGCTAATTAAGAGCGAGGGTGAAACTGAATAATTGCTTGGCGTAAATAATCTCTATCCAAGTGTGTGTATATTTCAGTTGTTGTGATTGATTCATGTCCTAACATTTCTTGTACTGCACGTAAATCTGCTCCACCTTCAATCAAATGAGTAGCAAAGGAATGCCTGAATGTATGCGGACTAACATGTTTTTTTAATCCAACTTTAAATGCTAATTGCTTAATAATAGTAAAAATCATTACCCGCGTTAGCTTTGCTCCTCTTCTATTTAAAAACAAGTAATCTTCAAATTCTTTTTTAATAGGAATGTGGCATCGAATTTCGTCTTTATAAATATTTATTTGTTTTATTGCAACACTTCCAATTGGCACGAGCCTTTCCTTATCACCTTTTCCAACTACTTTAATAAACTCATCATTAAAATACAAATTAGATATTTTAATATTTACCAATTCACTAACGCGCAAACCACAGCTATAAAGTGTTTCAAGCATCGCTTTGTTTCTTTGCCCTTCAGGTGTGCTTAAATCAATAGCATTAATAATTTTATTAATATCATCAATAGTAAGTGTGTCTGGCAACTTACGCCCTAATTTTGGAGCTTCTATTAATTCTGTGGGATTATTACTTAAAATATTTTCAAGCAATAAATATTTATAAAAACTTTTTATTCCACTAATAATTCTTGCTTGGGATTGTGCACTCATTCCAATTTCATTGATCCATTTCAAAAAATCTTGAAATAATTTTAATTCTACATCTTTGGGCGCTATTGAAATTTTATTAGCGTCTAAAAAACGAACAAACAAATTTACATCATGCAAATATCCTTCAATACTATTTTTAGAAAGTGATTTTTCTAATTGCAGAAATGATTTAAAACCTTGTATGTATATATTCCAATTCATGAATTATGACATAAATTTACAAAAGGAATTTTCAATTATCTTTACAACTACAATTATTAACTAACAATGTAAAATAATAACTATTTATGAAGCTTATTATTATAAACGGACCCAATTTAAATTTGCTAGGGACAAGAGAAACAGATGTTTATGGCTCGGAAGATTTTGAAAGTTATTTTGCAAATTTAAAATCTATATTTAACACCATTGATTTAGAATACTATCAAAGTAACGTAGAAGGAGAGTTAATAAACAAATTACATGAAATTGGCTTTTCATACGATGGCATAATATTGAATGCTGGAGGATATACACACACCTCAGTTGCATTAAGAGATGCAATTGCAGGAATAAAAACACCCGTAATTGAAGTTCATATTTCAAATATTTTTGCTCGAGAAGAATTTAGGCACAACTCAATAATAGCAGCCAAATGCAAAGGCTCTATTTCTGGGTTTGGTTTAAATTCTTATAAGCTTGCTATTGAAAGTTTTTTTAATAAATGATTGTTCTCATTTATTATTTTTTGAATTAATCTAAACTTTGCTTAAATTTATTGTATGGAACTATTCACGTCAGAAAGCATTTTATCATTTACTTTAAGGGTAATATTAGGGATATTATTTTTCATGCAAGGTTATGATAAAGTAATAAAAGTAAAAATGGATGGCGTAATCAAATCGTTTAAATATGAATTTGGGAACGTAAAAATGCCAAGTATTATTTTAATATTAAGTGCTTACTATTCTTCTTTTGTTGAACTTATTGGTGGCTTTGCACTAATAATTGGGCTTTTTACAAAATACACTCTTTATCTTTTGGGATTAGATTTACTTATAGTAGTTGCTGCTTTTAGTATAATTAACCCTGTATGGGATATGAAAATTGTTTTTCCTAGAATTGTTATTTGGTCTATACTAATGATTTTACCAGAAAGTTGGAATAAATTATCACTAGACTTAATGCTCCTTAAATAGAATTATTTGAATCTTTCTTTTAAATCAATTTCTAAAAAAGTCTTTTTACCTCTTAAATAAAAATCTGCAATAATAGAATGTAAATACACTGCTGTAGTTGTGTAATTTACTATTTCCGATTTTAATTTTTTTCGCTTTTGAAATGTTTTAGACAAAGTAGAATAAAAACTAAAGTGTGCTTTTGCAACTGCCGTAAAGTGAGAAAACTGCCCAGATACTAAAAACTTAATTCCAGCGAGCCCATCTAATTTCATCCGAACTAACAATTTCAGAAAAAAGAATTTTGGAGGATGATTTTTGCAAATCAAGATTAAATTATTTCTAAAGTTTAAATATGTTTTTCTAGGACTCGTTTTATTTAGTGTTCCTCCTCCAACATGATAAACAACTGAAGTAGGACAATACATAATTTTATATCCTCTATTTTTTAATCGCCAACACAAGTCAATTTCCTCCATGTGTGCAAAAAAGTCCTCGTCAAAACCTTGTACTTCATTAAAACAATTTGCTCTTACAAATAAGCAAGCTCCTGTTGCCCAAAAAATTTCTCTCACATCATTGTATTGATTTTTATCTTCTTCAAGCACTTCCAAAATTCTTCCTCTGCAAAAAGGGTAACCATATTTATCAATAAAACCACCTGCTGCACCAGCATATTCAAACATTTTTTTATTTTCAAATGATTTTATTTTGGGTTGGCAAGCAGCAATATTTTTATCAGAATCCATTAACTGAATAATTTCATCAATCCAGCCATTTGTGACTTCTACATCAGAATTTAACAAAACAAAATATTCAGCATCCACATGCTTTAATGCATCATTGTATCCTTTTGCAAAACCTCCATTTTCTGAATTTTGAATAACTCTTATTTGAGGATATTTTTTTTCAAGAAAAACAATTGAATCATCCGTAGATTTATTGTCTGCTACAATGATTTCGGAATAAGGGCTGTTGTTTGTTAAAATACTTGGTAGAAATTTTTCAAGAAAATTTTCACCATTCCAATTAAGAATAACAACTGCAACTTTCATAAAAATTAGCGAGGATTACGGAAGTTATCGTCAATATTTCCGCCAAAGTGCTCTTGCCCTTTTTCAACATCAAAATTTCCTGATTGGGTATCACGTTTATGTAAATCAATTTCCCAACGTGAATTATTAAATTCTCCTCTAGCATTTGAATGTAATAATTTGTATCTATTGCTTACTAAATCTGGGTTATAAAAAACAAAAGATTTATTACTTTGCTTATTGTTAGGATTGGTGTGGGCTTGAGTTTTATCATTTAAAATATTGTATTGCCACATTTCATAAGGATAAGCGCTAGGCTCATTATCAAATTTTTGGCGACTATTTGGAGCCCCGTATTGCAAATACACTCTACCTCTATCTGTATCATAACCTTTTAAACCATAAGTAGCAAATTCAACATTTACCTTGTGTACTTCCATTTTGTACATTAGCCATTCACCTTCAGGATTTTTAGGATTACGTGATTGCCAAAAGTTATAAAAGTATTGTTGCATCAGTAAAAGCTCATTCCCTTTTATTTGGTTTGAAGTAAATTGAATTTCAGATGTGCTTGAAATAGGTCTTAAACAACGAAGATATTCTTTAAGCGTATCAGAATTTGTGTATTTACTTGCAAAAGTAGTACTAACATCTATCGACTTTATATCGTCAAAACTAAGTTCAACTGGCTTATTCAACCTATCAATATTACAATATTGTTCTGCCTGAATTTTATTCTCTTTATCTCTCAATTCAATTACCAAAGTATAACTTCCACTGGGTAATTTTTCAATATTAAATTCTGCTAGTAAAATATTCACATCGTTTGCTTGTTGTTTAGAAAAACCACTAAATTCATTCAATTTAATTTTAGTCGCATTTGATTGTAAATAATAGCTCAAAACCACTTTTTCTCCATCACCCAAAATCTTTTTGGCGTTGTATATCTCAGCATAGTACTTTAATTTGGTAATGTTCTCAGGATAAAGATTAGAAACATATGGCAAAAGATCATAACCACTTTTAGTCAAAATACTTTGTGTAGAAGATTTGGTATAGGATTCAACCAATTGAATATCTGAAATATTAATTCTATCATCAGAAAAACTAACATTTACAGGCATTTTTGATGAGAATGATTTGCCAATTTTATTATTCTTATCACTAATAGTAATTTCCATTATATAGTTTCCATTCGATAACGAATATCGCTGTTGGTCAATAAAATTTGGATATCCTAAAGTTGTGTCAGTTACTTCTGGGCTGTTTAAACTATACTTTTGAGCGTTTTTTATTTCTCCATTTAGAGTAAAAACAACAGCAATATCTATTGCTCCTTGATACTTACCCGAAGCATTTTTAACAAATGATGTTGTATTTCCAATTACCGACAAATAGGTTTCGACATAAGGCAACTTACCAGGAACATTAAATGTAGCGGTAGTTAAATAAGCTTTTACATTGTTAGCAGAAGCAACAACTGTAAGACTTATTGCAAAAAAAATAGATAATAAGCTCTTTTTCATTTGATTGTATATTAATTCATCAAAAACATCGACATATGGGGAAGTTTATCAAAGGTACGAAAAAAATATTTTTTTCAGTTTTTTATTTGTGGAATAAAAAAAATAGTACTTTCGCAGCGGAGAGTTGGCAGAGTGGTCGATTGCGGCAGTCTTGAAAACTGTTGACTGTAACAGGTCCGGGGGTTCGAATCCCTCACTCTCCGCTGAAAGGGACTTGGGCTCAAAAAGAGAACTAAGTCCCTTTTTTATTAAAGCCAAATCGCCCGTGTGTCGGGCGATTTGTGCAATTATAAAGTTGATTTCTGAGGTTCGAAATGCCCCAGTTTTTTTGTCATATACCAAACCGGACGGGAAGAGTAAATTTTGCAACCCCTCCTTTAGTGCTATACCGCCTTCTTGCCACAGTTGGCGCAGGTTTCGGCAAAGAATTACAGCTTCATTTATCATTTCTTTTAGGTTCGAAATGGAAATCCCACAAGTCGCCATTTCCTTCCGGATTTTATCAAATTCCTTAGTGTATTTTACCCTAAAACGTTCGTAGGTTTCCTTGGGCATCTCCTCTTTTATGAAGTGCTTCTCCTCAAGCGTTTCAATATCCTTGGTTAGTTCGACAATTCTCGCCTTAAGGATCAGTTCCTTTTCAACGGAGTCTTTATTCAGTTCATGGTATGTGCTTTCTAATTCAATTTTGATCGCTTCAGTTAAATCAGGTTTTACCTCGTATTTCTCAAGCTCGTCTGAAAATAGGCGATGCATTTCTTTTGCGCTTTTATTGCACTTACAACCGTTTGTTCTACACTTGTAGTAATACAAGTTCTTCTTCTTTACAATGTAGCCTGTAAAGGGCTGATTACAATCCGAGCATTTAATAAAAACCTTAAGCGGAATATTTACATCTTCTGCTTTGTGCGGTACTCCGAACTTAGTTGAAGATGAAATAACCTCATTCACTTTCATAAAGGTTTCTTTTGAAATCATTTTTTCATGCACTCCCTCGACCACTTTTCCATTCAGCATTCCGTGTGATACTAATCCGCAATAAAAAGGGTTAATGAAAATTTTATGCAATTGTTGTTTGTACATTTTCACACCGATAGCCTGAAGCTTCAAAATAATTTCTTCATTCTTCATACCCATCAGTTTCCATTCCCAAGCTTTTTTAATTTTCTTTCCATCTGCATTCACAACAATTTTACGTTCACCACTTGTTCTAACAATATCATAACCCTGTGGTGGTTTCACAACCCAAATTCCTTTTTCAAACTTGGCTTTCATTCCTGCCATTGCCACTTGCTTTCGTTGTTCATTATCCCAACGCCCAAATAACAATTGCATATCATGAAATAAAACTCCGTTTGGATTAGATGTGTCGATTGGTTCTGTCACTGCCTTAATATGAACCCCATGTTTTTCTCTTAATTCATCAGCGATAGAAATTGCTTTGCCTCCTGTTCTGCTAAAGCGAGTCATTTTGTAAACCAAGATAGTGCTAATTTTGCCTTTGCTTGTATTTACAAAACTCAGCATTCGCTGAAACTCTTTCCTCGCATCCGTTTTAGCACTTTCATAAGTATCACCAAACGCTGATACAATTGTTAGATTATTGCGCTTGGCATATTCCTCAATCGATTTGCGTTGAGTTTCCAACGACTCGTTTTTATCAAACTGACCTTTGCCGGAAACCCTTGTGTACATGACCGCTAAATTGGATGTGGATTGTTTTACTTCCTTTTTACCAAAGCGTCCAAACCGATTTGCGATTATTTGTTCTTCTGTCATTTTTGCCTCCTTTCTTTTAGTATTAATTTTTTTATGCTTGTTTTCTGTATTCAATTTCCGAAACATCATTTTCAGTATTCAACAAAATTATTTTTGCTTCACTTGAATTATCGATCTCGTTTTTCTTTTTCAATTTTGAAAGATGTTCGCATAAAAGAACAGCCAGTTTTTTGATTGATAATACAATCTTGTTTGCTTGTTCATCGCTCACACTTTCATAACCTTTTATCATTCTTAGTTTTTCAACCGTTAATCCTTTATTATTTTCGCTCTCACTTTTCATTTCTATTTTTGACTTCCGTTCTACACTCCCTTTTTTATTTTATTATATTGATTATCAATATAATAGCTAATTTACGTACAACTTTTGAAATAAAGAAATGCCCTCGAATCGCCCTAAATTTGCCCAATTTTTAGGTTGATTTTAAGCTTCCACCTGTACATTTTATTATCCCAAAATTTGGCAAGGTGATCTAATTTTTACTTTCCTGTTCATAATTATGCAGTTTTGGTTTGATGTTGATTTTTTAATAATCCTTGTTTCTTTAATGCTTCGTATCTGTATCTCCAATCACTTTTCTTTTCTGTTTCATTTTTGCCGGAGATTAATTGTTGTACTTTTTCTTCATGTGTTTTTTCTTCGATAAAATCTATTTCAGAGAATTTTATTTCCGATGTGTGAAGCATTAATTGATGCCGAATGCAAATCAGTTGTGCTTTTCTTTCCTTTGTTAGTTTGAAAGCAAGCATTTTTAAATGCCTCTTTTCTTCAAGCGTTTTATTTAGTCCGAAAAAGAGTTCGATTATTAATTCCTTAAAAGGATAATCATTTGGTAGCTTATTAAAAGTTGTACTTGTAACCAATCTCTTAAATGCATCCGTTATGCAAAGCAAGGTGTGCTGGTCTATGCGGCTATAATTACTTAGCTTTATTAATCCTTCAGCTAAACATCTAAAGCGAGTGTTTACCCAAACAATGCGCTGTGCATCTTCGTATTCCCAATAATCAAAAGGCTCTTTTATTTTTATACCTCCTGAATTTTGTTCGTATTTTTTTTCAATTAAACCAATGAGTTTACTGTTGATCCATTTATAAGGAGGTTCATTTTCTGTTTCCTGTTTTTGTTCAATAGTTAAAGAGCTCTTAATTGGTTCAACTTTCTGAATTTCTTTTTCTACCTTCCTTATTTTATTCGTAACCGGTATTTCGGTTTCTTCTTCTTCAGCCTCCGCCAACAGTACAAATTCAAACTCACTTTGTTCATCCTTATCGTATTTTACGTTAAGCTCATTATTACCGTATTTTACGGTATCTTTTTCGTTATCGTATTTTACGCTAACTTCATCAGTAATAAAGGGCTTTACGCTAACAACTGGTACTTGCAAAATTGGTTCTGCTACTGGTGTCCCCGAAAGCACCAAGCCATTTCTCTTAAAATATGCCATTTGCTTACAGTTATCGCTGCAATATTTTTTGCTCGATCGTATTGCCGTAAAATGCTCTCCACAATATAAACAGGTGCTTTCCATTCTTTTAAATTCTAATCGGTTTAATATTCGTTTTCATCATCGTCTTCATCCAACATCAAAATTGTATCGCCAAGCAAGCCTTTCATGTATTCGCTATAATCAGTTAATATGCCTTCCATGTTTTCTTTGGCTTCTCTATTCTTTATAGAGTTCAAATCAAAATATACATTTAGTAATACAATGTTTTGTCGCTCCTGAATCCCAATAATTTTATGCTTAATATTGTTACCAAACAGAATGCGCAAAATATCCATAAGAAGATCTTCCGGTATTTTATAGCGTTTTACAATTAATTTATTTTCCATTTCTTTCGTTTTATAAGTAAGCGGTTTCATATGTTTTCTTTTTCTCCGGTTGCGCTATTGGTATAACATCTCTAATAGCATTGAGCCCAATTCCCAAATGTGGATTTTCCGTTTCTGTTTCCGTTAACACTTTTATCTTCTTATACTTCTTCTTTACTTTTTCAAGATCCTCCTCAAGCTCCATGTAATCTTCTTTTAGCTTGAGGTTTTCTGCTTTCAATTTTTCTATTTCCTCTTTTTGTCCTTTTAATTTTATAAAGGCATAGATCAATAATCCAACACCTATAAGCAAAGTGATTGGACTTAATATTAGTTTTAATACCGACCCCATTAATTTATTGTCTCCGGCAATGGTATCTGCTGCTTTTTCCCAAACACCTTTTTCGACATCTGTTCCTGATAAGCCTTTATCAGTTTTATTTCCGGTTTGTTTTTGCTCTGTTTTTTCTTCTTTCGTTTCTTTCATGGCTATTGTATTTTACGTTTAAAAATTCAAAGGTCGATTACTGTATTTTACTGTTTGCCGATTCCCGAACGTATTGAACATTATTGGTTCTTATTGAACGGTATTGGCGTTTATCGTTTACAAAAACAAAGGTGCAACAAGTGTATTTTACGCTTTCCTCATTTTTGACGTTGATTGCAATTCTTTTCGTTTGTTTTATAATCTTTTCTAAAGTTTTTCGATTTTAGCGTAAAGTAACGGCAGTGGTTTAACTCGCTTTACCGATTTGGGCGTAAACTGCCAAGAAGTGCTTTCAAATGCAGTATTCTGATGTGTAGGTGTAATTAGGTAAGGTTCGGAATGGCAAATCAACTTACTATTAAGGATTAGAACTTATCTAAAGTAGTCTGCACTGTAACTAATTAACAAAAAGCATATTACGATAAAACTCTGATAAGTGTCATTTTTTTATCTCGATTGAATTTTGTACTTTCGTCATACAATGAAAAGAATTTTAGTTTTCACCTTGCTTTTTGTTTACACCACTTTAGCTTGTGGAGTGAATATTCAATTGCATTATTGTGGTGGAAAGCTAAAGCATATTTCATTATTCGAGCCGACTGATGATGATGGATGTTGCGGCTCTTCTATGCAAAAAAAGGATTGTTGTGATGATAAAGAAACTTATTTAAAAGTAAAAGATAAACACAACTCAAACACTTCTCTAAAGGTAATCACTTTCAAAGCTCAATCAGCAGAATTTGTGATTCCTTATTTCACTTATAATTTTCTATACAATACGCATAATCGTATTATCGAAAGTTATCATGCACCACCCGTCTTATACGACAATCCATTGTACCTGCAACACAGGGTACTAATAATTTGATTTTTCTTTAGCTCTTGCATTCCCGACCATGCTATATGGTACGGGCGTTTCCGTTTGTACTATACTGTACTCAATTTTTATTAATCTAAAATCTCATAAAATGAAAACAATCAATTCAATGATCATGGCTATGTTTATAACAGCATCAGCCTTTGCACAAATTCCAAATTCCGGATTTGAAAACTGGACAACCGTTGGCTCCTATAGTAATCCTGATGGATGGGGAACTATGAATAACACAACTGCTATTGCAAGTGTATATACCGCAACTAAAGGAACCCCGGGAAGTCCGGGAGTATCATATTTAAAATTAACTTCTAAAACTGTAGGTACTGGTGTAGTTAACGGTGTTGCTGTAAGTGGAGTTATAGATTCGTTAACGATGATGCCTAAATCGGGTTTTGCATACAATATGCGCCCCGCAAACTTTACAGGTAAATGGCAGCATATGATTTACGGTAGTAGCCAAGGTTCTATTCAAGTTACACTTACACGCTGGGACACCGGAATGAATATGCGTATGAATGTTGCCTCTGGAAGTGTAACTCTTGCAGGTATGGCAATGAGCTGGGCTAACTTTACAATTCCTTTAACTTATGTTGATGGAAACAATCCTGACACTTGTATCATCGTAATGAAAGCAAGTGGAAGTGCGCCCACAAACAATGATTATTTGTGGGTAGACAATCTTGCATTTAGCGGTACGGTAACAGGCATTGAGAACCAAGAGTCATTTGTTACTGATATGTCAATTTACCCGAATCCATCGTCTGATATGGTAAACTTCAAATTCAATATTAAAACTGCACAGCAAATTAATATTGAAATTTCTGACATCAATGGAAAATTAATTCGCTCGGAAAGCTTTGGTAGAATACAAGGTGAAACTAATCAAAACATGAATATTTCAGGTATTGCGAAAGGAACCTACTTTGTAAAAATAAAAGGTGAGAAATCGATTGAAACGAGAAAATTAGTAATTGAATAAAACTAAGATCATGAAGAACCTATTTAATATTTGTCTTGGATTACTCTGCTTAAATGCAGTAGCACAAACAACTCAGCTCGCCATACCTGACACGTTGATAGGGCCGAACTATA
>CAZJUY010000028.1:21974-42348 GCA_964549315.1 uncultured Chitinophaga sp. | reverse complement strand
TGAGTTATTCAATGGTGGATTCGGTGGTTGTATTTGACCGTGTACGTGAATATTTAGCGGAAAAAGGAAAAGCCGACTTAGATCCTCACGAACGTGAAAAAGTAATTAATTATGCATTAAACAGTACATTAAGCCGTACTATCAATACTGCATTAACTATTTTCTTTGTAATGTTTGCAATCTTTGTATTTGGTGGTGAAACAATTAGAGGCTTTGCATTTGCATTGATGATTGGTATCGTAATTGGTACTTACTCTTCTATTTGTATTGCAACACCAATTGTAATTGATTTAGAACCAAAGAAAAAAGATTCTGAAAAATTAAAAAAATAAATACAAATTAAATTATAAAAATAAAACCCGATGAATGAAAATCATCGGGTTTTATTTTTTGTACTTTTGTAATTCAATACTCTAATAATGTTAAATTCTATTTATTTATTTCTGAATTTAGGTGGCGGTGAAGTATTCATAATCGTTATAGTAATCCTTATGTTATTCGGTTCCGACAAATTACCAGGAATTGCAAAAGGGGTGGGAAAAGGACTGCGCGAATTAAATGATGCAAAAAATGAGTTACAAAATCAAATAGAAAAGAGTACAGGTGGAATTACCGAAGAAATTAGAAAACACACCTCCGAAATTCAATCAGAAATTGATAAAGCAAAAAATGAAATGAATAACCAAGTTCAAGAAATTGCTCAAAAAGTAGAAGACGAAGGAAAAACCATCACCGATACTTTAAATTAATAGCCTACTCCCACTCACCTTAAGCAAAAAGCTGATAATAATCATTTTAACACGTTTATTGAATTTCTATTTTAGATAAAACTAAACTAGAAAATGGATAAAGAAAAAATAAATCAATACTTATTGGAAGTTACTCAAATGCTGGAGCATGGACAAAATTTAAATTCTATAATTAATCATATTAATAGTAAAAATTTAGATCAAGAAAGTGTTGAGTACATCATTAAATACATAAAAAAACTACATCATGCTAAAAGAACTAAAAATGGAAGCATTCTTGCCTTGATAGGGGTTATTTTTTTAGGTTTAGGATTTATTTTTTCTATGATACTTCATTCAACAGGAAACACATTGGAATGGAGCCTTTATGGCTTAACTTCAATTGGAGCTATTTTGGTTTTGATTGGATTATTTCTAATTTTTAACTAAAAACAAACTTCCTTTTTTAATGGATAATTTGTACTTTAGCCCACCATTAATCAATCTAAAAAAAGATGAATTATTTAGAATTTGAAAAACCAATTGAAGAGTTAGAAGAGCAATTGGAACAAATGAAAAAAGCAGCAGAAAAAAGTGGCGTTGATGCTTCAAAAACTATTGCCGAAATAGAAGAAAAAATTAAACAAACTAAAATTGATATTTATAGCAATTTAACCCCTTGGCAACGCGTTCAGGCATCTCGTCATCCTGATAGACCATATACTTTAGCTTACATTGAATCTATTACTAACGGTACTTTTATTGAATTGCATGGCGATAGAACTGTAAAAGATGACAAAGCTATGGTTGGTGGATTTGGTGAAATAGATGGCAAAACAGTAATGTTTATTGGTCAGCAAAAAGGTGTAAATACAAAAATGCGCCAAATCCGAAATTTTGGAATGCCAAACCCAGAAGGATATCGTAAAGCATTACGCTTAATGAAGCTTGCCGAAAAATTTAACAAACCAATTGTAACGTTTATTGATACTCCAGGTGCTTTTCCCGGTTTAGAAGCAGAAGAGCGCGGGCAAGGTGAAGCAATTGCACGTAATTTATTAGAAATGGCACAATTAAAAGTGCCTGTAATTTGTATTATAATTGGAGAAGGAGCTTCAGGTGGTGCATTAGGAATTGGAATAGGTGACAAAGTATTAATGCTTGAAAACACTTGGTACTCTGTAATATCACCAGAATCTTGTTCTTCTATTTTATGGAGAAATTGGGATAATAAAGAAAGAGCTGCTGAAGCACTTAAACTAACTGCTGATGATATGTTCGCAAACAAATTAATTGATGGCATCATCAAAGAACCTATTGGAGGTGCTCATAACAATCATCAAGAAATATTTGATACTGTAAAGGCTGAAATATTAAAACATATTGATTCTTTAAGTAAAATAGAACCAAGAAAACGAATTGAACAAAGGATTGAAAAGTTCTGTGAAATGGGAGTTGTAAACGAATAAAAAAATCCCCGCTAGTTCTAGCGGGGATTTTTTAAATTATTCAATTAGTACGTCATTGCAAGGAACGAAGCAATCCATAAGTACTGTTTTGTGTAGAGATTGCTTCAGTCGTACCTCCTTCGCAATGACAAAAATGTTATAAACTACTCCAGTTACCTATCGGGACGAAATAACAATTACACACCAATTATTAAAATAATCCTAATTAGTAAGTCATTGCGAGGAACGAAGCAATCCATAAGTACTGCTTTGTGTAGAGATTGCTTCAGTCGTACCTCCTTCGCAATGACAAAAATGTTATAAACTACTCCAGTTACCTATCGGGACGAAATAACAATTACACACCAATTATTAAAATAAATCCAATTAGTACGTCATTGCGAGGAACGAAGCAATCCATAAGTACTGTTTTGTGTAGAGATTGCTTCAGTCGTACCTCCTTCGCAATGACAAAAAATGTTATAAACTACTCTAGATAGCTATCAGGACGGAATAATAAATACTATCTACAGATCTGACCTAACAAAATTTTTCTATAAAATTCATTTGTTATCAAATGTGTTGGATAGTGTGTAGAGGCTTTGGTGTTTGAGTTCTGATTTTGCAAAAATCGGAACGAGTTTAAAGCCTCAGCTTGATAGCAAATAGAATTTTAGAAAAATTTTGTTCAGTCTTGACCTTTTCGTTCTTTTGCGTCAAGGCAAAAGAACAAAAAAAACGTGTGCGCTAGTCACTCTGTCCATAGGACTCCTTCGGAGAGCCTGTCGAAGAGTGTGCGAAGGGTTTAATTGAAATACTTTGTGCTTTCTTTTTTCTTAATAAAAAAGAAACAAAAAATCAAGACGGCAAAACCGCTTCACACAGTCGACTCGGCATCGTTTGCCGTCATTCCTTCCCGCTACTTCGAAAGTTTCATTTTATTGAAATTTTAATCTACAAATCTGACCTTTTCGTTCTTTTGCGTCAAGGCAAAAGAACAGAATAAAGCAACAGGGATAAACTGACAGCGCGCGGATTCTGAAACAAGCCTGCCTACCGGAAGGCTGGTTCAGAATGACCGTGCGCAAAGAATTAAGATTTGTATGTGCGAAGGCCGACCCCAATGTTTCGACAAGCTCAACATGACAACACACAAAACCCCACTCCAAGCTGAAGTTAAATGAGTAGCAATTTTTATAATTATTCAATTAGTAAGTCATTGCGAGGAACGAAGCAATCTATAAGTAATGCTTTGTGTAGAGATTGCTTCAGTCGTACCTCCTTCGCAAGGACAAAAAATGCTATAAACTACTCTAGATGCTATTAGGACGGAATAATAACTTCATACCAATTATTAAATAAATCCAATTAGTAGGTCATTGCGAGGAACGAAGCAATCCATAAGTACTGCTTTATGCATATTCTCATTTCGAACCTGCCTAGCCGGCAGGCAGGCGTAACGCAGTGGAGAGAGAAATCTTATTATTCGTGAGATTTCTCTCCGCCAGTTGGCGGATCGAAATGACATGAAGAATAAATAAAAGATTATAAACTTAATTTATCCTAAATATGTTTTTAAAATTTTACTTCTGGAAGTATGTTTCAATCTTCTGATTGCTTTTTCTTTAATCTGACGAACGCGTTCACGAGTTAAATCAAAACGCTCACCTATTTCCTCTAAAGTCATTGCATGTTCACCATTTAAACCAAAATATAAACGTACTACATCCGCTTCGCGAGAAGTTAATGTATGCAATGCTCTTTCAATTTCTTTACGTAAGGACTCATTTAACAAACCATTTTCTGGGCTTGGGCTGTCATCCGATTCCATTACATCGTACATACTACCTGCATTGTCATCACCTGTTGCCAAAGGAGCATCCATAGAAACATGGCGTCCAGTATTTTTCATCGAATCTTTTACATCCTGTTCCGAAATTTCTAATATTTGAGCTATTTCATCAGCACTAGGTTCACGCTCAAACTCTTGTTCTAGCTTAGAAAATGTTTTATTTATTTTATTGATTGCCCCAATTTTATTTAAAGGCAAACGCACAATACGCGATTGTTCAGCTAATGCCTGAAGAATAGACTGGCGAATCCACCAAACTGCATATGAAATAAATTTAAAACCACGCGTTTCATCAAAACGCTGAGCAGCTTTAATTAATCCTAAGTTTCCTTCATTTATTAAATCGGGCAAACTAAGTCCTTGATTTTGATATTGTTTAGATACAGAAACCACAAAACGCAAATTTGCTTTTGTTAGTTTTTCGAGAGCTGCTTGGTCTCCAGCTCTGATTTTACGAGCCAATTCAACTTCTTCATCAGCTGTAATTAAATCAACTTTTCCTATTTCTTGTAAATATTTATCGAGGGATGCTGTTTCGCGATTAGTTACCTGCTTGGTTATCTTTAGCTGTCTCATAAAATGGCTTTAGTTTTTTAAATCGATTACTATACGCTGTGGTTTCCTAAAAGTTTCAACTAAGTTACATTTTTTTTCTACAAACAAGCTTTTTTAACCGATAAGATTAAACTTGATTTTTAGCAGTTTTTTAAGGTTTTTACTGATTAAAAATATTTTTCTGAGAAAAAACTACGATATACCGTAGTTTTTCTCTCCGAAAAAGCGGAAATTTGGTGAGGAATTGGGCTTAATCCTAAGGATTCGAAATTTTATTGGGATTAAAAATGTCACTAAGCCCTTTGCTAAATACAACGCTTCAGCTTAGCGCGGCTAGTTTATGATGGCTATACTGGAAAAGTAAAGAATAAACTTGAATACAAAAAATAAGAATTAGCACTTGTGGTCTCGTAAAGGATTAACCTGGATAAAAAATGTCACTAAGCCCTTTGCTAAATACAACGCTTCAGCTTAGCGCCTACGGGGGCTTAGATGAAGCTGGAGTTAATACTTTTGAGTGGACAAAAAAATTAAGCCCTTCTGCCCTAACTTTACAAAATAAGGAGTAACTCTCAAATGTTTTTTTCTATATCAACGAAAGACTAAATTACTTATGATCGTATTTCGCTTTTTTTAGACCTGCATACCTTATTATAATAAGTTTGAGCCTCAACGTTTCCCATTTGACTTGCACGGTACCAATCCTCACATGCTCCGTTCTTTTGATTCAAATAGTATTTTGCATAAGCCCTATTTAAAAAATAATTACTGGAATTATTATTCAAACTTATAGCCTTATCAAAATCTTCTAATGCACCTATATTATCCTTTGTATATAATTTAGAAACACCTCTATTAAAATATGCCAAATCTGAAGGAGCAAGGCTAATGGAAATATTATAATCTTCAATTGCCTCAATATTTTGTCCCATCTCAGACTTCACTAATCCCCTATTAGAGTATGCTACAGCCAATCTTTCATCCATAGAAATTGCTTTATCTAAGTCTTTCAGGGCATCTTCAAACAATCCCATTTTTAGAAATAAATTCCCTCTATTATTATATTCTCTGGCTGAAAATTTATTTAAATCTAAAGATAAATTATAATCATTTAAAGCATCTTTTAACTGATTCAAATGTTCTTTGGAAAAAGCCCTTTTAGCATATATTTCAGGATTCTTAGAATCAATTAAAGCCGCTTTATTTAAAACCGACAAAGCTCCTGAAAAATCTCCAGTATTGTTTTTTAATTCCCCCAACTTCAAGTACGTTTCTATTGATATTGAATCGTAGGAAAGAGACTTTATATATAGGTCAATTGCTTCAGAAAATTTTTGTTCTTTTTCCTTTTGCAAAGCTTTTTCTTTTAATTCGATAACTTTACTTTGGTTCTCTGTCCTGTCATTAGAACAAGAAAAGAATATGAATAGACAAAGTAAGACATTTGCTAATTTTATAGTTTTATAACTCATAATTTATTTTCTATGGGCATCCCCCCAAATAATCAGAGTGGTCTTCCCCAAACCTACCTTTTACTCTCCGTTTTTCCGCTTTTTCGGAGAGAAAAACTTCGGTGTACCGAAGATATAAATTTTTTAATTGTCAATAATTGAAATATATAAATCTTCTACTTTTTTACGAGCCCATGGAGTTGCTCTTAAAAATTTTAAACTGGATTTTATGCTAGGGTCGTTTTTAAAGCAATTGATATCGATATGATAAGCTAAATTTTCCCATCCGTAATAATTAACTAAATGGTTGAGAATCATTTCTAGTGTTTTGCCATGCAGGGGGTTGTTTTGCTGTTGTGATTGCATGCAAAAAATTAATTTCTTCTAAAGGTTCTGATTTTTGCGTCTTTACCTTTCAACTTTTCTTTTTTACTCGGTCCGCCCAAATTTACTTTTTTATTTTTTGCTTTCTTTTCATGAAATGCTGGTCCTGCAACATGTTTGTCTTTCCCTTTCTTCTGATTTATTCTATCAACAATTTTAGGCATTTCATCATCTGTTAAAATTTTTGAAATAATTACATCCGTTGGTAGTGATTCATAAGGAATGGCTTTGTTCATTACCCTTTCTATTTCTACTTGATATTCTTGCTCTTGCTCATTTATAAAAGTAATGGCAGTTCCAACTTTGTTTGCACGGCCTGTTCTTCCAATACGGTGAATATAATCTTCGGGTGTTTCGGGTGTATCAAAATTAATAACATGTGTAACATCCGAAATATCTAATCCACGTGCTAAAATATCTGTTGCAATTAATACACGTTTTGTTCCTTCGTGAAATTGTCGCAAAGAATTAATACGTGCTGTTTGTGATAAATTGGAATGTATAACAGCCACATCGTCCACAAATTTATTTTTTAGCTGCTCAAATAAATTATCGGCTAATTTTTTTGTAGATACGAAAACCAAAACTTTACTTAATTCTACATCTGTTCTCAATAAATAATCCAACAAATTTATTTTTGTATTAAAATTAGGAACATGATAACAAACTTGAATAATTTGATCTAAAGGCGTTCCGTGAGGTGCAACTTCAACTTTTTGTGGTTCGTGAAAATATTTGGCAATTACTTGTTCAATCTCTTCGTTCATAGTAGCAGAGAACATCAAATTTTGTCGCTTTGCTGGCAATGTTTCCAAGAAACTTAATAGCGGTTGACGAAAACCTAAACTCAACATTTGGTCCACTTCATCAATTACCAATTGCTTAATATCTTTTAAACGTAAAATTCCTGTTAGTGCTAAATCTACTAATCTACCTGGTGTTGCAACAATAATATCTGAACCGTTGTAAACCAATTGTTTTTGAGTATTGATGTTTGTGCCGCCATATACAGCTAAAAAGCGAACGTTTTTGTAAGTGCACAATTTTTCTATCTCTTTTACAATCTGCAAAACCAATTCACGTGTAGGTACAATAATTAAAACTCTAGGATGTTTTTGATCTGAATATTTTAATTGTCTTAAAATGGGAAGTAAATAAGCAAATGTTTTTCCTGTGCCTGTTTGAGCAATACCTACTATGTCTTTGCCTGACATTAACAAAGGAAATATTTTTTCCTGAATAGGTGTAGGATGAACATAGCCTAAATCATTTAAGGCATTTAATAAAGGTTTGTCGAGATTAAGTTGTTCGAATTCCACAGGTTTAATTTATTTCTGCGAAGATATTGAATTTATAGGGATTTTGAGTCGATTTGTTTGGATTCTTATTGAATAACTGAGTGAAATAAAAAACTAAAAGAATTTACAATTTACTTTTTTTCTTTTTTTTAGGTTTTGGAATTTTACCAATTCTAACATCTCCTTTTAAAATTAAATCGCATAAATGATTTACATTTTTTTCGAAATCATCGTCTTCTTTTTCTAATACTTGCCAAGCTGTTACAGGGGTTTCAAATATTTTGATGGAATGCATCTTTGGAAAATCTTTTTTTAAACTTTCGTGATGTTCTACTGTGGTAGAGATCCAAACTCCGCTATCCGAATCATCTTTATCTCTCAATATAAACACTAATTTTTCATCTACATACACAGCATGCGCACCAAACATTGGGCGCACTCTTGGATTCAAAGAAAAAATATTTTCTATTGCAAATTCAAACGGGATTGTTTTTGTTTTTTTTGACATTTTAACTAACTAAGCCAAACTACCCGCAGTAGAAAATGGATTAAAATTTAATTATCGTTCTTAAATTCAACTGGCGCTGAGTTAAATAATTAGGAACCGCATATTGCCTGTTGGTTACATCTTCTACCCAAATATAAGAAACAGTATTGTTTGTTCCCAATAGATTAAACACTTCTAAACTCAACCAAATAGAATTAAAATGTTTACCTACTCCACTTGGTTTACGCTTGCGATTTTCTTTTAATAGCTGGTATGAAAAGCCAATATCTACTCTTCGGTAAGGAGGCATTCTAAAGGTTTGTTTGTAACGAGGAGAATTAGGTGGTCCAAAAGGAACACCACTACCAAATAATAAATTCAAATGCATTTTTAAATCGGGTATTCCTGGCATTTTATCTTGGAAAAATATTCCCACATTCACACGTTGGTCGGTTGGTCTTGGAATATAACCTGGTTCATGTTTTACACTATCAGTAGCGATTGTATTAAATGTAAAACCTGGTTTAATTAATTCTCCATCACTATTGTAATAATCATAGTAGTAATCTCCTTTTATATTTTCTTGTGTTTGCATTACAGATAATGAAAACCAAGATTCTACTCCTTTCACAAATTCACCATTCACTTTCATATCAATACCCGTAGCATAACCTACAGCATTGTTTTTAGCCGAATAACGAATACGCACATTGTCTATTTCGTAAGGAACAATATTTTCTAAATGTTTATAATATAATTCGGCAATAAATTTAAATGGTCGTTTCCATGCTCTAAAATTATAATCGCTACTCAACACAAAATGAATGGATGTTTGTGCTTTTAAATCGTAATTAATTTTTCCATCATTTCCTCTTAACTCACGGTAAAATGGTGGTTGATAATAATAACCCGATGAAAATTTGAATAAAAAGTCTCTTTTCCAATTGGGTTTAAAACCAATACTTCCGCGTGGACCAAATAATGTTTGGCGATTGAGTGTCCAATAATTTGCTCTAAAACCAAGTGTGAAAGAAAGTACAGATGAATCTTTTAAATCTTTACTATAAATTCCTTGTAAGTATCCTGCAATTCTACTTGAAACAATATTTATTTTTTGTTTTACTAAATTTTGTAAAATCATTGAGTCGGGCGATAAATATGGAATTGATGTTGGTGAGGAATAATCTGCACTATCCACATATTTCCATTCACTTAATTTATCTGATATATTTTCTAAGGAATATTTTGTACCCCAAAGCAATTGTATTTTATTTGTGTAATTATAAGTTCCTTTATGTTCGGCACTATAAACATTTGCAATTAAATTAGTTCGAGCATGGTCTAAAAACGTTCCAATTCCTCTATTTGCAACCACATCACCAAAAGTTGGTTTCCCAAAATCAGTTTCTAATTCATCAATAAAATATTGTCCTTGTATGTCATACGCCTCTGCTTCTTTGCTTCTAAATGCAGATGCAATAAACTTTAAAGATGTTTTATCGTTTTCGGAACGATAGTTTGCAGATAATGCTCCAAGCGAAGTTTGAAACTTATCAATCTCTTGACCATCAAAATAAATTTTTAAACGTAATGCTTGATTGATTGTGCCAAAGTCTGTTTCGCGCGTTTGAGGAATAATTTGATATTTATTGCTTGCATAATTTCCTAACAAATTGATTTCCCAATTGGTGGTTACGGCATGGGTTAAAAAAGCTTGTACATCAATAAAAAATGGCTTATAACTTCCCTTTGTATCTAAGGAATTTAAAATATATTGATTGGTTCTATACCGAGAACCAATCATCCAAGTAAAACGATGATCTTTAGAAATACCTTCTAAATGAAGACTCGTACCTAACAAACTTGCTGACACTGTTCCAGCAAATTTTAATGGTCTACGGTATTGTACATCCAAAACACTCGACATTTTATCGCCATATTTTGCTTCAAAACCTCCAGCAGAAAACAAAACAGATGAAACCATATCAGCATTTACAAAACTTAATCCTTCTTGTTGCCCTGCACGAACTAAAAATGGGCGGTATATTTCTATACCATTTACATAAACTAAATTTTCATCAAAATTTCCTCCTCTTACACTGTATGCCGAGCTTAACTCATTTCTATTGGAAACACCTGGCAACGTAAAAAGTATAGCATTAAAATCCTGACTTGCGGTAGGTATGTGTGTAATATTAATTGGGTCGATACGTGTAGTAGTTTGAAAACGATTTTCGTCCACTACTTCTAATGTTTGGAACTGATTTTTAAAAACTAAACTTCTGTTTAATTCTAATTTTTCGTTTGGTTTTAATTTAATTGTTCGTTGCCATTGTGAATGGCTAATACTATAAAAAACAATGGTTACTTCTTGATCTGCTGGAACAGTATATTTGTATTCACCTCTTGAATTTGTAAATACAGGAGATTGTGTAGAACCGATAATAGAAACAGTTACATCTTCAACAGGGTCGCCTTCCTCATCTGTAATTTTTCCGTAAACTGTTGCTGTGTTTTGTGAAAATACAACAGAAGTTATTAAAATAAAAAAAGTAAAAAGTATATTTTTTGGGGAATAAAATTTGAGCACAATCTATTTTATTAATACTTTTTAATTATGTTTTTATTTCTTTTTGTAATCACCTTTTTTCCATGCCTGAATAAATTTAGCCCAAGCAATGGGGTTTAAGAGGTTATTAGGAGGATATTGACCAGCATAATATAATTTGGACTGATATTGCTGTTGCGTATTTTTAAAATTTAAACTTGCATCCATTGCCATTCCTGTCATTAGCTCTTTCATATCGGCTCTAGCCATGTTTTTATCGGCACGAATAAATTCATCTTCAGGCAATTCTAATTTCATAAATGCTGATTTGAATTGTTCTCTTGTTGGCCAAGGATAAACTTCAACTCCTTTTAAATAAATGGTATCACTACGTAATACCTGAATTAAAGAATATCTGTTTGTTGTTAGTGTATCAGGGATAATAAATTGAGCTCCATTAAAACTAATTGCAGAAAAAATAATAGTATCGGACTCTTGGGCTACAAATGAAAAATAACCAAAATAATCGCTTATGGTTCCTCTATTACTATTTTTGATGATAATACTAGTATAGGGTATCGGTCGCAAACTATCCGAATCTACAATAACTCCAGAAAACTGAATGAGTTTTCGTTGTGAGCCCTTATCTTGCCAAGTAACTGTTTTATTTTGTGCTTTTGCTAAACAAGTTGTTGCAAACAAAACAAAAATTAAAAATCGGGTTATAAAATTGTTCATTCAAAAACGTTATTATTTACATCCCAAAAATACGGATTTATTCCGCTTTTTCCGAACATTTATGGATAACGATTTTAAATAAATTTTATTGTGTAAAATAGAACTAATGCGCCTTGATACTAAAAAGGGCAATATCGTCTATATAAGGCTGGTTTACCTTATAATCAATAAGGGTTTGCATAATCAAATTATTAAGTTCTTTCATATTCAAATTTTGGTGAGATTGAATTAAATCACTTAATTTATTTATTCCAAAATCTTCTCCTTCTTCATTTTCTAATTCCACCAATCCGTCTGTATAACAAACAATGGTTGTTTCAGGCGATAAAACAGCAGCTCCCTCATTTACTTTTTCAATTTCATCAAACATTCCAAGTCCAATACAACCCGTTTTTAAAAGCTCAACATTATCACCATTTACAAGCAAAGGAGGATTGTGCGCTGCATTTACATAGGTTAAAATTCTTGTTTGAGTATTGTATTTAGCAATAAAAAGTGTGATAAATTTTTCTCCTTTTGCACTCAACATTACTTTGGTATTAAGCTCTTTAATAAGCTGAGTAAATGAAGGCGTATGATTTAATAAAATTCTAAGGTTTGCCTGAAAATTTGACATTAATAAAGCCGCAGCAACACCTTTTCCAGAAACATCAGCCACACAAAAAACACATTCTTTTTCGTTAAGCCAAATAAAATCATAATAATCGCCACCAACTTGTTGATGAGGCAAATAAAATGCTGCAGAATCAATTATATTATTGCTAGGCAATTTGCTTGGGAAAAGCATCGATTGCATTTCTGATGCAAGTTCCAATTCTTTTTTAATAGCAGCCTGACGAATATTTTCTTTTGCTAATTTTTTATTTTCAATAGCAACAACAATAATACTTGTAAGTGTTTGAATAAAATTCAAATGTTTTATTCCCACTCCTACTCCTACTTTATCTGCAATATCACCAATTAAAGCATAAGCCAGTGGATGGTGCTTATGATAAACAGGAATGATGACATCAAAATTCTTTTTTATTTTTTCTGGTAACGTCAAATCATTGGTAGAACCATATTCTTTAATTTGAAGTAAGTCTCTATCAACATTTATTTCGCTTAACTCATTCCCTACTCCATATTTTAAAAAACATTTCCAACCATTATCATAACCGTATAGTACAAGTTTAGGAATTTCTAACTCGTCATGCAGTACATTCCTGAAGATACCAATTAGTTGTTCGGTAGAATAATTGTTATTGATGGCTTTTGTAACCTCTAAAAGCGCATTAAGTTTTAAATCTTTAATGCGTTTGGATGATTTTTTTTAGTGATTACATTCATGTATTATTTTATTTACTCTAAAATTAAAAAAACGATTTTAGTTTTCCGAGTAATTTTAGATAAACCAAAATAAATTAAAGACCAAAAAGCTTATTTATCCTTTTCGTTCATCTTTTTTATTAAATCGGGCAACATTTTAAGAGCAGCTACCTCTTTCATTTTAGCTCTTGCTTCGCCAGCGGGGCTACCAAAATATGTTTTTCCAGCAGGCATGTCTTCTCCTAAGCCACTTTGCCCTAAAAGAACAGAACCTTTACCTAAACGCACATCGCTTCTAACTGCCGATTGCCCCCAAAGTGTAACACCATCTTCAATTACTACAACACCAGCTACAGCCACATGAGCAGCAATTAAACACATTTTACCTATATGAGTATCATGCGCTATTTGAACAAGATTGTCCATTTTTGTACCAGCACCAATTATTGTATCTCCCGAAACCCCTTTATCAATGGTACATGCACTTCCAATTTCTACATCGTCCTCAATTATAACTCGTCCACAAGAAATCATTTTATCAAACATTGTTGCGCGTTTTTTATAATAAAAACCATCTGCACCAATTACTGTATTTGCATGAATTATAACATTGTTTCCAATATGGCAATCATCATACACTACTACATTTGGATGTAAAACACAGTTATCTCCTACTGTTACATTATTTCCTAAATAAACTCCAGGCATTAAAATAGTATCCTTCCCCACTTTAGCAGTATCGCTAATTTGTTTAGTTGAATATGCAACAGGATAAAAATGACGAACCAACTTATTATAATCTCTAAACGGATCATCAGATATCAACAATCCTTTCCCTTCTGGACATTCAACCTCTTTATTAATAATGATTGTAGTTGCTTTTGATTTTAATGCTTTATCATAATACTTTGGATGATCAACAAAAACAATATCTCCAGCTTCAACCATGTGAATTTCATTTAAGCCTGTGATTTGATGATTATCATCACCAACATATTTGCAATTTATTAAAGCAGCAATATTTTTTAATGAATGTGCTGAAGGTAATTTCATATATCTATTGAATTTGCTCAAAGATAATAAAAAATCATTTTATTTTATTTGAATATAAAGCCTCAAATTTTTAGTAGGTTTGTTCTTCAAATTTAAATATGACAAATCACGAGAAATACATGAACCGTTGCCTTGAATTGGCAAAAAAAGGATTCGGGAATGTAGCACCAAACCCAATGGTTGGATGTGTTATAGTGTATAAAGATGAAATAATTGGCGAAGGTTATCACCAAGAATATGGAAAAGTACATGCCGAAGTAAATGCTATCAATAGTATCAGCGAAAGCAATAAAACACTATTAAAAAAAGCTACATTGTATGTAAATCTTGAGCCTTGCTCTCATTTTGGTAAAACTCCACCCTGTGCTGATTTAATTATTGCAGCAGAAATACCCTATGTTGTAATTGGCACAATTGATACCCACTCAAAAGTAAGTGGTAGAGGAATTGAAAAATTGGTTAAAGCTGGAATAGATGTTAAAACAGGAATTTTAGAAGAAGAATGCAAATACTTAAACAAACGTTTTTTTACTTTTCATGAAAAGAATAGGCCTTATATCATTTTAAAATGGGCGCAAACACAAGATGGCTTTATTGACGCTGAACGTACAAATGAAAACCAAAAACCTTTACAAATTTCGAATGAAGCATCCATGAAATTATCTCATCAATGGAGAAGTGAAGAACAAGCAATAATGGTGGGTAAAAATACTGCTTTGCTTGACAATCCAAAACTCACAACAAGAAATTCAGATGGTAAAAATCCTTTACGAATTGTAACCGATAAAAATTTAATTATCCCTACTTATTATTTTTTACTTGATAAAAGTACTCCCACAATAGTATTTACAAGTATTGAAAAAGCTTCTGAAAAGAATTTAGAATACATAAAAATTAATTTTGATGAACAAATAATTCCACAAATATTAGATGCGCTAGGTAAAAAAAACATACAATCATTAATTGTAGAAGGTGGTTATAATGTTTTAAAAAGTTTTATCACAGAAAATTATTGGGATGAAGCAAGAATTTTTATTTCTGACAAAAACATAAATGCTGGCGTGAATGCTCCTGAAATAAGTGGTAGTTTATTATCAAAAGAAAATGTAGCTACAGATGTATTGTTGGTTTATGAAAACACCGAAAATCAACCAAAATATTCAATCAACAAAGCTTGAATAAAAAATTAATAAACCACATAGAAATATAGAAAAATTTAGGTGCTATGTTTGTAATACAACAACATAAATTTATTTTGATGGCCCTATCTTTATTTACTCAAAACCTCCAAAATAATTTCACACGCCATTTTAATTTCATCTAAAGAAATAGTTAATGGCGGAGCTATACGCATGCTGTGAGCATTGAATAAAAACCAATCCACAATAATTCCATTTTCAATACAACTATCAATTATTGCTTTATTTTGTTCATAAGAATCAAATTCAACTGAAAGTAAAAGTCCTTTACCATTTATAGATTTTATTTTTGGATGTACTAATAGTTTTCTGAATAGCTTTTCTTTTTCTTCAACTTGTTCAATCAACTCCTCGTCTTTAATTACATTTAAAGTAGCTAAGCTTGCAGCACAAGAAACAGGATGTCCACCAAAAGTGGTAATATGCCCAAGAATAGGATTGCTTGTTAACATATTCATTATTTCCTTTGAAGAAATAAATGCGCCAATTGGCATCCCTCCTCCCATTCCTTTTGCTAAACATAAAATATCAGGAACAAAATTATAGTGTTCAAATGCAAACATTTTTCCTGTCCTTCCAAAACCGCATTGAATTTCATCTGCAACTAATAAGGTTTCTGTTTTTTTACAATGCTCAGCTAATTTTTTTAAAAAATTGTTTTTAGGAATTAATGCACCTGCTTCTCCCTGTATTGTTTCTACAAATACTGCAGCTGTTTTTTCAGTTATATGCTTTAAATCATTTAGATTATTGTAGTCTATTTGCTTTGTATCTGGTAATAAAGGACGAAATGCGTTTTTAAATTCCTCATTCCCCATGATACTTAAACCACCTTGAGTACTGCCATGGTAAGCATTTTTAAATGATATTATCTCCGTTCTGCCAGTAACACGTTTTGCTAATTTCATTGCTCCTTCAATTGCTTCGGAGCCAGAATTAACAAAATAAACCGAATTTAAATTTGTGGTCAAAATACCTGCTAATGCTTTTGCTAATTGTACTTGAGGACTTTGAATATATTCACCATACACCATCAAATGCATGTATTTATCTAATTGATTTTTGATTCCCTCCACAACTTTTGGGTGTCGATGACCAACATTAGAAACTGAAATTCCAGAAATTAAATCAATGTACTTTTTACCTGAGGTATCGTACAAATAAATCCCTTCTGCCTTTTCAATTTCCAATGCTAAAGGAGTTCCACTTGTTTGCGCTACATGCGATAAAAATAATTGCCTTTGTGATAACATTTTACGAAGGTATATATTTTTGAAATCAAATTGCTAATTAGTAAATTTTGAAATACATTTACTCTATGAAATCAATAAAAATTATAGCATTTATACTTTTTTTAATTGTTTCCTTCTCTTCTTTTTCTCAAGACACAATTGTTTTACATAATAACGATAAAATACTTTGTAAAATAATTGATATTAGTAGCATAGATGTGAAATTTAAAAAATTCGAAAATATTGATGGTCCTGATTATCTCGAGAGTAAGTCGAACATACACCAAATAAGATTTAATAGTGGATTAGTTGAAACTTTTGAAAAAGAAGTAAAGCAAGAAATTATTGTAAAAAAAGAATTACCAAAATTAGATGAAAGAGTTGATTTAATAGGTAAACGATTTTACTATCAAGGTGGTGAATTTGGCTATTCCGAAATAAAAAAAGAAGTTTTTTCTAAAAGTAGTAACCCGAAAGTAAAATCTCTTCTCAGAAAAAAAAAGATAAATGATGTGGTGTATTATTCAGCATTCATTGGAGCGCCTATAATTGTTGTAGGTGCTGGGGTGGTTGCCTTAGGAACAATAAACTATTTATTAGGAGGGGGAAATGATATTATATACTCTGGAGCTTATGTTATAGCTGGTGGAATGCTAACTTTAAGCTTTAATACCTTTTGTAAAGGTAACGACAAATATATCAAAAGAAGACTAGTACAAGTATATAACCAAAGTTTGTAATTTACTTCCTACTCAAAACGCAAAAATGCTATATTCTTTTTTAAAACTTTTAATGCGAATTACAACACGAATATTTTTTCGTTCAATTGTGATTCGTAATCAGGAATTAGTTCCTAAAGATGGTCCTTTAATGGTTTTAGCAAATCATCCAAGCACTTTTATGGATCCAATAGTAGTAGCTACTATTTTAAATCGAAAAGTATATTTTTTGGCAAAAGGCGAACTTTTCAAAACAAAATTTACACGTTGGCTTTTTCCTAAATTTAATATGATTCCTGTTTATCGTAAACAAGATGATCCAAGTTTAATGAACAAAAATGAGGAGACATTTGTAAAATGTTTTGAGCATTTGGAAAAAGGAGGAGTTATTTTAATGTTTCCAGAAGGAATAAGTATTACCGAACGCAAACTAAAACCTATAAAAACTGGTGCTGCACGTATTGTATTAGGAGCCGAAGCAAGAAATGATTTTAAATTAAACGTTAAAATAACAACCATCGGATTGAACTATGAAAATCCACATAAATTTAATCGTAACTTATTTATCAATATCAAAAAACCAATAAATTGTGTTGATTATAAAGAAACCTATTTACAAGATAATTTTAAAGCCGCACAAGATTTAACAACTGACATCACAAAAGCACTTGAAAAAATCGTTATTGATATTCAGGATGAAAAAACAGATGATTTAGTAAAAAACATTGAAACGCTCTACAAATACAAACTTTCAAAAGATTTAGGAATAAGTGAGGATGATAAATCAAAAGAATTTTTAATTACTAAAAATATTGTAGAAACAGTAGATTTCTATTCAATCATTCAGCCTCAACGAGTTGAACAAATGCGTGAACGATTAAAAATTTATTTTGAAAACTTAAATAAAATTGGGCTAAGCGATGATGATTTAAGAAGCAAAAAACAAAATGAATCATTTATTTTGAGTAACCTAAAGGCATTGTTTATTATTATTTTGGGCTTCCCCATTTATTTATATGGTTTAATAAATAATTTTTTACCTTTTGAAATTCCAGGTTATATTGCCAGAAAAACAACAAAATCAATAGAATTTAGAGGCGCAATAGGAATGGTTGGAGGAATGTTTACATTTTTGATTTTTCATAGTATTCAGATTATTTTAGTTTGGAAATATACACACATACAATGGCTTACAATAGCTTATGCTGTTAGTTTACCACTGAGTGGCTTATATACCTATTGGTATTATCATACGGTATTAGAAATAAAAAACAAATGGGTACTGATGATGATATTTTATAAAAAAAGCATATTCATTTCTAGCCTAATTACAGAAAGAGAATCTATTATATCAGAGTTTGATAAGGCAAAAAATGAGTACGCTAAAACAGAAAAAAATTAATTTATTTTAATTTTGTCTTTAAATATTTTTCGTAACCATCAATTATTGCATTATAAAGCAAGTCTCCCTGAATTTGATAACCTTTTGAGGTAAAATGAACTTTATCTCTTGCAGATAATTGTTTTAAATACCAGTTTTGCATACTTCCCCATCCTCCCATCACTTCTAATAAATCCCAGTAGGCAATATTATTATCCAAAGCATACTTAATAATTGTTTCCTGAACATCTTTTACAAATGGGTTTTTAATTCTTCCATTTCTACTTCTTTTATATGAGTCGCTGGGAGTACAAAGCAGAAAAGAAGCATTGGGATTTTTGCTTTTAATACTTACTACCATGGAATCAATTTGTTTGTAAAAAATATCTTTATTAAAATTTCCAGCAAACGCTTCATTTGTTCCTAATGAAATTATTACTAATTCAGGCTTCAAATAGTTCAATTGTTCTAAAAAATATTTTGAAAAATTATAATGCCTATACTCTGCTCCATTAACTCCTATCATATTGTATAACACACCACTTGAATCGTTTTCTAAAAGCATCCCATATACTCGAGTTGATTTTTGGCAAATAGTATCAACACATTTGTTTTTTAAAACAATTTGTTTTATTGGCTTGTCAAACACAATTTCTGATACAAAAGGATTTTTATTTTGATTTTTGTATTGAAACGTTCCTCTCTCGCAGTTTAAATCATCACAAATAGTAATATCGAAATTTTCAGGATTTTTATCATGAAACAATGCAAATTTTGTAAATGCATAACCTAAACCAGGCTGGTCTTTTACCATTAAATTTATTTCAGCCAATGAATCTCTTGACTCAATTGTGTATCCACCCAAACCAATAGGTAATGGTTTATCCATAAAAACATTTCGTTTATAATCCCAAACCTTGTTTGTAGATGACTTATAACTTGAGGGCTCATTACTCTTTGCCAAACGATAAGGAAAAACAAAGCCTCTGCCTGCATTGCCAAACTTTAACTGTAATTTCTGGCGAACCAAGCCAGACAAACCGTCTGCTTGAATATGTGAATCACCAATATGCACAATACTAATCCGAGAAGATTTTAATTGTTGCAGTTGATATAGCTTTTCATAAAACTGAACGAGAGAAGAGCTATCGTTGTGAATAAAATTTTTTTCTTTTTTTATAAATGTTAAATGATTATAAGTACTAGTATCAATAGTTTGAGCTTTAGAACAGTAAAACTGTAATAAAGCATAAAAACTAATTATATATGTTAATCTACTTTTCAAATTCTAATGTTTTTTATTGTAATCGGAATATTCGCTAATTAACTTATCATAAAATAATTTCCCAACCTTATGAGCACCCCTAAAATTAAAATGTGTATAATCTTTATTTGCCAGTGCAGTATCTGCTTCAGCCCATTTAACCATACTGCCGCTTCCCCCCATTGCGTCATACAAACTCCAAAAAGCAAGCCTATTATTTTTAGCAATTCGTTTTTGAGTTTCTATCATTGGTAATACTCCTGGATCCGATTCATATTCGCCATTATTTCTGTAACCTTTATCTCCAACACTAACGAGTAAAATACTAGTATTTGGGAAACATTGTTTCAAATGTTTTACTACATTATTCATACCACGCTCATACCATGAATAATCAGTCATTTTAGAACTAACTGCATTTAAACCATATTCAAGAATAATTAAATCGTAACCTAAACATTCTTGAGTTTGAGAATAAATATTCTGTGATATTTTAGTTAATGGCATCCCAGAATTTCCTCTGAATGAAAAATTATCTACAAAAACACCACTATCACTCTCTAAACTAAAGCCATATATATCAACGGGAGATTTACATTGAAAACAAGAATTAGCAGTTCTCATTTCGTTTTCACTTTTAACTGAAAGTTGATTTACAGCTTTTTCTCCCTTCAATTTATATATCCTACCATTAATAATAACATTATTATTTTCATCACTTTTACCATA
>CAZJUY010000028.1:0-21964 GCA_964549315.1 uncultured Chitinophaga sp. | reverse complement strand
ACACCACCCAAGTTTAATTTTTTTATTTCATCTAATAGTTTTATTTCATAAAATTTATCTATATGCTTCTTTTTAGCTGCAATATATTTTACGGTACTACCCAATTTTTCGTTGGTTGAATCGGTTGTTTTTAAAACAGTTGGCACATAACAATAACCAGCAATTCCTAAGGAATGATTTTTAGGTACTTCATCCAATAAATTATAGGTAGTCCAGCCAGAAAAAGAATGCATCACACTGGTTCTAAAACCAGAGATAATTGAGGTCACAGGAACAAAACCAACACCATATCCCCCAAATTTGTCTTGCATAAACGATCTTAAATCTTGGGAAATTAAATCTCCTTCAATCATAGAATCTCCAAAATAAGCAATACGAACTTTTCGTTTATATTTTTTTAATTCGTTTATTGCTTCGAAAAAATTAGCTAGTGCAGATGTAGAATCCGAAATATCAAAATCTAGAATATTAGAAGGATCTTCTTTTCGCTGAGCAAAAGCAATACTATCTTTTGATATAATTGAGTCGTTCACAATTAATTCTGGCAAAGGAACTTTTTTAATAGCACCTTTTAAAGTAATATCTTCAAACAGTGCAATTTTTTTTGTTTTGTATCCAAGTATTTCAAATTCAGAAGAAACAAAAAATGAAAATATCAGCAAAACAGTAGTTACAGAAAGTAACATAATAAAAGGTTGCCAGATTTTGTTTTTTTCGTTCATAAAATAATTGCGCAAAGATACCTATTATGATTAAACCCTCAAGCCAAGTTCTATCACTTCTAAATCTTTTATTTTATCTGCATCAATTGTAAAACGCACCATTGTTTTTACTTTATGAAAGCCATGAATTCCTGCTGCGCCAGGGTTAATATGAAGTAAATTATATTTTTTATCAAACATTACTTTTAAAATATGAGAATGTCCACAAATAAATAATTGAGGAGGCTTTAATCTTATTTCAGTTAATGCATCAGCTGAATATCTATCTGGATAACCTCCAATATGTGTCATTAAAACATCAACACCCTCGCACATAAACCGTTGGTTCTTCGGATGAACTTTTCTTACATCTTGCCCATCAATATTTCCGTAAACAGCTATAACAGGCTTTATTTTTGAAAGCTCATCCGTAACAGCAATTGTTCCAATATCTCCAGCATGCCATATCTGGTCACAAGAATCCAAGAATTTAAAAATTTTTGGTTCAAGATAATTATGTGTATCCGATAATAAAGCTATTCGTTGCATGTAATTTTATAAGAAAAAACGGAATCCATTTTTTGAATTCCGTTTTATTAAAAAAATCAATATTTATTTTTTTATTTTTTGAATCCATCTGCAACAACTAACTCTTTAGAGCCAGCCGTATATTTATAAAAACCTTGTCCTGATTTTGCGCCTAGATGTCCTGCAGTAACCATATTTACTAATAAAGGACAAGGTGCATATTTAGGATTACCATATCCATCTTGCAAAACTCTAAGTATCGAAAGGCAAACATCTAGTCCTATAAAATCTGCTAATTGTAATGGTCCCATTGGATGAGCCATGCCTAATTTCATTACTGTGTCAATTTCTTCAACACCTGCTGTTCCTTCATGAAGCGTAATAATAGCCTCATTAATCATTGGCATTAATATTTTATTAGCAACAAATCCAGGATAATCATTTACTTCAACAGGAATTTTATTCAATTTTTTAGAAGTTTCCATAATTAGATTTGTTACCTCATCAGAAGTAGAATACCCTCTTATCACCTCAACTAATTTCATAACAGGAACTGGATTCATAAAATGCATACCAATAATTTTATCTGCACGTTTTGTAACGGAACCAATTTTTGTAATGGATATAGAAGAAGTATTACTTGCTAAAATTGTATTAGAAGGGCAAATTTTGTCTAACTCTCTAAAAATATTTAATTTAATTTCTACATTTTCTGTTGCTGCTTCAACCACTAAATCAGCACTTTTAACACCATCAGCCATTACAGTGTATGTTGTAATGTTTTTTAATGTTTGAGCTTTATCTGCTTCTGTTATTGTTCCTTTTGCAACTATCCTATCTAAGTTTTTAGAAATAGTAGCCATTGCTTTTTCTAATGCAGGTTGTGAAATGTCAATTAATGAAACATTGTACCCACATTGAGCAAATGTATGAGCAATCCCATTTCCCATTGTTCCCGATCCTATAACTGATATATTTTTCATATTTTTTTATAATTTTTATTTGAGAGCCTAAATTTATAATTTTTAATTCAAAAATATAATCCAAACTTATTTTCCTCTTCCTTGAATGACAATAAGTGCAGTATATATTAAAATTTTTAAATCTATACCAAGGCTCATATTTTCGATATAAATAATATCGTATTTTAAACGTTCTATCATTTCTTCCACATTTTCGGCATAACCATATTTTACTTGCCCCCAAGAAGTAATTCCTGGACGAACCTTATGCAAATGCCTGTAATGAGGCGCCTGTTTAACTATCTGGTCAATAAAAAATTGACGCTCTGGTCTTGGACCCACAATACTCATCTCACCAATTAATACATTGTAAAATTGGGGTATTTCGTCTAATCTTACTTTTCTCAAAAACCGTCCCAATGGTGTAATACGCGGGTCGTGTTTGCTAGATAATGCAGGCCCGTGTTTTTCTGCATCAATATACATCGACCTAAATTTATGTATCAAAAAAGGTTTACCATGCCAACCAATACGTTCGTGACTATAGAATATTGGTCCTTTAGAAGTTAATTTTACCGCTAGTGCAACAATAATATAAATCCAACTGAACACAGTAAGAACAAAAATAGAAATCACAATATCAAAAATTCGCTTTAATGATTGCTCCCATGCTGGCATAATTTCACGAGAAATTTCAATTAGAGGAGCACCAAAAATGGAAGTCATTTTTACAGAACCAGAAAGAATATCATACATATCTGGAATTACTTTTATAATTGTATTTTGATAATCCAGCTCATTAATAATTTTTCCTAAACTATCATGTTCAAAGGATTCTATAGCAATTATAACTTCTTCTATTTTATAATCTTCAATTATTTTTTTTATTCCATATAATTCTCCCAAGTGAGGTAAATCTTTTTTTAGCTCCTGCGAAAAACCATTTTTATTATCAATATGAACAAATCCAACAAATAAATTTCCTGTTGATTTATGCATGTTTTTCATATCACTATACAACTTCAGTGCATTTTCATTGCTACCAACTAACAATGTATTAAATCCTATAATTCTATTATGAATTCTATAATTGGTAATACTAGAAAGTATAAATCGAAAAGTAGCTGTAATAAAAAAATGAAGAAGAAATAATGTTAAAATCGTTTGATAATAGTTTTTGTATGAAACAATTAAATCGTCTAACAATAAACTAAAAAATATGATTAATACACCAATTGCCGATATCAAAAGCGTTTGACCAACTTCCCTTAGTCGAGACTTCCTGTAAATATTTCTATAAGTACCAGATAAAAAATAAAGCAGTAACCAAAAAGAAACAATTAATAATAAACCAAATGCAAAATTTTCATCAAATACAAGAGGGACATCTTGCCCAAATTTCTCCGTTTCAATATATCTTTTCCTAAATGCATAGAATAACGTCCACGCAATTGTAGCAGCAAGAATATCAGCTAAAATATATTTTAAAACTTGTAATTTTTTATTCATCAAACAATGTTTCTATCAATTAAAAATGTACAAGTTTTATATCGTCTATTTGAATAGTAGCTATACTTTGCCCTGTATTGTTAAGTGTTCCAATAAACACACTATATTTACTAGCTCCTATAGATGAAGTAATAATTGGGGATAAATAAACATACATTTTGTTCCAACTACTACTATTATTTACCTGTATAGCTGTTACTTGTTGAGTGTTTGTTAGTGTTGAACCAGAATAGGTATATCCATACAACCCAATACTAAATGGATAATCGCATTTGTAGTTTATTTCTAAAAAAACAGGGGAACCTGATGCCGGCAAAACGTATTGTGTATTTGGGTCTGTAATTGCTTCAAAGAACCTTATATTATTAGAATAATCTAAACCTACAATTCCAGAACCCGAACCTTCAAATACTTCAGATGGAATGGTGGTTATTTTAATCACAGTATCTGTACCCAAAGGCCTTGGATAAAAAATATGCCCCGTACCTTCAAAATCCTCAATAAAACTAAATTGAGTATTAGAAATATAACTAACTGTTGGGTTTAATTCTATCACTTGCCCTTCTACCAAATTAACATCTAATTCGTAATTCGTATAAAAAGGATAAGGTGTACGAGTAGCAGAAATTCCATTCACTTTAATTCCTGCTCTAATTTTTACTCTGTGAATTCCATTTTTTAATACTGGTAATCGAGTTGGCAATTCAAAACAACCAATTAGTTCTTCATCAACATAAACCCAAGCATCTGTAATTTTGTGTGAATTTGTTCCTTGAGTAGAAGTAGAAGTTAAATCAAATTTTTTAATTCGAATATAAGCAGGAATTGGCTCCTTTGGATTATAAATCTCACAGCTTGTTAAAACCGAAATTAAAAAAAAGAAAAAACAATAATAGTATACGTTTTTCATGTTAGCATTTTTTGGTCAATAAAATTGACACAATTTAATTTGTTGGGCTTGCAAAGTTAGAAGTTGCATTCATTTTATCAATTATTTTGTATGCAACATCTAATGCTTTATAACCATCTTCGGCAGGCACTAAAGGAGTGGAATTGCCGATTATGGAATCGGCAAACGTATCAAGTTCCATTTTTATTGCGTTAGTTGATAAAATTTGTGGATTTTCAAAGTAAATTTGTTTAGAACCCTTTCCTGCACCCAATTCTATGACTACTGCTAATGGATCAACTTCGCCTTCAACGTTCTTTAAACGGATAACATCTACTTTTTTATCTAAAAAATCAACAGATATATAGGTATCTTTTTGAAAAAAGCGTGTTTTTCGCATATTTTTCATTGAAATTCTACTTGCTGTTAAATTTGCAACGCATCCATTATCAAATTCTATTCTTGCATTGGCAATATCAGGGCTATCACTCACTACAGCAACCCCGCTAGCACTAATTCTTTTAATATTTGAATTAACTATACTCAATATTATATCTATATCATGAATCATTAAGTCTAATACTACTGAAACATCAGTTCCTCTTGGATTAAACTGAGCTAAACGATGTGTTTCTATAAACATAGGTTGGGAACAATAATCTTTTGCTGCTAAAAAAGCAGGATTAAATCTTTCCACATGACCAACTTGAACTTTTACATTTGCCTCTTTCGCAAGATTTATGATACTTTTTGCTTCTTCAATAGTATTAGTAATTGGTTTTTCGATAAAAATATGCTTTGATTTTTTAATAGCTTTAGATGCACATTCGTAATGAGTTATAGTTGGAGTAACAATATCCACCGCATCAAGCAATTCAAGCAGCTCATTTAAATTAGAAAAATATTTAACACCTAACTCCTGCTCAACCAGTAAACCTGCTTCTTGATTTACATCATAAAAGCCAACTAACTCAAACTTTTCAATTTCTTTTAATAATCGTATATGTATTTTACCCAAGTGTCCCGCACCCAAAACGCCTATTTTTATCATAATTATAGCTTATTTAGTCACAAATGTAGTTTTTTCCACAATTAGCTATTGAAAAATAAGTGTTACTTATGAATATAGAAGTGTTAATTTTGTTTCCAATTATATGACAGATTCGTACCGACACAAAGGATTAAGAAGACAATTGTCTTTATTACTTAAAGAAAAAGGAATAAAAAGTGCTGAAGTGCTCAAGGCTATTGAAAAAGTCCCACGCCATTTATTTTTAGATAATGCTTTTGTTGAGAGGGCTTATGAAGATATTGCTTTCCCAATTGGTGCAGGACAAACTATTTCAAGACCACATACAGTTGCTTTTCAAACGGAATTACTTCAAATAAAAAAAGGAGAAAAAATTCTTGAAATTGGTACTGGTTCAGGTTACCAAACATCCGTTTTAATAGAAATGGGCGCCAAAGTGTATAGTATAGAACGACAAAAGGCTCTTTTTGATAAAACGAAATTATTTATTTCGACCCTTGGCTATGGAAACAGCTTAAAACTATTCTATGGCGATGGATATAAAGGATTGCCAATGTTTGCTCCTTTTGATAAAATTATAGTCACTGCAGGAGCACCAGAAATACCCAAAGCTTTATTGTCTCAATTAAAAATTGGTGGTATTTTAATTATTCCAATTGGCGATAAAATTCAGATAATGAATGAATTACATAAAATATCGGACAAAAAATTTGAAGTAATTGAGCACGGAGAGTTTAAGTTTGTTCCTCTTCTTGAGGAAAAAGAGTGGTCAAAGGGATAGGTTATTAACAATTAGCAGTTAAAAACAAATGAAATGTTAATAACTATTGTATTTAATAATAATTTGTATATTTGCCCAGTTAATTTTGAATCTAATTAATAACTAAAAAATCTAACTAAACAACAAAAACTATGAAAAAAACATCATTAGTAATTGCTTTAGCATTTGGCGTATCAAGTGCTTTTGCGCAAGATTTAACATCAAAAAAAGGTGAGCCTATTTTACCAGAGGCTGAAGATTGGGCTATTAGCATGGATGCTAGTCCTATTTTCACTTACGTAGGTAATGCATTTAATGGCAACACAGGTAATGCTGCTCCTGGAGTAAACTGGTTAAATGGTAACCAAACTATCATTGGTAAAAAATTTATCGATGAAAAAAATGCTTACCGTGTATTAGTACGTTTAGGTTTTACTAGCCAAACTTACAAAAACTTGGTAAACGATGATGCTAACACAACAGCACCAGTTTTCCCTGCAACTGCACCACAAGTGCAAGACAAATTTTCTATGAAAAACACTAATATAGCTATTGGTGTTGGAAAAGAAATGCGTAGAGGAAAAACTCGTTTACAAGGTTATTATGGTGCAGATGCTATGATCTGGGTATCTATGTCGAGCAACAAGTTTACTTATGGTAACACTATGTCTGCTTCTAATGGAACAGGTACTACAACTACTCCAACTTCTACAACTTGGAATACTTCAACTGGAGCTGTAGTTGGTTCTGGTGCTGCTGGTGCTCGTACATTAAAAACTAAATCAGGAATGACTTTAGGAATTGGTGTTCGTGGATTTATCGGAGCTGAGTACTTTGTATTCCCAAAAATTTCAGTTGGTGCTGAGTATGGTTGGGGATTAGGTTACCAAATGTCTGGAAAAGGAAAATCAGAAGTAGAAACTACTGGTGGAACTGGTCCAACTGTAGGTGTAGTAGAAACAGAAACTGCTGGTTCTTCTAAATTTGGATTTGATACTGATTTAAACCAAGGAACTATTTTTGGTTTCCGTGGTTCTAACACAGGTACAGGTTCATTACGTGTAACTTTCCACTTCTAGTAATTGGATTAAACATAAATAAAAAACCTCGAACTAAGTTCGAGGTTTTTTTATTTTTACAACTAGAGTAAAATTAAATTTGTTCAAATTGCAATTCAAATACTGTACCTCCATCTACTCTGAATGAATACTTCCCATCCAATTGTTCTGACAAAGACTGAATAACTACCATTCCTAAGGAATCTGAATCTTTGTAATCCATTTTAATCCCTACTCCATTATCTTTTACCATTAATTTCATTAAACCACCAATATTTTTGAATTCAATATAAATTTCTCCAGAGTTTCTACCAACAAAAGCATGTTTATAGCAATTTGTAAGCAATTCATTTAATATTAAACCACACGGAATAGCATTATTTACGTTTAATTTGATGGTGCTTATAGAAGATTTAATATTAATGTTTTTAGCCATCATAGGATATGAGCTTATAATTTCATCTATTAAATCTTTTGTATAGCTTTCAAAATCAATTTCACTCATCTTTTCACTTTTATAAAGTCTATCATGTATCAAAGCCATTGATTTAACCCTATTTTTACTATCTAATAAAATATTTTTTGCTTCTTCATTTTCAATCGAACTAATTTGCAAATTAAAAAGACTAGCAATAATTGCTAAGTTATTTTTAACACGGTGATGAATCTCTGCTAAAAGAATATCTTTTTCCTCTAATGCCTGTTTTATCGCTTTTTCAGTTGCTTTTCGCTCATTTATTCTTTGCTCAAACACCTTATTCATTTTAATATTATTATGTAAAGTCAAATAAATAAAAAAACCAATAGATGCAGAACTAAAAAAAAGATTATACATGAACATTTCATGGCGATCTTCTATAGTTAATGTTTGGCTTCTGAATAAAGAATAATTGGTTGCAATGTTTATTCCTAAATACGAAATCGGCAATAAAAAATGAATTAACATCCTATTCACTTGGCTTACATCAAACAAAAATGCAATAGCTAATATCAAAGGAAAATGATATAGATAAGTACCAGACTCCTGCCCAGAATAAGAATCAAAATAAAATATTGCACTACTTACAGCAACCAACAAAAAAGATGTAGCAATATAATGTTTACCTATATAATTAAGATATATGCCTAGAAAAGATATTGCCGTAAGTGATTCTATTATAACAGCAGAATAAATATCTCCTAAATAATAATTATTAATTCCACTTAAGAAAAAAACAAAAAGGGTAATTACATTAAACTGATTTGTTAGAGTAATTCGTTTTACAAGTTTATCATCATAATTTGATTTTACTCCAACAGATGATATTTTACTCCAAAACTTTTTAAACATAAAATGATGTTTTATTGAATTCCAAACTTACTAAAAAAATTAGTACATTTATTTTCAATTGTAGTAGTTAAATAAAATCTATTTTGAAAATTACGTTTTTAGGAACAGGAACATCTCAGGGTGTACCTATTATAGCATGCAACTGTATCGTTTGTCAATCAACAAACAAAAAAGATAATCGCTTACGAAGTTCTATTATGATTGAAGACAATAACAATTGTTTTGTAATTGATACAGGTCCTGATTTTAGACAACAAATGCTTCGTGAAGATGTAAAAAAAGTAGATGCAATAATTTTTACACATGAGCACAAAGACCATACTGCTGGCTTTGACGATATAAGAGCTTTTAATTTTATTAATAAAAGAAAAATGGATGTATATGCTTCTGAACGAGTTCAGAGTGCAATAAAAAGAGAGTTTGCGTATATATTCAGCGACTTTAAATACCCAGGTATTCCAGAAATTGAATTACATACTATCGAAAATAAATTATTTGAAATAAACAAAACAAGAATTTTACCCATTGAGGTTTTACATTACAAACTTCCCGTTTTTGGCTTTAGAATTAATAATTTTACATACATAACTGATGCTAATTATATTTCAGAAAATGAAAAAGAAAAAATAAAAGGAAGTAAAGTATTAGTATTAAATGCATTGCGAAAAGAAGAACATCTTTCTCATTTTACATTTAATCAAGCAATTGATTTGGTTAATGAATTAAAACCTGAAATGGCTTACTTTACCCATATCAGCCACCAATTGGGATTGCACAATGAAGTTGAAAAGGAATTACCATCAAACATCAAACTTGCTTATGATGGACTAAAAATTACAATTAACTAATAGTTACTAATTTTCTTGCTAAAAATATGCTAGCAACTGTAAGTACAATACTAATATAACCTACATAATTATAATTCAAAAATTCACCAGTATTACTTTTTGTTACAATAAATCCTGCTAATAAAGATGCAGTACCTGTTGCAAGTTGCTGCAATGATGTGCTCAAACTCATAAAGCCTCCTCTGTATAGAGGAGTAACTACAGATGTAATTAATGCTTGAGCCGGTATGGTTCTTCCTCCAGCAAAAATAAAAAAAAGTGCATTCACAAAAATTGCAATATAAAATGGTGTTCGAGGCATATTAGTGATTAAAAAAACAGGAATTGTAGCTAAAATGGCAAAAACAGTAAACACTTTTAATTTTCCGTATTTGTCTGCAAGCTTGCCAATTATTGGAGCTGAAATAATTGAAACAATTCCTCCGACAAAATACATTAACGTTACATCATCTTTTGAATAACCAACATTAAATTCCATGTAAGGAGCATAAAAAGGTATAATAGCAAAATGCCCCATCATAAGGGTAATCATCAATAACAAAGCTCTTTGTTGATTTCTATCTTTCAATACATTTGTTATTACAGCTGTAGCTTTTACCCTATTTTCTTTTGATTGAATATGTGAAACAACATTGGGAACAAAAAAATAAACAAGTACAATTATTATTAATCCTAAAGAAGCAATAACGATAAATGGTGTGTGCCATTCAAAATGTTTTGCTAAAAATAAACCAGTAGGAACACCCACAGCTGAAGCAAAAGCAAAAGCCCCCATCATTATCCCCATTGCTCTTGCTCTTCTTTCGAATGGTATAGTATCCCCCACAATTGACAATACTTGTGCACCAATTAAACCACCAAAGCCTCCAGCAAAAATTCTAGCAGCCATTAATAATTCAAAAGAAGGAGCCAATGCACAAGCAAAAGTTCCAATAATAAAACCACTGTAACCAAACATTAAGACCTTTTTTCTATCAAACCTATCAACTATAAATGAAGCTGAAAAGCCCATCGTAAAAGCGCTATAGGTATATGCAGAAACTAAAAAACTAAATTGTTGTGGGTTAATATCAAATAAAGGCATCAGATAAGAAGCTAAGGGCATCATTATCATAAAGTCCATAATATGTGTAAAATTTATGCTAGCAAGTAAAAATAATAGAACTAATTCCTTCTTTGTCATAATAATCACAGATATAAAATAAACTCTTTTTCAGCATACACCTTGCCATTAACCATTATTTCAACTTTGTGTTTACCAGAATAATGTTTGCGAGTGGAAAAATCTTTAAACAACTGAGACTTTACAATAGCTATTTTTTCATATCCTTTTAATTCTAATTCTTTAAGTTTAAAAACTTTTTTAGAAGGTAAATTTACTTTTTTTTGATAGTGAATTCCATAATCTACAACTAACATTTGGGTTGAGTTTTTTTTAGATATTATATCAAATGAAAATTTTAAAGTCTCTCCTATTTTAATTTTTGGTTTATCAATTTTAAAATTTTCAATTAAAATATTTACATTTTTTTCAAAACTAAAAACAGAAAGAGCTGCCACATCCCCTTTTTTTATGAGTGTTCTAGAAGCATGCTTAATTATCCATGCTGTATGTAAATTTTTAGAATCCCACTTTTTAATGACTGCAATCATATAGCTTGGATTATCTTTTGACAAATCGTTTAAATGATTAGCGACAGATTTTTTAACATATAATTCAGGGTCTGATTTTAATTTTTCTAAAATATTTTTTGTAGAAGAAGGATTTTTTATCACTTCATCCAATTTAAATGACCAAGGCAATCTAGCTCTACTTCCTTCACTTGCTAATCTTCGTACATGATAATTTTTATCATCAGCCCATTTCTCCATTACAGCCAATGTTTTGTAAAAATCCCTTTTTAAAAACTCTCGAATAGCAAATTCAGAAGATCCAAATTCTGTAAAATATTTTAGAGCTTCCATGGAAAGTTTAAAATTTTGATGCCCGAACAAACCAATATAATCAGGAAAAACAAGGCTTGTGTAACCTCTATCTAAATTTGGAATTACTTTATAAAGAATATCTACCGATTTTTTAAAATCACTAGGTAAATGGCTTTTCAAAACAATCGATGTTTTTCTTAGCCTTTCATTAAGCGACAATTCATCGATTCCGTTTAAAACATCTTTCAGAAATTTTTCAGAATTAAAATTTTTATCTGCTTTTTTAAATTCTAATGAAAACTTAGTATAGAATTTTTCATTAAACATTTCTTTCAACGCATCAGCCATAATAAAGATAATTAAACGTTAAATAATTCCATAACTGTAATCTCAGGAGAAATGCCTATTCTACCGGGATAACCTAAAAATCCTAATCCTCTATTAACATATAGATATTGATTTTCTTTTTTGTACAATCCAGCCCACTGCTTATAAACGTATTGAGATGGACTCCATTTAAAACCTGGAATTTCAATTCCAAATTGAAAGCCGTGTGTGTGCCCACTAAATGTAATATCTACATTTTTAAATTTTTCAATCACTTGCATGCTCCAATGTGATGGGTCGTGTGAAAGGAGTAATTTTACTGGATATTTTTCAGCACCCAAATAAGCTTTTTCCATATCACCGTATTTAGTAAAATGTAAATTCCCTCCCCAATTTTCAACACCAATTAGAGCAATTTCTGCATCTCCTTTTTTAATAACTGTATTTTCATTAAGTAAAAGTTTCCATCCTAATTTTGAATGTATTTCTTTTAACTTATTTAAATTATTTTCTTTCTCTTCAACAGACCCCCAAGTTACATAATCACCATAATCGTGATTACCAAGTGTACTATAAACTCCTAAAGGTGCTTTAATTTTATTGAATACATCCATAAAGGGTTCCACTTCAGAAGCTTTGTCATTCACTAAATCGCCAGTAAAAAAAACAATGTCCGCATTTTGTTCATTTATCATTTTTATTGCTCTTTCAAAAGGGCTTGTAGATACAAAGCTTCCTGAATGGATATCAGAAATTTGAACAATTCTTAAACCATTAAATTCTTTAGGCAAATTTGGAAGAATGACTTTTGTTTTATGAATAGTATAATTAAATCCGCCTTTCACCATTCCATAGATTAAACTAACAAAAGGTAAAGCTGCCGCACCAACTGCTATTTGATTCAAAAATTTAAGCCTAGAGATACCAGTAGATTCAGTTTGTTCAAGAATTTCTGATGACTTGCTTAAAAAAAACGATAAGATCCATCTAAAAAAACGAATAATATCATCCACTCCAATAAATATTACTCCCACAAGTTTAGAAACAAATAAAATCAGCAAGAAAGCAAAAAGATATAACCTTAAAAATTTTGGTAAATCACTTGGCTGCACAACAAGGAAGGAGAAAATTACAAGTATAGTAAGTGCCGTTAAAGACCAATAGACATAAAAAATCAAACTTTTTTTTGAGTCAGAAAAATTTTTTATAACCGTACTAACAGCCTGATAAAAATAGATGTCAATCAAAAAAACAATTATAGCAATTATTAAAACTCTAAAAAAAATGGGCATACAAATATAATTAGATCGCAAAACTAGGGAAACATTTTTTGATTACAAAGTTTCCATAAAAGATTTAACGATTATTAGTAATATTGGCTTTCAAACTATGAAAGCTACCAAAACACAATTATTACAATATTCAATTCTTCTTATACTCGGATGTTTCCTCTTATGGTTATTTTTTAAAAATGTGAATTTTAACGATTTATTCATCGAAATAAAAAACAGAAAATATCAGTGGTTTTATGTTGTATTATTGGTTTCATTAGCTGTGTATGTTATTCGTGCTTTACGTTGGAAAATGTTGATTGAAAGTAATAATGAATACAAAATTTCTTTCAACAGTGTACTAGCAGCATTATCAATAGGATATTTTGTGAACCTTGCAATACCAAGACTTGGAGAAATAACTCGCTGCTTATCCTTAAAAAAGAGCACTAAAATTCAATTTACAGAATTATTAGGAACTGTAATAATTGAAAGGGTTATTGATATTGTTTCTCTTTTACTTTTTTTATTATTAACATTAATTCTACAATTCAACCAAATAATTGAATTTGTAGCTGCTAACATATATTCTCCAACAATTAATTTGATAAAAGAAAAATTGGGAGACAATAAATGGTTGCTCTTATTATTTGGAGTATTGACACTATTGACTTTTGTGCTTTTATTCATCTATTTCAAAAAATGGATTAAAGATAACACCCCTTCATGGGCTGTAAAGTTTTTAGAAGGATTGAAATTAGGCTTAGTAAGTATTTCAAATTTAGAAAAGAAAAAAATATTTGTTTTATATACTATTTTAATATGGCTTGGGTATTACCTAATGACCTATTTTTGGTTTTTTGTTTTTGCCGACTATTCTATTTTAACTTGGGGCACATGCTTGTCTATTGTTGCAATAGGAACCATTGGTCGATCTATTCCTATTCAAGGAGGAGGAATGGGTGCTTATCATTTTTTAGTTACGGGAATTATAATACTTTATGGAGGAAGTGAGAATTTCGGAAAATCTTTAGCTATACTAATTCATGGAGGACAAACATTTTTTACATTCTTAATGGGAATAATTGGTTTGCTAATGTTTTATATCAATTATTGGAAAAACAAGTAATTTATCTATTGCAAATACCTTTAAAACCACAAAACTCACAATTTTCAATATTATCTGTCTGAGAAAACTCTTTATTAATATCAAATATTTCAGATACTAGTTTTGAAAGAATATCTTCAAATTGAATTAAGGTATCTTTCTCCAATATATCAATTTTATTAAGTTTAAAAGTCATCATACCTTTGCTCAATTCACGAAATGAAATGATTCCAGATAGTAAGTTTTCTTGCCTGTCATCACTTTCTTTATTAAACATATAGGCATACATAAGTAATTGAAAACTTTTTGCGAATTTTTTATCAGTAGTAATTTCACTAAGCTCCGAAAGCCTTATTTCTTCCTCTTTAACTGTTCCCGTTTTATAATCGATAATTCTTGTTGTATTTCCTAAATTATCTATTCTATCAGCATTACCTTTAAAAAAAACAACCTTATCTTCAATTAAAATAGAAGATTTTAACTCATATTCTAAATGCTTAATAAAGAGAGGTTGGTTTCTATTCTTTTTTATTAATTCAATTTCAGAGTTTAAAAAATTATGAATAAACTTCAACGCTACCTTAATCGTTAATAAATTTTTGCCCAAATACAATTCTTCCTTTCCGCAATGCTTTTCAAAAACACTTTGAGTTATTGCTTCAACTTCTTTCTTAATATTCTGAATGTCAGTTTCTCTAATATTTTTGCCAACAAAAGAAGAATACAATTTTTCTAACACTTCATGCACAACAGTACCAAGTGTGTCTGCCCCAAGAACTTCTTCAACTTCATCCGCTTCTTTCATTCTTGCAATTGCATGAAAATAAAATTGTAGTGGACAAGAAATGTACCTGTTCAACATGGAAGGAGAAAAGCCATATTCAGCTATTGAATCAAGTTTTTCTAAAATTTCTGAATTTTTCTTTATGGAAATTATATTCTCTTTTTGAATAACATTTAACGGAAGCGTAATTACTTCCTCAGAAATTTTAACATTAGAATTTATTTTTGGGAGTTCATATAATAGTTGGGTTAAATATCTACTTCTTTCACCATTTCCAAATTCATTGGTCTCGGTATTATGAACTAAATATATATTTTTTGCTCTTTGAAGTAGTCTATAAAAATGATAGGAAAATATCGAATCTTTATCGCTATAGGTTGGCAAACCAAAAAACCTTTTTATCTCAAACGGAATAAACGAATTAACTGTTTTTGCAGAAGGTAAAATATCTTCATTGCAAGAGAGTAAAATAACATTTTCAAAATCTAATGTCCGTGTTTCAAGCATTCCCATTATTTGTAAACCCATAAGTGGCTCTCCATAAAATGGCAATGTAGTGGAACGAACAATTTGATTAATAATACTACGCAAAGATTTTATCGTATCTATTGAAGTATTGTATTCAGCTGAAAGTGTATTTATTTTGTTTATTATTTTCACAAAAGCAAATAGATATTCTAACTCTAAACTTGCTTTATTTTCATGATCATCTTCCTGCTTAATAACTATTCCTTCTTTTAAAGAATCAATAATTTCATATAAACTAGTTAAAGAGCTTTGAGGTGAATCCCAATTTTTTAAAAATAATAATAAAATATCTTTTCGGGTAAATTCAACTTCTTCAGCAAGCTTTTCAATAGTCCTTGAGTTAGCAAAAACAATATTTCTAGCAATTATCCTTTCAATAATCAGCTTCAATTTTCCGAAATCATTTGACTCATGAAAAAGTATTGTATTGTATGGATGGGCTAATAATTTTATTATATCAGAATGATAGAAACTATATTTTTTGTTACTAGAAGCAATTTTTTGAGCATTTTCATGCAAATTAAAAATCAAATCAATATAGCCATAAACTGGAGTATTTTTGAGGGGATAACCCATAGTAACATTGATATCCTGAATTGAAGGAGGCAGAGAATGTAATACAGGGAAAAGTAAATTTTCATCAGCCAGAACAAGTGCAGTTTTTTGTAATGGTATATTTTCTTTAATCAAAGACTCCAATATATTACCTGCAACTTTAGCTTGAGCAATATTCTTAGCTGCGCCAATAACTCGAATATTTTTTTGTTCTGTGCTTAATAAGTTTTCTTCAACAACTATAGATTTTTGCCATTGTTTAGAAAAATGTTGGGCGTTTTTAAATTTTCTAAAGAAAAATCCTGCTTCTTGAGTCTTATCATTTGCATAATAAGCGTCTACATCCCAAATAATTTCGGCAATATTTTGTTCTTGCAGTGAAATAAATATTTTTTCTTCTGCTTTATTCAAAGCATTAAATCCTGCAAATATTACTTTTTTCCAACTGTGCTTTGCTAATTTTTCTTGTAAATTTTGTTGTACAACTCTATATGCTAAGCCTTGATATGCTGTTTTTTTTGATAATAATTGTTTTGTAAAAACGGAATAATAATTAGCAAGTGACTTAAAAAAAAAGAGATATTCTTTTTGAAAATCAGTCAACTCATTATCATTTAAGCTAAATGTTTCAAGTTCTTTAAAGTTTTTTAAGTTCAAAAATAAATCGTCTGCATTTACACAATATCTATCTATCTCATTAAAATCATTTAATAAAATTTGTCCCCACTTACAAAATTCATCAAAAGATTCAGTATTATCCTTATTGCATTTTTTAACAACATCATACAATTCAAATAAAGTAGTAATTGTGTCAGCTGGTTGCAATTCTGACAATAATGTTATAAAATCTTCAATTGCAATAATTTGAGGTGCCCAAAAAGTAGTGTTTAATGTTTTAGCAAAATATGTTTTTAGAAATATCCCAGCTCGTCTATTTGGTAATACAATACACAAATCACTTATATCGTTCGGATATTTAGCAGACAAGTGTTTAACTAATTTTTCTAAAAAAGATTCCATCCGAAATTTTTTATTTTATTACTTTTTGCATTACAAAATCATTCATAAAATAACCATTTCCAATATCAAAATCTTCAACACTTTTAATTTTAAAACCATGTTTAAAATAAAAATTTATTGCTTTAAAATTTTGTCGATTAACAGTCAATTCAATCGTTTTAGCGTTTTCTATGCTTCTTAAAACATAATTAAATAATAAAGATCCAATCCCTTTATTTTGAATCGAACTATCAACATAAAACTTATGTAGAAAATAATTTTTATCATCACAGCTGCTAAAAGAAATATAGCCAATAGGAATTTCTGAATCATAAACTAATATAAAGTTGTGTCCATCATTCATTTGTTTAATTAAACTTTGAGATGAATACATCTTATTCAGCATATATTCAATTTGTTCAATAGAAATTATTGAAGTATAATGATTGCGCCATATCCTATCTGCCAACTCAAAAATTATATCAACATCATAAATAGTCGCCTTCCTATATTGTAAATTCATCATAAATTATTTTTTTACAAATAGCTTCTCAAGAGCTGATACTGAACTCTTCCAATTAAATTTATTTAAAGCAAACTTATACCCATTTACAGCAATATACCTCAATTTATCTTCAAAGGTTAATAAATCAATAATCTGAGATGCATATTCTTCAGGCGTATTAGCAACTATAATTTCTTCTCCATTTTTTGCGCCTAATGCATTATTAGCTAGGGAGGATGTAACACATGCTATTCTCATTGCCATAGCTTCTAAAAGTTTGTTTTGCAAACCAATACTTATTTGCATCGGAGCAACTAAAATTTTTGACTGAGCATAATTTAATCTTATATCCTCTACCCAACCACTTATTATTACCTTCTGTGAACCTAAGTTTAACACTCTTTTATTAGGATTTGCACCAGAAATTAAAACTGTAACATTAGGATTTGTGTTCCAAATTATTGGCATAATTTCATTCACTAAATATTCAGCACTTTCAATATTTGGAGGGTAATTCATATTGCCATTAAATAATATATCATACTTTTTTTCTTGAGCAAAAGGCTTAAAAAAATCAATATCAACTCCATTAGGGATAACAACAATTTCATTTTTTTTAGGATGTGGTATCAAGTTTTTGTCTTGCTCAGAGATAATCGTTTTAGTTTTGAACCATGAAAAAACCTTATTTTCATACTTCAACAAACGATTATGCTCAATTGCAAAAAAAGGTCGCAAATAAAATGGTTCCGTTTTTTTTCTTCGTTCTATCCCTTTAGAGAAAACATCCATATAATCTAATGTTTTAAGTAGTTCAGAATAGTTTTTCACATACTCGGCTGTTCTAATTAACTGACAATAAACATGGTCTGGCTTGTGAATTTTTATTAATTCATCAATTTTTTTTTGTGCTTTAGAAAAATAAAAATAACCCACCTGAAAAGGTAAACCATTAAATAATGCACGAATAAGATTTAAAAAAATTGTACGCTTCGAAAATTTAATTACAGAAATTGCAACACAATATTTTTTTAGTTCTTCGATGGCATTTTCATGAAGATTAGAATCGTTTAATGCAAATAAAACTATCTGGTGTCTTTTTGATAATTCTTTTATTTGATTGTATGCACGCAATTTGTCCCCTTTTTCAAGAGGATACGGAACACGAGATAACACAACCAATAATTTCAAAACAAATTAATTAATAGATTTATAAAATTGAACCAATTCCTTGCAAATTTTAGAATTATCATAATTAGCAGATACAAATTCGCGTGCATTTTTTGATAGACTATTATTCAATGCTTCATCCTGAAAAACAAATTTTATTGAATTTATAAACTCTTCAGGAGTATTTGCAATTATAATATTCTTATTATTTGTGCATTCAATTCCTTCTGCACCAATTGAAGTGGAAATAACAACTTTTCCCATTGCCATACCTTCTATAATTTTCACACGCATTCCTCCTCCTGATAATAAAGGAACAATCATAACATTTTTTGATGTCATAAACTGTTTTACATTATCAATCTCTCCTAAAATATGAACATTTTTAAAATTCGTATTCTTAAATTCTTCTGACATTCCTCTCCCCGCGATATAAAGATTAATATTTTCATCCAACATTTCCCCCCAAACATTTTCAAGAAACCAATTTAGCCCATCAGCATTAGGAAACCAATCAAATGAACCAATAAAAAACAATGATTTTTTTTCCATTTCGGTATTATCAATGATATAATCTTTTATATCTATTCCAAAAGGGATTGTTTTAATGTTTTTCTGTTTACAATTACTTAAAATCCATTTTTTATCTTCTTCTGTAATAGTAGCAATCGCATCTGAAGTATTTATTGCTGCGATTTCTTCTCTTTTTATTTGAGATGACAAGGTGGCAATATATATTTTTCTAAAAATATTTTTTTCTAATTTACTTTTTCTATTCCATATTATATTCTCAATATTATGAGTTCGTAAAACAATTTTTGCTTTTGAATATTTTCGAATGGCACTTATGTACATTGATACAAAAAGACTTTCTAAATGGATAATATCAAAAGTATTTTCCTTTAGTGTTTCAATTATTTTTTGTTCAAATTTTTTTGAATAAAACCTTGAAAGATTGTACGATTTGTTATTAATCATGCTAAGAAATGCATCAAAAGCATTTATTGAAGTGTCAATAAAAACCAACTCAATGCTTGTTTTAGAAACATAATCAATTGGCAAATCAGAAATATCAACAAAATGTTTAGGAGTATTTATAGCCAACACCTTAACATCAGACTTTTCTACTAGCAACCCATTTGTAAGATTATTCATAGCAATGCTACCACCATCTTTAGGAGGAAAAGGGGGTTTATTACAGATTTGCAATATTCTCATAAACGCATCAATTACTCCTTTTATACTTGAAAATTTTCTTAATTGGTTCTATATACGAATCAATATTAAACAAATCACTATCAGAAGTAGCTTTAATAGTTAAGTATATTCCAATGGGTAATAATATTGTTGTTGCCAGCCACATACCTTGGTAAGGAGGTACCTCTTCCTCTTTAGCTAGCTTTTCCCCTGTTATCGACAAAATGTGAAATAGAAGAAAAAACAGAATAGAAACTACCATTGGCATACCCAATCCTCCTTTTCTAATAATAGCGCCAAGAGGGGCACCAATAAAAAACAATACAATACATGCTACAGACAAAGTCAATTTACGATGCCACTCCACATTAAATTTTGCTTTATTAAATGAATCATAGCTTAAATCACTTGCTACTGATTCGCAATACGCTTTGGCACTTCTAGCAATGTTTAAAGCAGTTTCAACAACATTTACTTTTTGTGTCTTTGATAATTTTGAAAAAAAATCAATGGGTAAAGAGTCATTTTTTGTAGTTTGTATTTTTTCAAACATATCGTTTGTTTTACTATAGTAACTCTGTTTTAAATTATTAGTAAATGTTTTTTTTCTTACTTCATCTTTAATATACAAAGAATCAACAGCTACATTTAACTGGGATAAATTCATCATTTGCGCATTACTCTTAAATAATTCTTCGTCTGTTCTATTCATTTTAAACCCCGACAAATCAAATCGAATAGTTCGTTCTTCAAATTTATCTCTTACTAAAGGATGAGTTCTAGCATCCTGAGTATCTTCATTCATTTCTTTATAACTCACACCATTCGTTAGTGTTAATATTAAAAATAATTTATCTGAAGTTTGCTCCATAACACCCTTTTCCGAATGTAAAACAACATTATTGCCTTGCATCGCACGGTGATCGTATATTAAAATATCATGAAGCGTTTTCCCGTCCTTATCTACCTTGTTTACTCGAATACTAAACCCCTCTAAGCTATTATTAAAAACTCCATCTTTAAATAACAAGGCAGGTTTTGATTCCCGAACATCATACAATAAAGAACCTGCTTTTAAATTTGTATAGGGTAAAATATTATTAGAAAAATAAAATGCAGAAATGGATAAAATAACCGTAAAAACAAAAAGAGGTAGCATTATTCTTTGTAATGATAATCCAGAACTTTTCATAGCAGTCAATTCAAAATGTTCACCCAAATTTCCGAATGTCATTAATGACGACAGCAATATCGCCAATGGAAGAGCCATTGGAACTGTGGTCAAAGAATAGTAAAAAAATAATTTTGAAAGCACAGTAAATCCAAGTCCTTTTCCAATAAAATCATCTATATATGTGAATATAAACAACATAAAAAAGAAAAACATTGCAATAAAAAAGGTAAGAATAAACGGACCTAAATATGACCTAATAATAAATTTATGTAGTGTTTTCATTATTTTTTTACAATGCTAACAAAGATAACAATAATGTAATATATTTGGTTAGTTTAAAGAGATTGCATTACAGTTATGAAAAACTTTTTTTCAAGCAGAACACTCCCATTCTGGCTATTTACAATTTCTGCTATCCTAATTCTTACTGTATCTCAATTGATACAAGATGGTGTATTTATGGATGGCATGCTTTATATCAGTGTTAGTAAAAATCTAGCTGATGGAATGGGTACTTTTTGGGAACCACATTTTAGCAAAACTACAATGGAAATTTTTAGAGAGCAACCTCCACTCTATTTTGGAATACTTGCTATTTTCTACAAAATATTTGGAGACAGCATGTACGTTGAAAGGTTGTTCTGTTTCATTTGTTTTACATTAACATTATATTTTATTCACAAAATATGGAAATCAATATTTCACAATGAAAATGAAATAAAAAAACATAGTTGGTTGCCAATATTATTTTTTTCAACTATTCCTGTTTGCTTTTGGGCTTATGCTAATCACGTAGAAGAGACAG
>CAZJUY010000027.1:0-44962 GCA_964549315.1 uncultured Chitinophaga sp. | reverse complement strand
TACCCGATGGTTCAATTCGAGAATACGAAAAAGGAACCACAGCACTTCAAGTTGCTCAGTCAATTTCTGAAGGATTAGCAAGAAACGTATTGTCTGCAAAAGTTAATGGTGAAGTTTGGGATGCCACACGACCAATAAATACTGACGCTTCGTTGGTATTACTAACCATGAATGATGTAGAAGGAAAATCAACCCTTTGGCATTCATCAGCGCATCTGTTGGCAGAAGCAATTGAAGCTTTATACCCAGGAACAAAATTTGGAATTGGCCCTCCAATAGAAAATGGATTTTATTATGATATAGATTTAGGTGGTAAATCAATTTCTCAAGATGACTTTAAAAAAATTGAAGAAAAAGTACTTGAACTTGCTCGCCAAAATAATCCATACATCCGAAAAGAAATTTCAAAAGTAGATGCAATAAAATATTTTAAAGAAAAGAATGATGAGTACAAACTGGATTTGTTAGAAAATCTAGAAGATGGAAGCATTACTTTTTATGAGCAAGGAAATTTTACTGATTTATGCCGTGGTCCACACATACCAAATACAGGCTTTATAAAAGCTGTAAAATTAATGAATGTAGCTGGGGCATACTGGAAAGGTGATGAAAAAAATAAAATGCTTACTCGTGTGTACGCAATCACTTTTACTAAACAAAAAGATTTAACAGATTATTTAGTTTTATTAGAAGAAGCTAAAAAACGTGACCACAGAAAATTAGGAAAAGAATTAGAACTTTTTGCATTTTCAGAAAATGTTGGAATGGGATTGCCATTATGGCTTCCAAAAGGTGCAATGTTGCGCGAGCGTTTGGTTCAGTTCTTACAAAAAGCACAAGTAAAATCAGGTTATTTACCTGTTGTTACACCACACATTGGAAACAAAAGACTTTATCAAACATCTGGGCATTATGAAAAGTATGGAAAGGATTCCTTTCAGCCTATCCTAACTCCACACGAAGGAGAAGAATTTTTTCTTAAACCAATGAATTGCCCTCACCACTGTGAGATTTATAAAACTTCACCAAAATCGTACAAAGACTTACCTGTTCGTTATGCTGAATTTGGAACAGTTTACAGATATGAAATGGCGGGTGAACTTCATGGATTAACTCGTGTTCGTGGATTTACACAAGATGACGCACACTTATTTTGCAGACCAGACCAAGTAAAAGAAGAATTTTGCAAAGTAATTGATTTGGTGCTTTATGTATTTAAAGCATTGGATTTTACTGATTATACTGCTCAAATTTCGTTACGCGATCCGGAAAATAAGACTAAATATATTGGTTCCGATGAAAACTGGGCATTGGCAGAGCAAGCAATTATAGAATCTGCTGCCGAAAAAGGTTTAAAAACAGTTGTAGAATTAGGAGAAGCCGCATTTTATGGGCCTAAACTAGATTTTATGGTTAAAGATGCTATTGGCAGAAAGTGGCAATTGGGAACTATTCAAGTTGATTACAACCTTCCGGAGCGTTTTGAATTAGAATACACTGGAGCAGATAATCAAAAACATCGTCCTGTAATGATTCACCGTGCGCCATTTGGTTCATTAGAGCGTTTTGTGGCTGTTTTAATTGAACATTGTGCTGGAAAATTTCCATTGTGGTTAACACCAGACCAATTGGCAATTTTACCTATAAGTGAAAAATACAACGATTACGCAAAAAAAGTTTTAGAATTACTAAAAAATTACGATATTCGCGGGCTCGTTGACGACCGCAACGAAAAAATAGGCAAAAAAATACGTGATACGGAATTGCAAAAAATCCCGTACATGTTGATTGTAGGGGAAAAGGAAGAGGCTGAAAACAAAGTGGCGGTTCGAAAACAAGGTGAAGGTGATTTAGGCGTTTTTTCAATAGATGAATTTGCGACCATCATCAACACAGAAATTGGTAAAAGATTAAGTAATTTTTAAAGTATAACAAATAATAGGAGGAACAAGCTATAGCAGCGCCATTTAACAACAACAATACGGCTAATAAATTTAACAAGCCGACTCCATCTGGCCCACGCCCCGACAATAGATTTGGAAGAGGTGGGAGAAGAGTAAAAGAAGATTTACACAATATCAATGAACGCATCAGAGCACGTGAAGTACGTGTAGTTGGTGAGGGAATTGAAACAGGAGTTTATCCAATTGCTAAAGCTTTAGAATTGGCGCGCGAATTAAATTTGGATTTGGTAGAAATTTCTCCAAATGCAGAGCCTCCAGTTTGTAAAGTAGTTGATTATAAAAAGTTCTTATACGATCAAAAAAAGAAACAAAAAGAGTTAAAAGCGAAAGCTGCAAAAACAGTAATAAAAGAAATTCGTTTTGGTCCACAAACTGATGACCATGATTTTAATTTCAAAAAGAACCATGCTATTAAGTTTTTGCAAGATGGCTCAAAAGTAAAGGCATTTGTATTTTTTAAAGGTCGTTCAATCGTATTTAAAGAGCAAGGTGAAATTTTATTATTACGCTTTGCAAACGAATTAGAAGAATACGGAAAACCAGAACAAATGCCTTTGTTAGAAGGGAAAAAAATGATTATGGTAATTGGGCCAAAAAAGAAATAAGATTAAAAATAGAACAATAAATAAGTAAACAAGATGCCAAAAATGAAAACGAATTCCAGTGCAAAAAAGAGATTCTCTTTAACTGGAACAGGAAAAGTAAAAAGAAAACATGCTTTTAAAAGTCATATCTTGACTAAAAAAACAACCAAAGCAAAACGTGCTTTAACAAAAGCAGGATTGGTTGACAAAACAGATATGCCTCGCGTAAAAGCAATGTTAACAATTGGAAAATAATTTTTCTGATTACAAAAAAAGAATTTACAGTTCAAAAAAAATAAATTATTAACCAGATAATCAGTCTAAAAAAGCGTTTGCTAACTGTACAAACCACTGCTTATCAAAACTAAAAAGAAAAAGAAATGCCTAGATCGGTTAACTCGGTGGCTTCAAGAGCCAGAAGAAAAAAAATCCTTAAACAAACAAAAGGTTATTGGGGTGCAAGAAAAAATGTTTTAACTATTGCTAAAAATGTTTTAGAAAAAGGTTTAACATATGCTTACCGCGATAGAAAACAAAAGAAACGCAATTTCCGTGCTATTTGGATTCAACGTATCAATGCAGGAGTTCGTCCTTATGGAATGTCTTACTCTCAATTTATGGGTAAAGTACATTCTAAAAATGTTAATTTAAACCGTAAGGTATTAGCTGACTTAGCAATGAATCATCCAGAAGCTTTCAAAGCTATTGTTGAATCAGTAAAATAGAATTGAATTAATTTAATTAAAAAATCCTTCGAAAAATTTCGAGGGATTTTTTTTAACAATAAAAAAGGTCTTTCATTTCTGAAAGACCTTTTTGCATCGTGATTCCGTTTGGATTCGAACCAAAGACCTACTGCTTAGAAGGCAGTTGCTCTATCCAGCTGAGCTACGGAACCAATTTTTATTTTCAATAAACATCAATCTTCAAAGACCTTCCCGACCTATAGTCGGGATGCTCTATCCATCCGACAACTAGCGGATTGGAAACTATTTTTAATTAAAAAAAAAGCTAATTAACCAATTTGAAAATTTGAGTACCAAGTACCAAATAACCGAATTAACTAATTAGCTAACTTTTGTCGGGGCGGCAAGATTCGAACTTGCGACCTCCTGGTCCCAAACCAGGCGCGATGACCGGACTACGCTACGCCCCGAATTAATTTTCAATTTTAAAAGAACTTTTTTAACGGCTGCAAATGTACTATTATTTTTCAATCTGCAACAAAAAAATCACTCGCGGTGAGGGCGGGATTCGAACCCGCGGTACAGTTACCCGTACGACAGTTTAGCAAACTGTTCCTTTCGGCCTCTCAGGCACCTCACCTCTCTTAAATTTCAGAGGACTGCAAATGTAAAAAAGTTTTTTTAATCAGAAAGAAAAATCCACAAAAACCTGTGCATTACCGTTTATCAAATTATTACATAAATGTGATAAAAATTGTGGGAATAATACATATTGAATGTTATATTTGTCAACAAGAACAGTATAATAAATTCATTCTAATTATGAATAAGCATTGCGTAAATTATTTTTTAAGTACATTTTGTTTTTTATCCGTAGCAACAATTATCTCCAGTTGTGGTAGCGGAAGCGATAATAACGAAAACAAAGAAAATACACATAATCAAAGTGTAAGTGCTAATCAGGTTAAATACATAAAAATTGAAGATGCAACAGAATTTTTACCTTCTTGGTCAAAAGAAAATGTTTTAATTTATCACGATATTGGCGAACCAGATGATATGCACCCAACAAATGGCACATCTGCTGCTCGAACTGAAATATTTGGCTATACACAAGTTTATTTAGTTGGAATTGATTATCAAAATTTGGTTACGCGACCAATAGCGGTGAAATCAATGCCTAAAATTTCCGAAAACGGAAAAGAGTACACTTATGAATTACGAACTGATATGACTTTTGATGATGGAAAAACCATCACCCTAGAAGATGTTATTTTTACTTTCAAAGCAAACAAATGTCCATTAACTAACAATCCACAGGCTAAACCCTATTTGGATAATTTAATTGATATTAAAACAGATGCTAATAATCCAAACGTATTTACTCTTTACATGAAAGAAAAATACATTCAAAACATTAATTTTTTGTCTGACTACCCAATTATGCAACGTAGTTTTTTTGACAAAGAAAATGTTTTATCAAAATATACATTCGCTCAATTTGATGACAAGTCATTTAAAGCAGATACAAAAGCTGATTTAAATAAATGGGCAACAGAATTTAACAATGCAAAATATAGTCGTGACCCAAAATACTTAGTGGGAGCTGGTCCTTACCGAATTGAAAAATGGGATGCTGGACAAACAATGACATTAGTAAAAAAACAAAACCATTGGACTGCAAATTCAAAAAACACATATGAAGCTGCTTATCCAGAAAAAATTATTTTCAAAATAAACAAAGATGCAAATTCACAAATGCTAGAGTTTAAATCTCAAACACTAGATGCTTCTACTTTCCTTTCAACCAAAACATTGTCAGAATTACAACAAGATGCAACATTTAATGCCAATTACAATTCGCGATTCACTGACACTTACAACTACGGCTATATAGCCATGAACATGAAACCCGATGGAGTTAAACACAAAAAAATATTTACCGACAAAAAAGTAAGACGTGCAATGGCAATGTTAACTCCTCTTGATAACATTAACAAAGTGATAAATAAAAACAAAAACAAACGAATGGTTGGTCCCGTTTCACCATTAAAACCTGAGTACAATACAGACTTAACTTTAATACCATTTGATATTGAAGGGGCAAAAAAATTATTAGATGAAGCAGGATGGATAGATTCTGATGGAGATAATATCAGAGATAAAATGATTGATGGAGAAAAAGTGAAATTTGAGTTTAACTTAAATTATATGACTACCACTGTTGATTGGAAAGACATTGCAACCATGACATCAGAACAAATGTACAAGGCGGGAATTAAAGCAAATCCTAATCCGCTTGATTTTGCTGTATTATACGACAATGCAAAAAATCATGATTTTGATATGATGATTGCTGCTTGGGCTGGAAATTTTTCAGCTGAGGACTTTACACAAATATGGCATACGTCATCATGGGCTTCAAAAGGATCTAATTACACAGGTTTTGGGAATGCAGAAAGTGATGCTTTAATTGATTCAATAAAATATACAATTGAAGATGAGAAACGTATTCCAATGGTAAAACGTTTACAGTCTATCATTTACGATGACCAACCCTATATATTTATGTTTGCAGCATTACGCAGAAATGTGATACATAAAAGGTTTGGCAATCAAGAAATGTATTTTGAAAGACCTGGAGTATGGTTAAGTAGTTTGCGTTTATTATCCAATACAGGTAATGCAGCAAAACCAGCAGCCACTAATTAATATTTTTTAAAATTAAAAAACGATTTTTAATCAAAATCGTTTTTAGTTTTTTATAGCAAAAAGATAATGTTACGATATATCCTCAGACGCATTTTAATTTTTATCCCTACACTTATTGTTATAACACTTCTTGGATTTGTTATTAGTGTAAATGCACCTGGCGACCCTGTAGAACGAATGGTAGTGGCCGCTCAAAGTGGTGGTGAAGTTGGTTCACAAACAGTAAATCAAATAGAACAAAAAAAATTCTGGAGAAAAAAATTAGGATTGGATTTACCAATATTTTATTTTTCACTTACTTCATTATCACATCCAGATACGCTTTATAAGGTTTATGATAAAAATGAAAAGGAGGCATTAGAACGATTAATTTCTCGTTTTGGAAATTGGTATGAAATTCAAGATTACTATAAATCGATTAATGAATTTTATCAATCGCAAATTCTATTTAAACTGGATACAAACACTTTAAAAAATTATGATAAGAATGCTGTAGTTGAAACATTAAATCAAATTAAATTTGAAGCTACTGCCCTAAAATCATCTTATGAAGAAAATGTAATTGAAGCAAAGTTTAACAAAATAAATCTTTTACTAACCTATTATCCTTTTCTTGCTAAATTTCAAAAACCTTTTAATTTAGTTGAATTCAAATATTTAAAAATTAAAAACACCAAAACTATTTGGAAAAACTACATTCCAAAAATTGTTTTTTATAAACAAAATCAATACCACCGCTGGTTATTTGGTGATGGTGGTCAGTTCTCAAAAGGTTTAATCAGAGGTGATTTTGGAACTTCCTATGTAACAAAACAACCCATTTCAGATGTAATATTTTCAAAAATTGGTTGGTCAATGTTTTTTGCATTTTTATCAATTTTATTGGCATATTTAGTAAGTATTCCTATTGGTGTAAAAGCGGCAACCAAAAGAGGTTCTAGATTTGATAAAGTATCCTCTATCGTTTTGTTTATGCTTTATTCAATGCCAAGCTTTTGGTTAGCCACATTGTTATTAATGACTTTTGCAAATACAGATGTATTAAATATTTTTCCTGCATCTGGTGTGAAACCAGCAACAGGATATCCTGAAGCTGCTGGTTTGTTCGAAAAAATAAAACTTTCTTTTCCATATATTATTCTTCCTTTAATCTGTTACACTTATAGTTCATTTGCCTTTTTGTCACGCACAATGCGTGTTTCTATGATAGAAATTGTTGGACAAGATTATATAAGAACTGCACATGCAAAAGGTTTATCACAAAAAGTAGTTATGTGGAAACATGCTTTCAGAAATTCACTATTACCAATCATTACAGTTTTTGCTAATATTTTTCCTGCAGCTATTGGAGGTTCAGTAATTTTAGAAACAATATTTACAATTCCAGGAATGGGCTCAGAAAGTATTTTTGCAATACAAAATAATAACTACCCAATGATTATTGCCGTACTAACAATATCGGGATTTTTAACACTATTAGGATATTTAATTTCAGATATATTATATGCTATTGTTGACCCAAGAATTTCATATAAATAAATGACAGAAATAATATATAGAAATGTCATTTCGAACGAAATGAAATGGAGTGAGAAATCTATTCAATCAATAAGATTTCTCCCTGTAGTCGAAATGACAACATAAACAAATGAGTAAGCAAGAAAAAAATATTGAATCGTTTTCGGTAGAAGAAAAAACTATAGACTTAAATAAAGACTTTAGTTTTAGAAAATATGCTTGGGGACAATTTAAAAAAAATAAACCAGCATATTATTCTTACAAAATTTTAGTTGTGCTTGCTATTATAGCTCTTATAGCTCCTATTATCGCAACTGATCAACCTCTTTATTGCAAATACAAAGGAGTAAGTATGTTTCCTGCTTTTTCTTTTAACAACAGATGTGAAATAAAAGATGAGTCAAGTGGAATGATTGAAATATTACAATACGATATTACTGAATGGAAAACCTTAGATGCAGAAAGTATTATTTTTGCACCTATACCCTACTCTCCAAACAAGACTGATTATGACAATGCAAATTATGTAGCACCTGGAGGAAAACAAATTTTTGTAAATAAAAATGGCGAAGAAGTTGAAATGCCTACAAAATTTCGTCATTGGCTAGGAACCAATAAAGGCGGAGAAGATGTATTATCTGGATTAATTAATGGAACAAGAATTTCATTAACTATTGGGGTTTTATCTATGGCAATCGCATCCTTTTTAGGAATTGTATTAGGTGCAATGGCTGGGTATTTTGGTGATAAAAAATTGCAAACATCTCGTGGTTCTTTTTGGACATTTGTATTAGGACTAGTATTCGCTTATTATTATGGTTTTTCTGTTCGTTCCTATGCAATCTCTGATGCGTTTGCAACTTCAGGATTTGCAATTATATCCCAACTATTTATTAGTTTATTGATTTTTTCATTGGTAGCTTATCTGTTTTATCGACTGGGGAAATTCGTAGGAAAAATTTCATTTTTAAAAACACGTGTTTACATTCCTGTAGATTCAATCGTTTCTCGAATGATAGAAATTCTAATTTCTATGCCATTGCTTATATTAATTATTTCTGTGGCTGCCATTGCAAAAGAAAAATCAATAATAAATATTATGGTGTTAATTGGTTTAACATCCTGGACAGGAATTGCTCGTTTAACACGTGCTGAGTTTTTACGCATTTCTAATTTAGAATATGTTCAGGCTGCAAAATCTATGGGCTTTAAAGAATACCGAATAATTTTCAAACATGCATTACCAAATGGACTGGCTCCTGCGTTGGTTGCTATTGCGTTTGGTGTTGCATCTGCTATACTCACAGAATCTGCATTATCATTTTTAGGAGTTGGGGTGCCACCCACAACAGTAACTTGGGGTTCATTGTTAAATTCTGGAAGAGAACAATTTAGTGCTTGGTGGTTGGTTATTTTCCCTGGTCTATCAATATTTTTAACTGTAACTGTTTACAATCTACTAGGCGAAGGTTTAAGAGATGCGCTTGATCCAAGATTAAAAAAGTAAAATTTATTTATTGCAAATAAAAAAGGGATTCAAAATTTTGAATCCCTTTTCTTATTTGTGTATTTTAAAATTAGCTCAAAACTTTTTTCACTAAATCAGCTGCTTCTTGTAATGCAATAGCAGAATATACTTTTAATCCTGATTCATCAATTATTTTTTTAGCTTCTACTGCATTTGTTCCTTGCAAACGAACAATAATAGGAACATTAATTGAACCCATATTTTTGTATGCATCCACAATTCCTTGTGCAACACGGTCGCAACGAACAATACCACCAAAAATGTTTACTAAAATTGCTTTTACATTTGGATCTTTTAAGATAATACGGAAAGCTTGTTCCACACGTGCAGCATTTGCTGTACCTCCCACATCCAGAAAGTTAGCAGGATCACCACCAGATAATTTGATAATATCCATTGTTGCCATTGCCAATCCAGCACCATTTACCATACAACCCACATTACCATCTAATTTTACATAATTCAAATTATGCTCACCTGCTTCTACTTCTGTAGGATCTTCTTCTGATTTATCACGTAAAGCAGCATAGTCTGGATGACGGAACAATCCATTTCCATCAAAAGTTACTTTGGAATCAACAGCAATAATTTTATTATCGGATGTTTTTAAAACAGGATTAATTTCAAACATCGATGAATCAGTTGCATCATATGCTTTGTATAGCGATGCAATAAATTTTGTCATTTGTTTGAAAGCTTCACCGCTCAAACCTAAGTTAAAAGCAATTTTGCGGCATTGAAAATCACGCAATCCTACTTTAGGGTCAATCTCTTCTTTAAAAATTAAGTGAGGAGTATCGTGTGCTACTGTTTCAATATCCATTCCACCTTCGGTAGAATACATAATTGTATTACGCCCTTTTGAACGGTCAAGTAAAACACTCACATAAAATTCTTTAGTTTCAGATTCGCCAGGATAATAAACATCTTGTGCAATCAAAACTTTATTTACTTTTCTTCCTTTTTCACCTGTTTGTAATGTAACAAGTGTGTTACCTAAAATATTTTTTGATATCGTTTTAACATCATCCAGTGATTTTGCTAATGCAACACCACGTTGTTCTGTTCCTTTAATTTTCCCTTTTCCACGACCACCAGCGTGTATTTGTGATTTTACAACCCACCAACCTGTGCCAGTAGTTTTTTGCAATTCTTTAGCAGCATCTACTGCTTGTTCTGGAGTATCAGCTACTATTCCTTCTTGTATTGCAACTCCAAAACTTTTTAAAATTGCTTTGCCTTGATATTCGTGTATGTTCATATTCTGATTTGTTTAATTTTAACGAGTTCCAAAAGTATGTTTTTTATTGAATATTTTCAAAAATGTTTTCCAATGTTTTCAACTTAATTATTTACTATACAAGATTTAACCAAGTAGTCTATGAAATATGTTTTTCAAGCACATTTATTTTCTTTTCACCATTTCCACTTTCGTATATCTAAAAACTTTAGCCTTATCGGGCTTTTCGAACTCAGGTTGATAGCCTCTTGCTATTCCTTTGTTGTTATAAAACTTACCAACTAGCCTCAAATAATATTCATATTCAGAAAAACCATCAGAAATTTGCAGTGAATCGTAAGCTGGCTCAATAAAAATACAATCCTTATCATCCGTTTGGTATTCGGGGTTATTTTTAAAATATTTTAATTCTAACCAATTTGCACAATCGCAAGCCCATCTTACATAAGTTACTTCTATTGTATCTTGCTTTTCAGATAAAAAATAGGAATAGTCTAAAGGTGTGATGAATTTCAAATTGATTTGAATTGCCAAAAAGATAACAAGCAGTGCAAAAACAGAAAGCGTAATATATAAAATAATTTTTCTAAACACTTTCATTTATTAATAAAATTACCTTATCTCCGCTCCTACTTTTTCCTGATATGTTTTCATCAACTTCTCCATTATTTTTTCTATCTGCTTATCAGTAAGTGTAGCATTTTCATCTAACAATGTAAAACTTAATGCATATGATTTTTTTCCTTGCGGCAATTTATCTCCTTCATACACATCAAATAAATTTACATTTTTTAAAATATTTTTTTCTGACTGAAATGCCAATTGTTCTAATTGTTCAAACTTAATTGCCTTATCTACCAACAATGCTAAATCGCGTCTTACTTCAGGGAATTTAGGTACTTCAGAATACATTATATCTTGATTGTTTTTTACAGCTTCTAAAACCAAATCCCAATTAAAATCGGCATAAAACACTTCTTGTTTTATGTCCATCATTTTTAAAATTGATTTTGAAACAAGCCCAAATTCAACAAGTGTTTTTTTATTGTAAGTATAGGTTAATCCTTGTGACAATGCCTCTGAAAAGGATTCATTTAATTTTATATTTATTCCTAATCTTTCAATAATAGAATTTACAAAACCTTTTAGTGTGTAAAAATTAACAGAATCGTTTTTTGCACTCCAAGATTCTTCTTGTTTTTTGCCTGTAATAAATAGAGACAAATGTTTTATTTCAATATATTTTGTTGCCTCTCCTCCTTTTATTGCCATGTATGTTTTTCCAAATTCATACAATTTTAAATCAGCATTTTTTCTGTTTTGATTGTATGAAACACTTTCTAAACCGCTAAATAAAAGGGTTTGACGCAATACATTTAAATCACTACTCAAAGGATTTAACATTTTTACATTCTGTTCTTCATTAATCGTTTTAAGTTTTGTGCTGTACTCTTCTTTTGTTAATGACAAACACATGGTTTCAGAAAAACCATTGTTGCTTAATAATTCTGAAACAACATTTTGAATTTTTTCTTTATCCGGCTTTTCAGCAAATGCTAATGATGAGTTTAATGCAGCAGGAATTTCAATATTATTGTATCCGTAAACACGCAACACCTCTTCTATCACATCTTGCTCACGAGTTACATCAACTTTAAATGGGGGAACAGAAAGCAATAGCGCATCATTACTTTCGTTTTCAATTATAATATCAAGTGATGTTAAAATACTTTTGATAGTATCATGCTCTAATTTTTTTCCAATTAATTTATCACAATTAGAAAAAGAAAAAGGAACTTTAAAGTTTTCAATTGCATTTGGATAAACATCAATTATTTCCGAGCTAATTTCCCCCCCTGCAATTTCTTTAATCAATAAAGCTGCTCGTTTTAGTGCATAAACAGTAATATTTGGGTCTGTTCCTCTTTCGAAACGAAAAGATGAATCTGTTTTTAATCCATGTCTTTTAGCAGTTTTACGAACAGAAGTAGAATTAAAATAAGCGCTTTCTAAAAACAAATTAGTTGTAACAGAAGTAACTCCAGAATCCAATCCTCCAAAAACACCAGCAATACACATTCCTCCTTCTGCATCACAAATCATTAAATCATCTGAAGATAATTCACGTTCTACTTCATCTAAGGTTTTGAATTTTGTTTTATCTGCAAGTTTTTTTACAATTACTTTATTGCCTTTAATTTTATCTGCGTCAAACGCATGCATGGGTTGTCCTAATTCATGCAAAACGTAGTTTGTTATATCTACAACATTGTTAATTGGGCGCAAGCCAATTGCTTTTAATTTATTTTTTAACCAATCTGGAGAATCGGTAATTTTTACATTGTTAATTGCAAGCCCAGAATATCGAGGGCAAGCCAATTCATCTTCAACTATTACTTCAATTTTTGAATTGGTATTATCTACTTTAAATGCTCTTACATCCGACAATTGCAACGAAATTTTTTCTTCTTCTTTTGCATTTACATTTAATACAGCAACCAAATCACGAGCAACACCCACATGCGAAGCAGCATCCGCACGATTAGGTGTTAAACCTATTTCTAAACAATAATCTTCTTCTATTTTAAAATAATCTTTTGCAGCAGTTCCTACTTTTGCGTCCTTATCCAAAACCATTATTCCTGCATGCGATTGCCCCAAACCTATTTCATCTTCGGCACATAACATTCCTTCTGAAACGGCTCCACGTATTTTTGATTTTTTTATTTCAAATGGCTCACCAGTTGAAGGAAATAATTTTGCTCCAACAGTTGCTACTACCACTTTTTGTCCAGCATCCACATTGGGAGCACCGCAAACAATATTTAATAATTCTCCGGTTCCAATATCAACAGTAGTTAAACTTAATTTATCGGCATCAGGATGTTTTTCTTTGGTTTTTACTTCCCCAATCACCATTCCTTGCAAACCACCTTTTACAGTTTCCACTTTTTCAATACTTTCTACCTCCAAGCCACAACCAGTTAAAAGTTTTCCAACTTCTTCAGGTGACAATTCTGTTTTTACGTATTGTTTAAGCCAATTATATGAAATCTTCATTATTATCCAATATTTACGTTAAAGAGCAACAAAAATAAGAAATAATTCGGGCGAAGGTTTTTTTAGACAAAAATGGGCTAAAAACGCATCTATTTATTAACAGTGCTAATAAAAATTGATTCTAACCTTAAAGAACAACCATTTAATTTTCAGACACTTAATACAAATTAATACGAATTTAACCCTCTGTTTATATTGAGTTTAAAACTAATTTTGAGTAAAACAGTTCAAATATTTGTAAATTTGTGCCTCTAAAAACTTAAAGTTTAACCAAAAACATTAAAAATGAACGAATTTGGAATAAAGGCCAAAAATGCAAGCATAGCAAGTTTAGGATTAGGTAATGTACAAGCTGCTTATTGGAACTTAAATGTAGCAGAATTAGTGGAAGATACAATTGTAAGAGGTGAAGGAGTTTTAACAGATACAGGAGCTTTAGCAGTGGATACAGGAGAATTTATGGGACGTTCACCTAAAGATAAGTTTATAGTACTTGATGAAAAAACAAAAGATACAATTTGGTGGGGAGATGTAAACTATAAATTTGATGCTGCAAAGTTTGATGTTTTATACAACAGAGTTTGCGCTTATTTATCAGGAAAAGATGTTTATGTACGCGATTCTTATGCTTGCGCTGATCCAAAATACCGATTAAATATTAGAGTTGTAACCGAATATCCTTGGTCCAACTTATTTGCAAATAATTTATTCTTACGTCCTACTCATGATGAAATCATGAATTTTGAGGCGGAATGGACAATTATTAACGCACCAGGATTTAGAGCTACACCCGAAATTGATGGAACACGCCAACACAATTTCACTATTTTAAATATGACTAAAAAAATCATTTTAATTGGTGGTAGCGGTTATACAGGCGAAATTAAAAAAGGAATTTTTTCATTATTAAATTATATTTTACCTCACGAAAAAAATGTTTTATCAATGCATTGCTCTGCAAACATTGGTAAAGATGGCGATACAGCAATTTTCTTTGGGTTGTCTGGAACAGGTAAAACTACTTTATCTGCCGACCCAAATCGTGGATTGATTGGTGATGATGAACATGGCTGGAGTGATAATGGAATATTTAATTTTGAAGGTGGATGCTATGCAAAATGTGTTGACTTAACAAAAGAAAAAGAACCACAAATTTTTGGTGCTGTTAAATTTGGTGCTTTATTAGAAAATATTGAATTCAAAGAAAACACAGCAACAGTTGATTTTTCAAATATTTCAAAAACAGAAAACACGCGTGTTGGTTATCCAATTGATTTTATTGATAATGCTGTAGAACCATCAGTAGGAAATATTCCTAAAAATATTTTCTTTTTAACATGCGATGCTTATGGTGTATTACCTCCAATATCTAAATTAACTCCAGGACAAGCAATGTATCATTTTATATCTGGATATACTGCAAAAGTTGCTGGAACCGAAGTGGGAGTAACTGAACCTCAATTAACTTTTTCTGCTTGTTTTGGAAAAGTATTTTTACCATTACACCCAACAAAATATGCTGAGTTATTGGGTAAAAAATTAAAAGAAAACAAAGTAAATGTTTGGCTAGTAAATACAGGTTGGTCTGGTGGTTCATATGGTGTTGGAAGCCGTATGAAATTATCTTACACACGTGCTATGATTACTGCTGCATTAACAGGAAAATTAGATAAAGTAAAATACGATACTACTCCATTCTTTGGATTACATTTCCCAGTAGAATGCCCAGAAGTACCAAACGATATTTTAAATCCAAGAAACACATGGAAAGACAAAGATGCATTTGATAATACTGCATCTAAATTGGCTAACTCTTTTGTGAAAAATTTTGAACAGTATGCAAGTGCTGCAAACGAAGAAATTATGGCAGCTGCTCCAAAAGTTGAAGTGAATGCTTAATTGGTAATATTATTAAATTATTTATAAAAATGTCTCGAATAAAATCGAGACATTTTTATTTTGTAAAATAACTTTCCCTATTTTCTTATCTTCGTCACATGCAAAAAGTATTAGTAGTTTATTTTACACAAACAGGCCAATTAAAATCTGCTTTGGATGCTACGCTTAAACCATTGCAAGAAAATCCAAATATTCAAATTGATTTTGAACTTATACAACCTAAAAAAAAATATCCTTATCCATGGAGCTATATGGAGTTTTTTGATATTTTTCCTGAAACAGTTCACGGAATTGCTTGCGAATTAGAGCCCATAAAATTTAATCCAAACGAAAATTACGATTTGGTTATAATTGCTTACCAACCTTGGTTTTTGAGTATTTGTGTTCCTATAAATTCATTTTTACAAACAGCAGAAGCAAAACAATTACTTGCTAATAAAAAAGTAATTACGCTTATCGCGTGTCGTAACATGTGGCTGGGTGGACAAGAAAAAATGAAACTTCATTTAAAAAACTTAAATGCAAAACTTGTTGGAAACATTACGTTTGTAGATAGGTCGGCTAATCTTATAAGTTTGGTAACGGTACTTGCTTTTGTTCTTGGTGGTGTAAAAGAAAAGTTCATGGGTATTTTTCCTAAGTATGGTGTATCTGATAAAGACATTGCAGAAAATGCTCCTGTATTTGGAACTATTATTTTACACCATTTACAAAAAAATAGTTTTGATACACTTCAACCTCAACTGGTAAATAAAGGTGCTGTTGTTATAAAACCCAACTTGATGATTATGGAAGGGAGAGGCCGTGCTTTGTTTCCTTTGTATGCTAATTATATTTCAAAAAAAGGAACACAAGGAAGTGATAAAAGAAGAACAAGAGTTCGAATTTTTGGAATTGTATTGCCTACAGCAATATTAATTCTATCTCCTATAATTACAATAGTTTCAAGAATTGCACCTTTGCTGTTTTCTAAAAAATTTAAAAAAGAAATTAATTATTATTCTGGTATTGATTTGCGAGATTAAATCACATCTCTTGGATCATCGTTTGTATCTCGCTTCTCCGATTTTTTTCGCATTCGTATATTCATCATTTCTACAAACAATGAAAACGCGATGGAAATATACACCACTTTTTTATCAACATGTTGGTGGAATGCTTCTAAAATTAAAATTGTTCCTATCATCAATAAAAAAGATAAAGCCAATACTTTTATAGTAGGATTTAAGTTTATAAAATCGCTTACTTTTCCAGAAAACAATATCATTATTATCATTGCTATTACCACCGCCAAAATCATAACAATTAAATTATTTACCAATCCAACAGCAGTTAAAATTGAATCAAAAGAAAAAACAATATCAATTAATACAATTTGAAATACAATACCTTTAAATGTGCTTTTATTTGAATTTATTGCTTCATCGTCATATCCTTGAATTTTGTTATGCAACTCAATTGTAGTTTTATACAAAAGAAAAACGCCACCACAAAATAAAATTATGTCTCTCCCTGTTACTCCAAATTCGCTAATAAAAAATAAAGGATTCTTAAGTTGTACTATCCAAGAAATACTAAACAATAATGCTACGCGCATTATTAAAGCCAGCATTAATCCAATTGTTCGTGCTTTTCCTTGTTTTTCTTTTGGTAGTTTGCCCGATACAATTGAAATAAAAATGATATTATCAATTCCCAATACAATCTCCAATATGGATAAGGTTATTAAACTAATTAAAGACGCGAAAGTAAATAGCTGATGAAAATCTTCGGAAAGGTGCATAAACCAATTTTTTACAAAAATACTCAATTTTTCAATCTGTAATAATATTTTTTTTAACTGAAAATCAGTAACTTATAAATTATTTTAGTACTATGCGATACAAGGTACTAAATTTTATATATATCTTTGCATTGTAAAATAGAACAATAAAAAAATTAAAATGAATATAGAAAACACAAAAGCACAAATGAAAAAGGGTGTACTTGAGTTTTGCATATTATCGGTACTATCAAAAACAGAACATTACCCTTCTGAAATAATTGATAAAATGAAACAAGCAAAACTAATAGTAGTGGAAGGCACACTTTATCCTTTATTAACTCGATTAAAAAATGATGGATTATTAAGTTACAGATGGGAAGAATCTACTTCTGGGCCACCACGCAAGTATTACAAACTTACCCCAGTTGGCGAACAATTTTTAAAAGAGTTGAATACTACCTGGACAGAAATGGTAGAGTCTGTAAATAAAACAGTAAACAGTACAATCGAATAAAAATAAATTATAAAAAAATAAAAATCTATATAAAATGAAAAAAACGATAACAATGAATTTAAGTGGTATTATTTTTCATATCGAAGAAGATGCTTACGAAAAACTCAGCAAATACCTTGCAACTATAAAAAGTTATTTCAATAATTCTGATGGGAAAGATGAAATAATGAATGACATAGAATCTCGTATTGCTGAGATGTTGTCTGAAAAAGTAAACAAAAACAAACAAGCGGTAGTGATGACTGATGTTGAAAATATTATTGCAACTATGGGCAAGCCAGAAGATTTTGCACCCGAAGGAGCTGAATCAACAAATAGCAATTATTCAACTGAAAATTCAACAACTACTTCTACAAAAAGACGAAGAGTTTTTCGTGATCCAGACAATAAAATTTTAAGTGGGGTTTGTTCTGGTATAGGAAATTATTTTGACTTTGACCCGCTTTGGCTGCGAGCAGCATTTGCAATCAGCTTTTTTGTTTTTGGTAGCGGTTTTTTACTTTATGTAATACTATGGATAATAATGCCTGAAGCAAAAACTACAGCCGAAAAGTTAGAGATGAGAGGCGAAAAAGTAGATATAAATAATATTGGAAAGGCTGTAAATGACGAATTTGAACATTTAAAAAAAAGAGTGAAAAGCTTTGAAAGCGAAGTAAACACAAAGCAGAATAGAGAAAAGTTAAGAACCAATACCGAAAATTTTGGGCATTTTGTTTCAGATGTGTTTCATAATATTATTAAAGTTTTCGGGAAAGTAATTTCTATTATTCTAATATTTATTGCAGTAGCTTTACTTGTAGGTTTATTAGCAACCTTATTTGGAAAAGGTACAATTACTGCCTTTAGTTCCCCTTCTGAAACTATTCGTTTTTCATTGTATGAACTATCTTCTGCAATATTACCAGAAACCATTTCTTCTGAACTAATTGTAGCAACTTTAATATTATTTATTGGTGTGCCAATACTATCAATTATCTATGGTAGCATCAAACATTTATTTGGCATCAAACAAAAAAATAGAATTGTAAAATATACATTCAACATTCTATGGTTAATTGGATTAACACTTGCATTATATATTGCTTTTGAGATTGGTAACGATTTTTCAAATGATGCAACAACCAAACAAGTAATTGAAATAAAACAACCAGCAGGTAACACACTTTACTTAGATATCAAACCAACAGAAGAAGCAGACTTAGAATTAAAACACAAACATAAAAATCGCTTTCATATTGGTGATTGGGATATAATTTCAAAAAATGAAAATAATTTTAGAATTGGATACCCAATACTTACAATTGTACCAACAGAAAGTGATTCCTTTTTACTTGTAGCATCAAAATCAGCTAATGGATTTGATAAACAAGAAGCTTTAGTGCGAGCTAAAAAAATAGAGTATAGTGTTGTTCAATCAGATTCGTTAATAATGTTCAACGATTATTATACAATAGATAATGATAAACTAAGAGCACAAGATGTGAAGCTAATTTTAAAAGTTCCTGTAAATAAAGAAATATTTTTAAGCAAACGAATGGAACGCATCATATTTGACATTGATAATGTTCATGGAACAATAGACAATGATATGGTTGACAGAAAGTGGATAATGACAAAGCAAGGATTAACCTGTGTTGATTGCAGAGGCTTGGATTTAGATAATAAATAAATTATTTATCAAGCGCTGTAACTTTTGAGAACTTGAAGCGTTATAGAATTAAACAAGCAAACAAACAAGATTTTAAAAGGGGTTTTTAGTATATCGTGCAAATCCATATTATTTAAGTGAGACAAGTTTGTAGCATTTCTTCTCTCCGCCCCTTTTTAAAACAAAAAACTCCCTTCCGAAACGGAAGGGAGTTTTTTTTATAATGAATTAATTGTAAAATTATTTTACGATTAATTTAGCTGTGCTACGACCAATTTCTGTTTGAACAGAAACAGTATAGAACCCTTTAGCTAATTCAGAAGCATTGATAAATGCAAAGTGACGACCTTGTGGTTGAGCACCTTTAGATTGAACACTTACTAATTTACCAGTTACATCAAATAAACTAATAGTTACAGTTGATGAAGAAGATAATTCATAATTAACTTGAACATTATCAGTAGCTGGATTTGGGAATAAATTTAATCCTAACTCTAATTTGTTTTCATTAATTCCAACTGAATTATTACCACGAATCATGATATCATCAATAGCAATTAAGTTGTCATCATCAGAAACTTGGTGAAATGCAATAAATACTTTTTGGTTAGCATATGCTGACAAAGGAATTGCAAATGGGCGTAATTGACCTCTGTGAGCAGGACTAGCTACTGCACCAGCATAATCAATATAAGTACCATCTTGTCCATGAACAAAACCTGATCCAGATGGAGCAAATGTAAATGTACTATAAGTAGTATCAGAACCTAATGGTGGAACCATTTCTTTAGCAGTAAATAATGTAGTTGTAAAAGCAACATCATCATTTGTAGTTGTAGAAATTTTCACTCTAAAACCATCCATATAACGTGGAGTTTGACGTGGAGCTGATTTAAAGAATAAAGTATCGTTTCCATGTAACATAACAGAACGAGTAACTAACCATTTATCAGCAACTGTAGTAGCTCCTGCAATCCAAGAATTAGCAGACATAACAACGTTAGTATCTCCAGCTCCATCATACAAATCTACATCAGACCATGGTAAAGTTGCAAACCACTCATCTGGACGACTTCCACCTGAAGCATCAGGATTACCATCTAAAGAAAATGTGTACCAAAAAGCATCAACAGTGTTACCTGGAGGCGGTGTAGTACCATTATTAATCAATGTATCGTTAAAAAATGACTGCCATTTAAAACCTTCGTAAAGGGCAGTATCTTGTGCAGTAGATACCACTGCTCCGGCAAAAATAAAACCGGCAATAAGTGTGTAAATTTTTTTCATCTTATATAATTTTTGGGTTAATTTAATTCTCCAAATATACTAAAAATAAGATTATTGTCCAAAAAATATTTTTATGGAAAATGAAAACAACTGGCATCTTGGTTATAAAACATTATAATTATGAAAAGCAAACAACTGAATATCAGTATTCCAAAACCTTGCCATGAAGACTGGAATAAAATGACTCCAAACGAACAAGGAGCATTTTGTAGCAAGTGTTGTAAATCTGTAATTGATTTTTCGCAAAAGTCAACCCAAGAAATTTCTGATATATTATTAAGTAGTCCAAGTAAAAAAATTTGTGGCAAATTTAACTCCAATCAGTTGGTCGAAAATCCTCAAAAGTTAACCATCCCTTATAATTTACTACCTAAAAATATCCCCCTTGCCAAAGCGTTTGCAATTGCCTTATTTATTGTTTTTGGAACGGGTTTGTTTAGTTGCCAATCAGAATACGGACATACAGTAGGCGAAATTGCTGTAATTGACACACTAAAACACGAGCCAGAAATAGCTCCAATAGAAAAATTATTAGGAGATACGGTTTATAATAAAGAACTAATACAAGTAAAAGGTGGAGTAAAATATAATGAACCGAAAGACAGTACAGTGTGTGTTCCAAAAACAGATACAACTTCAACCATGGAAATTAAGATGGGAAAGATTGCTATTCCAAAATAAAAAACAAAAGCCTCCAATTATGGAAGCTTTTGTTTTTACATAAAAAGTAATGCAATTATTTATTAACTGCTTTAGCTAAATCAGATCCAGCTTTAAATTTTGCTACTTTTTTAGCAGCAATTTTAATTGCTTTACCTGTTTGTGGATTACGTCCTGTACGTGCAGCTCTTTTAGAAACTGAGAAAGATCCGAAACCTACTAATGCAACTCTATCTCCTTTTTTCAAGGCTTTAGTAGTAGCATTTACAATCGCGTCAATAGCTCTTTGAGCATCAGCTTTAGTCAATTTTGACTCTGCTGCAATTGCATCAACCAATTCTGCTTTGTTCATTTTGTTTTAAATTTTAAGGGTTAAACATTTATTTATTGATACTAAATTAGAGTAAAAATCAAACATAACGCAAGTTTTGGGAATAAAAAACGTTAAAATTGTTGATAAATAGGGCTTTTGTTAATAACTATGGCTGAATTTACCAATTTTACTGATGTTTTAAATCCTGTTCATTCATTTTTTGAAACAATCGAATTGTATCTTTTGCTTCTTTCACATCATGAACCCGTAGTATTTTAGCACCTTTACCGAGTGCAAATGCGTTTAAAACAGAGGTCCCTAGCAAAGATTCTTCTGATTTACAATTTAATATCTTTGTAACCATTGATTTTCTTGAAAAGCCAACCATTATAGGCAATTTAAAATCTGTAAATACATTTAGATTTTTAACTAAAGTAAAATTATCCTCTATGGTTTTCCCAAAACCAAAACCTGGGTCAATAATTATTTTATTAAAATTATTCTGATTTAAAAATTCAATTTTAGATTCAAAATAAGAATACACATCCGACACAATATTTTTATAAACTGGATTTTGTTGCATCGTTTGAGGATTGCCTTGTATATGCATTAATATATAAGGAACATTTAATTTAATAATTGTTTCAAACATTTTTTCATCCAATGTTCCTCCTCCAATATCATTAATAATATTTACTCCCATATCCACTGATTTTTCTGCAACAGAACTTCTAAAAGTATCTATGGATATAACAACATCTTTAAAATGCTTTTTGATAGACTTAATAACTGGCAACAAACGATTTTCTTCTTCTTCAATACTTATATCTGATGCTCCTGGTCGAGAAGAATATGCGCCTATATCAATAACATCAACCCCTTCCAAAAGCATCTCCTCTACTCTTTTCAACCAACTTTTTTCTGTCAAATATTTACCCCCATCAAAAAAAGAGTCAGGAGTAACATTTAAAATTCCAAAAACGACAGGTGTGCTATTTTGGTCAAAAATTAGCAAGTTTTTATGATAAAAAAATGTATCTTGTGCGCTCATTATAAAATTGGCTCTTTAGCGATATAGTTGGTTATAAGAATAAATTTATAGGTCATGAATAAAACATCTTCTCAGTACGATTCTGCTATTGCTACGTGCAAAGATATATTTATTAAGAAAATGAAAGATTATGGAACTGCTTGGCGCGTTCTTAGAACCAGTTCCATTACCGACCAAATATTTATTAAAGCACAAAGAATTAGAAACATTGAAGATAAAGGAACTCAAAAAGTAAATGATGATGTTCGTTCAGAATATATTGGAATTGTAAACTACTCTATAATTGGATTAATTCAACTCGGATTAAAAAATGATGACCGAATGGAATTGCCTTCTGATGAAGTAAGCAAGTTGTTTGACAAATATTCTTTAGAAGCACAAAGTTTAATGGAAAATAAAAACCATGATTATGGTGAAGCCTGGAGAGATATGCGTGTAAGTTCATTAACCGATTTAATTTTGATGAAGATTTTACGCATAAAACAAATTGAAGATAACAAGGGTGAAACATTAATATCGGAGGGGATAGATGCAAACTTCCATGATATGATTAATTATAGTATTTTTGCCCTGATAAAACTGAATGACTAAGTAACAACCATGAGAACACTTACCATCATATCACGCATTTTTGTTGGACTTCTTTTTATTTTTTCAGGATTTATAAAAGCAAACGACACATTAGGTTTCTCTTATAAATTAGTAGAATATTTCGAAGTATTTAACACACATTTCCTAGTTTCATTAGCATTGCCTTTAGCAATGTTTATTTGCATTTTCGAAATTGTTCTTGGCTTTACACTATTAATGGGCACCAAAATAAAATTAACATTATGGTTACTTTTATTAATGATTGTTTTCTTTACGTTCCTTACATTTTATTCTGCTTACTTTAATAAAGTTACAAGCTGTGGTTGCTTTGGTGATGCAATACCACTTACACCTTGGCAATCATTTACAAAAGATTTAGTACTGTTAGTCTTTATTATTATTTTATTTATTGGTAAAAAACATTTACGCCCCATTTTTAGTGGGAAATTTGAAACCGTTCTACTAACAGTTGTTGTTATATCCTCAACAGCTTTTCCTTTATACACTTACAATTACATGCCTGTTATTGATTTTCGTCCTTATAAAATTGGAACAGACTTATATGCTGCAATTAACCCTCAAGTAAAATATTTTTACATTCTAAAAAACAAAAAAACGGGGGAACAAAAAGAATTTGAATCATGGCCAGAAAACTGGGATACAGAATATGATTATATAGATAGCAGAACTGAACCATTGGATAAATCAGTAACTCCAATTATTGGATTTGCAATGAACAATGAGTATGGCGAAAATTACACCAATGAATTTTTACAAAAAGAAGGTTACAAGTTTTTATTGGTAGAATACGATTTAGATAAAGCAAATACAGCTGTTCAAGGGAAAATAAACGATTTTGCATCTCTTTGCGCAACTAATAAGATTGAATTTGTAGGATTAACTTCTTCAGATAGTACGAAGCAATTTAATTTTAAAAAGGAACACGAAATAACTTATACTTTTTATACAAATCTAGATGATGTGCCATTGAAAACGATGATTCGTTCAAACCCTGGTTTAGTTTTATTAAAAGGAAGTAAAGTAATTGAAATGTGGCATTACCATTCTTTTCCATCATTCGCAGATGTAAAAGAAAAATATTTAAAGAACGAATAAAAAGTGGCTAAATTTATTTTAAAACGATTGTTCTACGGCTTCTTAGTTTTACTAGGTGTTATTACAGTTGTGTTTTTATTGTTTAATGTATTACCTGGTGATCCAGCACGTATGATGCTTGGGCAAAGAGCCGATCAAGCAAGTATTGATGCTATCAATAAAGACTTAGGAAGAGACAAACCTATGACAATTCAATTCATTATGTACTTGAATGATATTTCTCCCATTTCTGTACATGATGAAAAAAATAAAGATCATTATTTATATTTAAGTCCGGATAAATATTCTAGCTACCTAAAATTATTTCCAGTATCAAGTACAAAAATAATGATATTGAAATATCCTTACTTAAGAAGATCATATATTACCAAACGAAAGGTTTCAGATATAATAATTGAAACACTTCCTGAAACAACGGTATTAGCTTTTTCATCCATTATTTTCGGTTCCATATTTGGGATATTCCTGGGAATTTGGTCTGCCATCAAAAAAAATTCTTGGTTTGATAAAGGTTCTCTAATCTTTGCCATTTTTGGAATGGCTTTACCTTCCTTTTTTATCGGTTTAATTATTGCGTGGCTATTCGGGTTTATTCTTCGTGAATATACTGGTCTCAGCCATACGGGCACACTCTTTAGCACAGATGATTTTGGAGACGAACATTTGAATTTGAAAAATTTAATTTTACCAACAGTTACTTTAGGGCTTCGCCCTCTTGCAATTATTATTCAGCTTACACGAAGCTCATTACTTGATGTGCTTTCTCAAGATTATATTAGAACTGCAACAGCAAAAGGATTAGGATTTTATAAAGTTGTTTTTAAACATGCTTTAAAGAATGCACTTAATCCTGTTGTGACTGCTATTTCCGGATGGTTTGCAGGGCTAATGGCAGGGGCTGTTTTTGTGGAGATGATTTTCAATTGGAAAGGTATTGGATACGAAGTAGTAGATGCTTTAAGTAAAAATGATTTACCTGTAGTTATGGGCGCAACTCTTATTTTTGCTACAATCTTTGTTGTGATAAATATTTTTGTAGATATTATTTATGGAATACTTGACCCTCGTGTTCGGGTTCAATAAATTTAATTGATTGATGAGAAAAAAAATTGTTGCTGGTAATTGGAAGATGAATAAATCGTTTGAACAAGGAATTAATCTTGTTGATGATTTAATTAATTCATTTGCTATTCATCAATGTCCAGAAATTTTAAAAATCATCATTCCTCCTTTTATTCACCTTAACGAAATTGGTAAAAAAATTAGCTCTATTTCAGACATAGAATTAGGTGCGCAAAACTGCAGCAATAATGACAATGGAGCATTTACAGGGGAAATATCAGCAGATATGCTTTCTTCATGCGGAGTTAAATATGTTCTTGTTGGTCATTCTGAAAGAAGAATCTATTTTAATGAAAACTCCAGTTTATTATCTCAAAAAATAAATATTGCATTAAAACACAACATTGTTCCAATACTATGTGTAGGAGAAAATTTAGAAGAACGCAATAGTAATAAACATCTAGAAGCTGTTAAACAACAATTAAAAGAAGCCGCTTTTAATTTATCTCCTGCCGATTTTTCAAAAATAATTATTGCTTATGAACCTGTTTGGGCAATTGGAACAGGTGTTACTGCTACTAGCCATCAAGCACAAGGAATGCACAACCATATCAGAACTGAAATAAACAAAAAATACGGAAAAGAAATTTCGGAAAATATTTCAATTTTATATGGTGGTAGTTGTAATCCTGAAAATGCAAAAGAACTATTTTCTTGTATAGATGTTGATGGCGGACTTATTGGAGGTTCATCGTTAAAAGCAAATGATTTTGTAGCAATATCAAACTCGTTTTAGTTTACCAGTCCTTTCTTCTCATTTTTTTTATTTCTGCATCTCGCTTTTTAGAAGTCAATCTTTTTTCCTTTGAAGATTTACTAGGTTTTGTTGGTCTTCTTTTCTTTTGAAACACAAAGCATTTATGAATTAACTCATAAAACTTCTTAATTACTATTTCTTTATTTGCCAATTGGCTTCTTTCGGTTTGCGAAACAATTTGTAAAATCCCATCTTTAGTAATCTTATTCTCTAATTTAGAGAGTATAATTTGTTTCTGCTCATCAGAAAGCAGAACAGAATTAAACACATCAAAATCTAACTCTACTTTGGTTGAAACTTTATTTACATTTTGTCCTCCTGCACCACCACTCCTACTTGTTTTAAACTTAAATTCAGAATCGAATACTATTCCTTTAATGTTCATAAAACAAAATTAGGCATAATTATTTCATTCCCTAATTTCATTAATTTTGAATTTAATAATGAAGCAAACAATTTTCATATTTTTTATAATCTTATCATTACAAATTGCCTGTGCCCAAGACACAAGTAATTTGTACTACATAAAACATTATAACCAAAAAGTTTTAAAATATTTAGATAAAGAAAAATCATTATCAGGCTATTATCAAATAGACAAGGATGGGATAAAAATATTTGCGTCAGCTCAGGATAAAGCAAACAAAAAGGTAGAGTTTGAAATGACTTACAGCCAAATAAAACCCTACTCAAAATACATTAAAGATTTTTCAATTACCGCTTATCAAAAAGGTAAATTACAATTACCATTAGACGCTGTTTATACAAAATCTCCATCTCCTAGAACAAACCAAAAATTAAAAGGATATAAAATAGCAATCGACCCGGGACATATTGCAAATGATTTTGTTACTGGAGATTTAGAAAAAAAGCATTTGAAATTTAAACTCGATGCCACTTCTATTGATTCTGACTCAATAGAGATAGCAGAAGGCATGCTCACCAACGCTACTGCAAAAATTTTAAAAGAACAATTAGAAAAAGAAGGAGCTATAGTATTATTAACTAGAACAAACGAAAAATGTGCTTTTGGAAAAACATTCGAACAATGGAAAAAAGAAGATTTTAAGAGAGCGGTTGATAGTTTGTTTAAAATTGGAGAAATAAAAGCCTATCAAAAGCAATATTTTTTGAGCGACAAAGTAGTAGACAGAGATATTTTCAGAGTACTATTTAGAGATTTAGAACTTGCAAAACGTGCAGAAATAATAAATAAATTCAAACCTGATTTAACAATTATTATTCATTACAATGTAGATGAAACAAACCTAGAATGGGAAAAGCCAAGCACAAAAAACTTTAATATGGCTTTTATTGGTGGAGCATTTATGAAAAATGATTTAAGCACAACAGAAAAACGTTTTGAATTTTTAAGATTATTAATTTCTGACGATTTAGAAAAATCAATACAACTAAGTGCTGAAGCAATAAAATGTTTTGAAAAAAACTTGGGTGTAAAAACTGCAGAAACAAAAGACGCAAAATATTTACAAGAAGGGTGTATTTCAACAGAAACAAAAGGAGTTTATTGCAGAAATTTACAACTTACACGTTATATTCACAGCCCTTTAGTTTATGGTGAAACATTGTACCAAGACAATATAAATGAGTGTAAATTATTGAATCAAGAAACAGATAAAACAAAAAACGAAAGAGTGAAATTAGTAGCAGAAAGTTACTATCAAGCAATATTAAATTACGTTGCAAATTTTCATTAAATACATATAATTCATAATGCAACATCTACTTTTATTACATGGTGCAATTGGTTCAAAAAACCAGTTTGAAAAATTAAAAAATGAGTTACAATCAAATTACATTGTGCATACAATTAATTTCAGTGGACACGAAGGAGAAGCAATATCTGATGATTTTTCAATTCAACTATTTGCACAAGATGTTTTAACATATTTAGAAAAAAATAATATTGATGTTATAAATATTTTTGGTTACAGCATGGGCGGATACGTTGGTTTGTATTTAGCAAAAGAGTATCCGAAAAAGATAAATAAAATATTTACTCTGGGAACAAAATTTCTTTGGACTCCTGAAATAGCCACTAAAGAAATTAAAATGCTCGATGCAGATAAAATCGAACAAAAAATACCTGCTTTTGCAAAAGAATTAGCGCAAAGACATTCTCCAAACAATTGGAAAACAGTTTTGGAAAAAACAAAAGAAATGATGACTTCTCTGGGGAATAATAATATTTTAAAAGATGCGGATTTTTCTTCAATTGAACATAAAGTACAAATTGGAATTGGCGACAAAGACACAATGGTAACATTGGAGGAAACTGTAAATGTATATAGACAACTCAAAAATGCCTCCTTTATCGTTTTACCAAACACACAACATCCGATAGAAAAAGTAGATTTAAAGAGGCTTTCAAACGAAATAAAATTATTTTTTTAGTCCTGATTATTTTAACAATGTGTTAAAAACTTTGCATGAATGATGTGGTAAGGTTTTGTATTTTTACCACAATGGCGATGAAGAATAGAAGTATGATAAAAAGTGCTAAATCAGAGGTTGAAACACCTTTGATGAAACAGTACAATTCGATAAAAGCAAAGTACCCTGATGCACTTTTACTTTTTCGTGTTGGCGATTTTTATGAAACATTCGGACAAGATGCTGTAAAAGCAGCAAATATTTTAGGGATAGTACTTACAAAAAGAGCAAATGGTTCAGCATCATTTATTGAACTTGCTGGTTTTCCTCACCATTCATTAGATACTTATTTACCTAAATTAGTAAGAGCAGGTCAACGCGTAGCTATATGTGACCAATTGGAAGACCCAAAAATGACTAAAACAATTGTAAAACGTGGCGTTACAGAACTTGTAACTCCAGGCGTTTCATACAATGATAAGGTTTTAGATCATAAAGCAAATAATTTTTTAGCAAGTGTTTATATTGGTGATAAAATTTCTGGCGTATCTTTTTTAGATGTTTCTACAGGTGAATTTTATGTTGCACAAGGCACAATAGAATATATCGATAAGCTATTCCAAAGCTTTAAACCAAGTGAAATTTTATTTCAAAGGAATAAAAAGAAATTATTTATAGAATCTTTTGGCGATAAATTTTACAATTATGGTTTAGATGATTGGGCTTTTACCTTTGAATTTGCAAATGATTTGTTAACAAAGCATTTTGGAACAAAATCTTTAAAAGGATTTGGAATAGAAAATTTAGAACAAGGAATTATTTCTGCTGGTGCTGCTCTTCATTATTTGGCTGACACACAACACGACAAAGTAAAGCACATCAATACAATTTCTAGAATAGAAGAAGAAAAATATGTTTGGTTAGATAGATTTACCATTCGTAATCTTGAGTTGTTTGGTTCTTATAACGACAATGCAACTACATTAATTAATATTATCGACCAAACGACATCTCCAATGGGTTCGCGAATGCTAAAACGTTGGCTTGCACTACCATTAAAAGATAAAACTCCAATTGACGAAAGACATGACGTGGTAGATTATTTTTTGAACCACCCAGAAGTCACATCACATATAAATGAAAATATTGAATTGATAGGTGATTTAGAACGTATTGTTTCAAAAGTTGCCACAGGAAGGATTTCACCAAAGGAGGTAGTACAACTGAAAAGGGCGTTAAAATCAATTGAACCTATTAAAGCTGTTTGCGAAAATTCAAAAAACAAATCTTTACAAAAAATTTCAGAACAACTTAATCCTTGCAAATCAGTAATTGAAAGAATAGAAAAAGAAATCACGCAAGACCCACCTTACCTTGTTGCTAAAGGAAATGTAATTGCAGAAGGCGTAAATGAAGAATTAGATGAATTAAGAAAAATATCTTTTTCAGGAAAAGATTATTTATTACAAATTCAACAAAGAGAAAGTGAGAAAACAGGAATACCATCACTTAAAGTTGCTTTCAACAATGTGTTTGGTTATTACTTAGAAGTTACAAATACACACAAAGACAAAGTTCCAACTGAGTGGATGCGAAAACAAACACTCACAAATGCCGAGCGATATATTACAGAAGAATTAAAACAGTATGAAGAAAAAATTTTAGGTGCAGAAGAAAAAATTCAGGCATTAGAAATAAAATTATTCTCAGAGTTGGTAACATCTTTAATGGATTATATTTCTATTATTCAAATTAATGCTTCTTTAATTGCACGATTAGATTGTCTTCTTTCTTTTGCACATATTGCACAAAAAAACAATTATGTTCGTCCTCATATTTTCGAAAATAATATTTTAGATATTAAGGATGGAAGACATCCAGTAATTGAAAAACAATTACCAATTGGTGAAGAATATATCGCAAATGATATTTATCTTGATAATGAAACGCAACAAATAATAATTATTACTGGCCCGAATATGAGTGGTAAATCTGCTTTATTAAGACAAACTGCACTAATAGTTCTATTGGCTCAAATCGGAAGTTTTGTGCCTGCAAAACACGCAAACATTGGCTTGGTAGATAAAATTTTCACTCGCGTAGGTGCATCTGATAATATTTCTTCGGGAGAGTCTACTTTTATGGTAGAAATGAATGAAACAGCAAGTATTCTTAATAACTTATCTGACAAAAGTTTAATACTATTAGATGAGATTGGAAGAGGCACTAGTACTTACGATGGAATATCCATTGCTTGGGCAATAGCAGAATACATTCATGAACAATCAAATTCAAAAGCAAAAACATTATTTGCAACACATTATCATGAATTAAATGAGATGTCTAAAACAATGAAGCGAATAAAAAATTATAATGTTTCTGTAAAAGAAATAAATAATAAAATTTTATTCATGCGTAAATTAGTTCCTGGAGGCAGTGAACATAGTTTTGGTATTCACGTTGCTAAAATGGCTGGCATGCCTAAAAAAGTATTAGATAGAGCCAATCAAATATTATTACAATTAGAAGGCGAAAGAGAGGGAACAAAAAAAGAACAAAAAAATACTTCAATCACCAATCAAAATTCGTCAATTGATAGTAATATGCAATTAAGTTTTTTTCAGTTAAATGATCCCGTTTTAGAAAACATTAAAGACGAGTTAGAAAAAACGGATATCAATACGCTTACTCCTGTTGAGGCATTGATGAAACTGAATGAAATAAAAAAGATGATTGGCAGCTAATTAAAACCCTTCATTTTCCGATTCCCAAGCAAAAAATAATTCTTTTAAATATTTATTCTCCTCTTTTGTTATTTTTTTATCTGCTTTTACCATTTTAACTGCAAAATTTAAAAAGCTAACTCTTTCTTGTTTTGTAGAGTCTTCATAAAAATCGTTCATTGCATTATTAAAATGCAAAAAATAATCTTCTTGAGGTAATGCGCTTAAAATTTCCATTTCATGATCTAAATTAAATCTATATGGAAATGAGTCTTGTAAATACTTTACTATTACTTTTCCTTCTGATTTATCAAAATCACCATCTACTTGCGACAATATCATCAACATATGATATCCAGCCATAACTTTATTCATCTTTGTCATATCTATCTGTACTTTAAAACGTTTTGATAAATATACATTCAAATAGCATTAAGAAATGTTAAAAATCAATTTTAAATTCCGATGATTTTCAATAAAATGTTTTGCTAAAACAAAAAAATACTTACTTTTGCAGTCCATTTTAGCGAAAGTAGCTCAGTTGGTAGAGCGCGACCTTGCCAAGGTCGAGGTCGCGGGTTCGAACCCCGTCTTTCGCTCGATAAATTAAGTAATTAATTTATTTGTTCTTTAAAAAATGCCCAGGTGGTGGAATTGGTAGACACGCAGGACTTAAAATCCTGTGACCATTGCGGTCGTGCGGGTTCAAGTCCCGCCCCGGGTACTAAAAAGCCCTCGAAAATTTCGAGGGCTTTTTTATTTTATTTCATTTCTAATTATTCGGGCTGTTTTTTCTAATTCTTCAGGTGTAGGTTTTAATTTTGGTTGAGAAAAATTAATATCATTCACAGAATTCAGTGGGACTAGGTGAATGTGTGCATGCGGCACTTCAAGTCCGATTACTGCTACTCCTACTCTTTTACATGAAATTGATTTTTTAATCGCTTTAGATACTTTTTTTGCAAATATTATCATTGATGATAATTCAGCGTCTTCAATATCAAAAATATAGTCCGTCTCATTTTTGGGAATTACCAATACGTGACCGTTTACTAATGGGAACACGTCTAAAAAAGCTAAAAAATTATCGTCCTCTGCTATTTTATAACAAGGTATTTCACCAGATACTATTTTAGAAAAAATACTTGGCATTTTTTATCGTGAAATTTCTAATATTTCAAATTTCATAATTCCCGATGGAACTTTAATATCGGCAACATCTCCTACTTTTTTTCCTAATAATCCTTTTCCTATAGGAGAATCAACTGATATTTTACCAGCTTTTAAATCTGCTTCGTTTTCGGCAACTAAAGTGTATTTCATAGTTGCCCCATTTGCTACATTTTTAATTTTAACAATAGATAGAATTAAGACTTTACTTAAATCCAAATTTGTTTCATCTATTAGCCTAGCATTATTTAATAACTCTTCCATTTTTGAAATCTTCAATTCTAAAAGACCTTGAGCTTCTTTTGCTGCATCGTATTCAGCATTTTCAGATAAATCGCCTTTATCTCTTGCTTCAGCAATTTGTTTTGAAATATAAGCTCTCTCATGCACCTTTAAATGATGAAGTTCATCTTTTAGCTTTTTTAAGCCTTCTTCTGTATAATAAGAAATATGTGCCATTTTTTGTTGAATTTTGTTTGTACTAAAAACAGAAAAAGAATCCTTCCGTTTTAAAACGGAAGGACTCTTTTATAAAACAAATATAAGAAATTTTATAAGTTTATTCTAGCTCCAAATGAATGTGTTCCATTAAATGGATTTGTTGCACGATAAGAATAATCTAAACCAAATGTTGATTTGTTTTTTCCAAATGGAATTTCAACTGTAAAGCCAGCAGAAGGACCTGTAAAAACAGTAGTTCTGTCATCTTTATTGAAAATCCCTTTTTCATACGAATAACCAGCACGAACCATCAACATATTTTTCCAACCATATTCTAAACCTAAATTATATTGGTCTTTTGAAAATGAATTAGAGGTAAATGATCCTAAAGCTGTAACTCTATGTGTTTTAGATCCTGCTGTATCTTTTTTCATATAAAAATCATACCCTGCACCAATTGATAATAAAGAAGGAAGTTCAAATTGAGCAGCTCTATTTTCTGCAGTCATTGTTGCGCCTTGAGTGTTCCCTGGTATTGGTGTTTTTATTCCTAAACCATCACCAGAATATTTCATTCTTGGCCCAACATTTTTTAAAGTAATACCAAATTTTAATTGGTCATTCTTACCAGCTAAATATTGTATCCCAGCATCCAAAGCAATACCTCTAGCACTTACGTTAGATATTTTTTCTGTAATAACTTTTAAAGTAATACCTCCAAAAATATTATCAGAGAAGCCCTTTGCATAAGAAACTCCAATATTAATAAACTGAGGAGAAAATGTTCCCAAGCCTCCTTCTGGCTGATCAACAGTAGTAATTGGAATATCACCAAAATTAATTGACATAACAGTTAAACCAATAGCGCCTGTTTCACCAACACGTTGAGTCAACCCAAAAGCATTGATATTAATATCAGTACCTTTTAACCACTGCGTACGTGCGAATAATAACTCAGTTTTTTTAGTAAATGCAGTACCTGCAACATTAATAAACATAGATTCTAGTCCACGAGCACTTGAAACATTTGCGCCACCATAACCAGAACTACGAGCCCAAGGGTTAATTAGTAATTGAGTTGCACCAGCTTGACCAGCACGATCAGGATTTCCAGCAACTAACTGATTAACAGGCAATGAACAAATTCCTGCCAAAACTGCTAAACCACTAATTTTAAAATATTTTTTCATATTGTTTTTTTTTATAGAATCGTACTTTCTCTATTTATAGCATTTTTATTTTAATAGTTATCCAAATCTATTGGTCTTAATACACCAAACCATTTAAGCGTTTTTTCACCAACTCCTGGTACATCTACATGAATAATGTATAAGCCACTTGCAATTGGAATTCGAGCTGAATTTTTCAAATCCCAATCCAATGAAGTTTTAGCATCGTCTTTCTTAAACTTACGGATAAGAGTACCATTTAATGTATAAATAGTAACAGTACACAATTCTGGTAAATTTGTAATTTTTACAATATTTTCCAATGCTGTTCTTTCATAAGACGAGTAAGCATAATAAGGATTAGGCACTACATTAATTAATGCTAATGCATCTTTTGCAGAAGTTGCATCGTTTTTATGTGTTTCAATATCTCTTGTATTAAAAGTATACATAGGCATATTCTTATTAAGAGGAGAAAGAGCAGTATCTCCAACAGGTGAACTTGTTGTAGTATATCCTTTTTGATATGATTTTGCAACTCTCAAACGAATCTTAACAGTGCTTTCCAACAAAGCATGACCTGGAGCTAATCTAGGAACATTAACCCACATAGCATCAGAATAAATTTCACGTTTATAAGCATCACTTACTGTACTTGTTGTATTTTCAGTGGCTTTAAATAATTGGTATAATGCATCACCTTGATCATAGGCAGGAATATCTCTCGGCCCATTTCCCATTTGTGCATCTGCACTATATTTCCTATCTCCGTTATGACCAAATACATATATATAATGCTTTCCACCAAAAATTGCTTCTCCAGAATTTACATTACTCGTAGGATTCCACTTCATATCTGCTCCATTTTCTAATGCATAATATGAATCTTCTCCAAATGCCATATTTAATCGCTCTCCTGTTTCTAAATTTAAAGCATATCCAGGAAACCATCCCATACCCATTGGTTGTGTTCCGCCAAAATCACCTTCCGCAGAATTATATCCAACATCGCCCGCTTTTAAACCATTTTTATCCACTGAAGGAGATTTACGTATATGGTGTTTAATTGCTCCACCAATAGCTAAAGCGGTTTCATCTTGCATTTCTATAACAGGGCAACGAGTCCATTTAGACTTATCACTTGTTATAACCACATCCACACTTGCAACATTTTTCAATAAACTCAAAACATTAAACTTATTCCAAGCAGGACCTCCTTTATAACTCAAATCGGTAGCACTAAATGCACATAAACGATAAGGTGCCCATGAACCTCCTAATACTTTTTCATACTCTTGTTCATTATCCAGTCCAGCATAATCGCCAGTACTTGCACCTGATCGAATCCAATTTGAGTTATTCGTCTCTCCCTCTTCATCAGGAATCGATGTTAACCATTGTTTGGTTAAATCAGAAAAAGTCATTGTTGCTTCTAAAAAACCATTCTTAATAGAAGATGAATTTCCTGGATCATAAGTATAAGGTATATTAACTGAAATACCCCATTTAGGAATTGTTACAGAGGACGAACCACTAGCTTGTCCATTTAATAATTGCTCATTAGGGATTTGTATGTTTTTATCTGACAATACAGTTTGGCCAGTAGTATTGTTTACTAATCTCCACAATCCAGCAGTTGAAATACTATTCCATTTTGTTATTGTATCGTATAAATAAATTGTAAAATCATTTTCAACAGGAACATTTAAAGGATCAACAACTTTAATGTTTACAGGACCTCTACTGTTTTCATAAGTAGGGTTTAAAACTCTATTTGTTGGTGATGATAAAATAGACGCTACAGTTGATTCTGTGAAATCTAAAACATTTCCGCCATTTCCTTGCCCTTCTATTCTTGTTAATTTTGGTCCTGTTCCATAAATAGAATGTTGTTCTGTTCCACCTGCTTCAGGGGTTGGAATATGAGGAATACCTGAATGTGCAAAATATCCATCTGCTTGTTTACGACCAGCTAAGAAAGGTAAATAATCTATTAAAATATTTAAATTACTTGGTGATTGCGTTGGGCTGTAACCATAAGCAATAATTGCATAATAATATGTTTTATGATTTACCAAGGTTGGACTTCCTGTCGCAAACTTATCCTCTTTTATTGAAATAGAATGAACTATTCCATTGTCTGCTCCCACAACCATTTCTTGAGGAACTAATGCAGTTAATCCTAAATCAAAAGTATAATTAACGATTTGTTTTACTTGGTCTTTTTTATCGCACTGAAAAACTAATCGTGCTTTATCAGGATTATAAACATCTGCAGCACTTACTGTAGCATCTTTTAATTGATAAATCATATACCCTTGAAAACGATACAATGAATCAGAACCATCCGCAGGATTATCATCCTCCGTGTACCATTCTTTAAAGTTATTAGAATTAGAAGGATTGCTCCAAGTTAAAATTAACTCTTGATCTAATTCTTGAATAGCTAAATTTGGAGCTGTAGGCCCATCTAAAGTTTTAAAACAACGGTCGAATAATTTTTGTGCTTTTGCATCTGCACCTTTCATTAAAGCAACAGAAGCTAAGTTTCCTCCTTGTGTAGCACGTGCCCAAACAACCCCTTTGGTTATAAAATTAACGGCACCTGGTTTTAGCGTAAAATAACCAGCACTTTGAATAAAACGTCTATCTGCAGGAACATTACCTGAGTTAAACTCATCCCAAGGTGCTTGTGGATTCATGTTCGTTCCAAATCCTAATGGATCTGAAGTTCCTGGAAACATATAACTACATGGAATTCCTGTTAAATGTCCTGTACCACCATATCTTATTGGAGTTCCATCTCTCCAAATTCCTTTTAAATAATTATATACATCAACTGCTCCATTTGGATTTCCAGTTAATGAATTATCATTGTTGTAATAAACAAATTTTTTCATGCCAATTCGTTCATCATCAATTGTTATATTTCCATAGTTTAAAAAACTTGGAGGAACAGAAGAAGCCGGATTATCAATTCCATCCGGATCTGCAAAAGGCCCTTCAAAAAAATCTATCCCAATTGCTGGTGGATTAGCTCCATAAGGTATCTGCCCTGCAGGAGGATTATCATCAACTAAATCTCCATTATAACAAAATCCTAATCCTAGACCAACATCACATCCAACATAATCATCATTTGCAGAACCTAAATCAGGATCCACCCATACTCCAAAATAAGTTGAATCTAAACGGAAAGATGAACGATTAATAATTTTATAACGATAAAATGTCATGTTATTTATTTCGTCATTAGTTTGAAAGCCAAATCCTTGGGCATGTATTTCCAAACCTATTGAAGTACCGTTTGTTTCGCTATGAATATTTCCTTTGTCATTAAACACCCAAAATAAACATTGGTCACCAAATAATTTTGCATTACAGCCACGAGTTCCTGTTACATCAAAATCAGGAACTTCACCAGCTTGTGGTTCATAAAAACCGTTATTATTTAAGTCATAAAAAGGTGCTATAGCATGTCCATCTGGTGCATTAACTGGCCATGAATTAATTACATCCATCGCAGAAGGATTAACAGGATTTGGTCCTATGAATCCATTTATTGCCCACTCGTAATATGCTTCAGCATCCTTACGATTTATTTTCCAATGTTTATCCCAAGCAGCACAAATAGTTCCGTCAGTACTTGCAGAATTATCTAATGGTCCTGGCCAAAAGTCATTCCCTGTTTGGCGGTAAGTCATTGCAGCAACTTTTAAAGTTCCTCCAGGATCTTTTCCTCCAATCCAAAGAGAACCTGCAAATAATGATGTTGGTCCTGTTTGTCCAGCAGGTGGTTTCGGAACAAAATAGATTCCATTTTGTAAATCCCACCACATATCACCACCAGCTAAAATACGAGTTCTAACATTGTTGATATCTAAGTCTGTTTGTGCAGTTGCTGGAGTACATAATGCCAAAACTGAACGGTCTTGATTATTCGCATTATTTACAGGAGCAATTCCACTACCTCCAATATTCTCTTTCGCATTTAAGCTAAAAGAAAAAGTTACAACAGCTGCTGAGATTATTAAATTTTTCATATTCATATTTTTTAATTGTAGCATTTCTTATTTTTATTTTTTACTAAAATGATAATACTAAACCAAGACGAATAACACGTGGTCTTTGGAAATTTCTTGGATCATTAATTTTTACAGAGTACAAATCACGGAATGATTGTGGATCATTTTGGCTATTAATTAAATTTTGTGCTGCTGCAGAAGCTAAATAACCATCATCATCGGGATTACCAGTTGCTTTATACACATTAATAACATTTTTTGTATTCAACAAGTTCAACACTTGTAAATAAATGTTTAAAGATGCCTGTTTTTTACCATTTCCTTCTTTATCTCCACCCCATTCAAGAGCTAAATCTTTGTCAACTCTTAAATCCATTCTGAAATTCCAAGGTAAGTTAGATCCATTTATCGAACCTTCTAATCCTCTTTGAACTTGAATTCCAAATTGTCCATCAGGGGAAATATTTTGTTGTTTTGTGTAAGGTGTTCCAGAACCAGCACGGAAAGTAACATTTGCACCAACATTTTCTAAAATTTTAATTACTTTTTCATTCTCTGTTCCTTTTTTCATAGTAAATGAAGGCCCTTTGTAATCTTTTCCTGCACCAAAGCGGTAGTCGATATTTAATACAAAAGTATGACGTTGGTCAAAATCCAAAGGGTGTGTAGTTCTTAAATTTGGCTGACCTGAAGCAACTAAATTTTGTCCGTCAGAAGCACTAGAACCAGTACCATCAGCAAACTGTAATGTGTAATTCGCAGAAAGCTGAACTCCACTATATAATCTACGTAATTCATAAGCAATAGAAAAACCTTTTACTGTTCCAAAATCGACATTAGTAAAAGAATAATAAGTAATAGGGTATGCTTGGTAAACCGAAGTAGTTTGGATCATATCTCTCAATTCACGGTAGAAAGCCGATAATGTAATTACCGAATTTTTCTTTTCGTTTAATACTTGAGCAAAACCTAACTCGTATTCAGTTGTTCTTTCAGGTTTTAAATTTGGATTGTTTATGTAATCTCCAGGATTAAATTGCATATTCATGTATTGCACTGGGCTCATTCTATTAAATGAAGGAGGACGTTGAGTTAAAACATCGTAGTGAGCAAAGAAATTCGCCATATCCGAAATAGGGAATGCAAAAGCAATACGTGGCATTACGTTTATTTGTGGGACATAATCTTTAAATACTTTCGAAGAAATAGTTTTATCATTTGGGTTTACCAAATACGGTTTAATTCTTCCATCCACAGTATTAGAACCAGCTAAAGATGTTCCTGGGTCAGTAACTTCAATACCTTGTGAATTATACCATGTATCTCCATCTCTGTAACCAACAATTGATGAAGGATTATTAAAGTCATTCACATAAACAACATAATCATCAGCAATATTAGATGGACGAGTATTTGATGGGAATAAAGTATAGTTAACTTCTCCAGCAGTTTTTGCTTCGTATAATAAATATTTATCTTTCAATACTTTTTGATTTGCATCAAATCTATCAACACGAACACCAACACGGAATTTTAAATCTTTAAAATCGAATTGATCTTGGATGTAACCAGCAATATAAATAGGCTGATATGCTCCAATTTCTCTCGTAAAGTTTCCATTTGCATCTTTTTTAGTGAAAAAATCATCTAAAGAAGGATTTCCTTTTAATTTATTACCATGGTGATCATAACCGTAATAACCAACATAACTAGTACCACCAAAATTTAATAAATCGTCAGCACTAAACATGTCAATACTAAATGTAGATGGATCATAAGCATCAGTATCTACCCAATCAGTAGCAGATAATCCTAATTTTTCTCTGATGTTTCTTCCAAACTCTGTCATTGTTCCGTCATCGTAACGGTTAAAGTCATAGTAAGTAAAAATATTATCAATAGTCCCATCAGGGAAATAATGAACATCAGTATTTAAGAAGGGAATAGTATCTAAATTTCCTAAATGAAAATTAGCAATTTGTCGCATTTGAGTCCATAATCCAATTGGATTAAGTGAATATGATCTTGCAACACGTTGCTCATATTCAAAACCTAACTGTATAGCATGTTTCTTGATATCGGCAGAAAAGTTTGCAAACACACGGAACTGAGAAGTATTTGTATTTGTGTAACCATTAAATTGACGACCAGTATTGTACCACATAGAATACACATTTCTTGGACGATCTCCATTTGCCATCCCAAATCCTTGTTGAACGTTGAAAATATTAAAAATTTGACTAGAAGGCGTATTTGCAAAATAGTAATTTGTATAAGCAGCGCCATTAGGATTTTGTTCTCCTGGAGTATATGCTAAACTAACGTCTTGAAAGCCATTTTGCCACCAACCAAAGGTTGTGTCAGGGCTTCCATCTCCATTTAAATCGTAATATCTTTCTTCTAATTGGTAAGAAGGTTTACGTGTTTGAGTAAATTTACCAATATAACCATAATCAAAAAGGTTATCTTTATGGTTATCGTCTTGTGTTTTGGAATTTGTTTTAGCATAACTTACTTGTAAAGTGAAGTATGCGTTTTTGATTATTGACGATGCCTTTTCTTCTTCAGCTGTATTATTATTATTAAATCGTTGTGTTAATTTAATATATGAACGCCAAGTGTTATCGATAATTTGAGGATTGTTAGTAGGGTTCAATAAAGCATATTCATAAATAAAATCATGTCTTTTAGAATAGTCAACAGAACCACCAACTGTAATAGTCATTGTTTGAGTTGGTTGATAAATTACTTTCCCGTTTAATCTCAGTGCTTGCTGACCAACATTATTTCTAGCCTTAATTTTTTCAATATCTTCATTTTTAATAAACTCTGAATTTAAAACGTATCCTTGCCCTTGAGCAGAAGGACGTAATGGGTTTGCTTCTAAATCTGCCAATTTATCTTTATTAATTTGATGAAAACCACCAGCAGAAGGTGATGGATCTTTTTCGCTAACCATCTCACCAGCCAAACTAAATCCTAGAACTGATTTTTTAACTCCACTAGCAGAATCTTTTTTTGTTAACAATGGTCCATTAACGCTAAATCCAACAAAATTATATCCGTAAGCGTCCAAACCTCTGCTTTTCCCATCTTTTTCACCTAAACCAGAAGTAATTAACTCAATCCCTCCTGTATATCTACTTGCTGGACCTTTTGTAGTAATAGAGATAATACCACCTGTCGCATCACCATACTCTGGAGGAGTACCGCCAGTAATTACAGTAATTTGTTCAACACTTGATTGAGGAACACTAGAGCTACCAATTACTTTTTGACCATCAACAAAATAAATAGTACCATCAGAACGTGCACCACGAACACTTAAACTACCTCCTTCATCTTGTTGGTAAACGCCTGCAGTTGTTGAAGCAACTGAGTTAATATTTTTAGTGGCCATGTTTTTATACTCTTCAGCAGTTACCGTTCCTCCCGATTTTGTATCTGGGTCAATCAAAGGCTTACTCCACTCAACAACTTCGACAACATCTAACTGTTGACCTGCTGCCATCTCTATATTAAGGTATGTTGTTTTACCAACAGATACAACCACATTATCCATTTGTACAGCTTGATATCCAACATAGGTTGCTTTGACATTATACTTACCAGGATTAAGAGGCTTGATCATAACCTCTCCATCAATATTAGTTGTTCCAACAGCAGCTTGAATACCACCAATTTCAACCAATACATTTGCAAAAGGAATTGTTTCCTTATTAGCTTTATCAACAAGTTTAACTTTGATAGCAGCCTCATTTTGTGACATTACAAACCCAGCTGATGCAACTACAATAGATAATGTAGAAAGTAATTTTCGTAGCATATTATTAATTATTATATTGTTAAATAAATTCGTGCAAAAATTTAAAGTGCGTAAATATATGAATATTTAAATTTGATTCACAAATTTTTTTACTCACAATTAATTCACTTTTTTATTCGTATTATATTTTTAAGCTAACACGTACGCAACAGCCTAAAAGCACAATACTTTCAAACATTTTTATACAAAAAAATTTACTGGCTAATTTTACAGAAAAACTGTAATTAAAAATGGAGGGATGTTGTTTTATTAATTTTTGATATGCAATTATACAAATTTATTTTAATAAAGTTACATTTTCCTTAAATTATTTTATCTTTTTCTATTCTTAAACCATCTTACAATAAAGAATTCTCTTTTATTTTCCCGAAGCTTATTGCTTTTTTTCTTTTCTTGGCGCATTCTCTTCCTTGTATCTTTTGTCTGAAGCCTCTTATGATGCTTCTTAACCATTTTTTTATGTTCCATCTCCATCTTTCTATCTTCTTTCCACTTTTGCTTTGCTTTCTTTTTTTGAGCCTTAGATGTTTTTGGGGCTTGGTCTGTTTTTGTCTCCTGAGCAAGGGTTGCTAATGGCAAAAGACAAATAAATAATAGTATAATTTTATGAGCGATTTTTTTCAATTCTATATTTTTTTATTCTGAACAAAAATACATTTAAATTTAATAAAATAATTTATTACATTTTTTGTTTGTAAATTTGGGAAGCAGTAAAATTAGATGAAAAAAATTACTCTCATATTATTTTTGTTTGGTGGAACTCTTTTGAACTGTTGTAAAAAAGAGGATGACAATTATATTCCAGTTGTTGCAGTTGATATATATCTTCAAATTAACAACCCCAGTAATTTTAACATACAAACTACTGGAGGTTGGATATACATTAATGGTGGCGTTAGAGGAATTTTGGTTTACAGAAAAACAAGTACAGAATTTATGGCTTATGATAGAAATTGCACTTATCAATCGAACGACCCTTGTGCTACAGTAATTGTAGACAACTCAAATATTATTGCCACAGATACTTGTTGTAATTCGAAATTTTCATTGTACGATGGTTCGGTTGTCCAATCTCCAGCAGGTCTTCCTCTAAAAACATACAATACTACTTTTGATGGAAGCATTTTGCATATTTACAATTAACTACTTTAGAGTTTATAATAATAAAAAACGCCCGAAAAATTTCGGGCGTTTTTTATTATTAAATTTATTGTTATTAGTATCTGTATGCATCAGATTTAAATGGCCCTTCAACTGTAACTCCAATATAAGAAGCTTGTTCAGGTGTTAGCACATCTAATTCGCAATTTATTTTTGCAAGATGTAAGCGAGCAACTTTTTCATCCAAATGTTTTGGTAAAGTATATACTTTGTTTTCGTAATTAGATGAATTCGCCCAAAGTTCAAGTTGTGCAAGAGTTTGGTTTGTAAAAGAATTACTCATTACAAATGAAGGATGTCCTGTTGCACAACCCAAATTTACCAAACGTCCTTCTGCAAGAACGATTATATCTTTTCCATCAACAGTATATTTATCAACTTGTGGCTTAATTTCATCTTTTGATTTACCATAGTTTTTGTTTAACCAAGCCATGTCAATTTCATTATCAAAATGGCCAATGTTACATACAATAGCATTGTGTTTCATTGCTTTGAAATGACGGTCAGTAATAATATTTTTATTACCAGTAGCTGTAACAATAATATCAGCCTCTTTAATTGCATTGTCCATTTTCATTACTTGGTAACCATCCATTGCAGCTTGTAAAGCACAAATTGGATCAATTTCAGTTACTATAACACGAACACCTTGAGAAGATAATGATTCAGCTGAACCTTTCCCAACATCACCGTAACCAGCAACTACTGCAACTTTACCAGCTAACATTAAATCTGTTGCTCTACGAATTGCATCCACTAATGATTCACGGCAACCATATTTATTATCAAACTTAGATTTGGTAACAGAATCATTAACATTAATAGCAGGGATATGAAGTGTTCCATTTTTCATACGTTCATACAAACGATGAACTCCAGTAGTCGTTTCTTCAGATAAACCTTTAATTCCTTTTATTAATTCAGGATATTTATCAAATACCATATTTGTCAAATCACCACCATCATCCAAAATCATATTTAATGGTTTACGGTCTTCTCCAAACCATAATGTTTGTTCGATACACCAATCAAATTCTTGCTCATTCATGCCTTTCCATGCATATACAGAAATTCCAGCTGCTGCAATGGCTGCTGCTGCATGATCTTGTGTAGAAAATATATTACAGGATGACCAAGTAACTTCTGCACCTAATTCAACAAGTGTTTCAATCAATACCGCTGTTTGAATAGTCATGTGTAAGCAACCAGCAATGCGAGCATCTTTTAATGGTTTTTGTTTACCATATTCTGCACGCAAAGCCATCAATCCTGGCATTTCTGCTTCTGCTAATTTTATTTCTTTACGTCCCCATTCAGCCAGAGACATGTCTTTTACTTTGTATTTTACATACTTTTCCACAGTTGTTGTCATTTATTTTATAGTTTTTATTAAAAAAGAATTGCGAAATTAGTTGTTAATGATGTAACAACCAAATTTCGCAAATGTTTACTATTAACAATTGTTTATTGAGCAGCCGATGCTGACCAAACCACTTTTCCTGTTTTATCAATGTAGCTATACACTCCATCGTATTTTACGTATGCTAATCCATTGTTGAAATCAGCATAAAAATCAGAACCTCTTGAAACGATAATTTTTCCAGATTTGTCAATATATTGCCATTTAGCATCTTTTAAGCTACCATTAACTAGCGGAGAAGTGCTCACACAAGCGGCAGCATCTGAATATGGATAAGCTCCAGAATAAATTGGATTTATCACCACTTTACCTGTTTTATCTATGTAACCAAATTTACCTGTTTTAAAATCACCAACTCGAATACAAGCTAATCCATCAGAAAAATAGTAGGCTTTATCAAATTGAGGTTGAATAACAACTTTACCTGTTTTATCTACAAAGCCCCATTTACCTGTTTTCTCATCCCCCACTCTTACATTTGCCATTCCTTCTGAAAATTCAAACGCTTCATCGTAAATAAAATTTACTGCAACTTTCCCTGTTTTATCAATAAATCCCCATTTTCCATTTTTTTTAACACGTGCCAATCCTTCTTTAAAATCCCATCCACCATCG
>CAZJUY010000026.1:0-45123 GCA_964549315.1 uncultured Chitinophaga sp. | reverse complement strand
TCTCGATTTTAAAAGATGAAAAAGAAAAAATCAACCCCGTAAAACAAATTTTAATTTCATAAAATGTTTAACTAAAAAACCATAAATTATGAATGTAGCTATTATAGGATTATTTATAATACCTGCTATTGTAACTATTGCGTTAATTTCGTTAATGATAAAAGAAAAGGATTATTTGTTTCCTAGAAAATCAGGTATTATATCAGAAAAACAAAAAACAAAACTCGAAGGCTCAAGTTCTAGGTCTAAGAGATATTTCAAGGAAAAAACATCTCATTTAAGAATGTTTAATAACGATAATAATTTCTTAGACTTTTCGGGCGGGAGTTTTGGGATTTAAACAAACAAGCTGAAGCAAATGCTTCAGCTTGTTTGTTTTTAAGCAACTTAAAAGGATGAATATTTCAAAAAGAATTAGCATATAATTTTGTATCTTCGCTTTCCATTTTTAATAAGCACATTTGATGAGTAATCTTACAAAACTAAATGCTATTTCGCCTGTGGATGGGCGTTATCGTAATGCTACCGAAAAACTTGCAGACTATTTTTCTGAGGCAGCTTTGATTAAATACCGTGTATTGGTAGAAATAGAATATTTTATTGCTTTGTGCGAATTGCCATTACCTCAATTAAAAGGTTTTGATAAAGCCTTGTATCCTGAATTAAGAAACATTTACACTAAATTTTCGGAAGCTGATGCTCAAAAAATAAAAGACATTGAAAAAGTAACCAACCATGATGTTAAAGCAGTTGAGTATTTTATAAAAGAAAAATTAGAAGCCTTAAAAGTTGGTGAACAAAAAGAATTTATTCATTTTGGTTTAACGTCTCAAGATATTAATAATACTGCGATTCCTTATTCTGTTAAAGATGCAATGAACGAATGTCTATTGCCAATAATGGAAGAAGTTGTAGCTAAACTTACTGCATTAAGTAGTGAATGGAAAGATGTATCTATGCTTGCCCGTACGCACGGGCAACCAGCATCTCCTACACGTTTGGGTAAAGAAATAAATGTTTTTGTAGTGCGCCTGCAAAATCAAATCAAACAATTGAAAGAAGTTCCTTATGCAGCTAAGTTTGGCGGAGCAACTGGAAATATGAATGCACACCATGTTGCTTATCCAAAAACAGATTGGTTAGCATTTGCGAATAACTTTGTAAATAAATCTTTAGGATTGAGCCGCAGTTATCCAACTACACAAATTGAGCATTACGATAATTTTGCTGCTTATTGCGATGCTTTTAAGCGTATCAATACTATTTTGATTGATTTAGACCGTGATATTTGGACTTATATCTCCATGGATTATTTTAAACAAAAAATAAAAGAAGGAGAAATTGGCTCATCAGCTATGCCTCACAAAGTAAATCCAATTGATTTTGAAAATTCTGAAGGTAATTTAGGTATTGCAAATGCATTGTTTGAACATCTTTCAGCAAAACTTCCTATTTCTCGTTTGCAACGTGATTTAACCGATTCAACTGTATTACGCAATGTGGGTGTTCCATTAGCACATAGTTTAATTGCATATAAATCATTATTAAAAGGTTTGGACAAATTAATTTTAAATAAAGAATCGTTTGAAAAAGATTTAGAAAAAAATTGGGCTGTGGTTGCAGAAGCTATACAAACGGTCTTACGTAGAGAAAGATATCCAAAACCGTACGAAGCACTAAAAGAACTAACCAGAACTAACGCACATATTACCAAAGAAAGCATTTCATCTTTTATAGATGGTTTAAATGTGAGTGATGAGATAAAAGAAGAGTTGAAAAAAATATCCCCGAGCAACTATACAGGAATTTAATTCGAATGTTTTTTACTTAATAAAAAATTAAAATGAAAAAAATTAATCATTTATTTATTCTTTCGTTTGCTGTTCTATTCATGGCTGCTTGTTCTTCTGGAACTGATAAAAATAATACTGAAAACAAAAAAGATACTGTTGTAAAAGAAAACTTTACAAAAGCAGAAATTATTGATAAAGTAGAAATTAAATCAGATGCGAATCAAAGTTATGCTTTGTATTTACCTAGCAATTATAGCGTAGATAAGGAATTTCCTATAATCTATATTTTTGATGCGCATGGTTCGGGGAAGTATCCTATTTCATTGTATAAAAATTTAGCTGAAAAATACGGATACATACTTGTGGGATCAAACAATTCTAAAAATGGAAATACATGGGAAGAAACAGTTTCAATTTTTGATAAATTATATACCGATACTAAAAATAGACTGGCAATAAATTCCAAGCGAATTTATTTAATGGGGTTTTCGGGTGGTGCACGTGTAGCGAATGCTTTAACTATTTTAAGCGGAAATATTGAAGGAGTGATATGCGTTGGTGCTGTTTATCCAGCTCGAAATTCTGAAACACCACGCAACAATTATACGTTAATTGCAATTGCTGGTAAAGAAGATATGAATTATACCGAGCTTGTGAAATATGATATGATGGATTTGGCAGGACATAATATTAAACATGTTTTAGTTACATACGATGGCAAACATGAATGGTCGCCAGAGAGTATAATGGAAGAAGCTTTTATTTGGCTTGAATTTAATGAGATGCGTAAAAATCTGGCAAACAAAAATGATACACTTGTAAAAAAAAAATTGAACCCATTAGCAGAAGAGTTGAAACAATTAATGGACGAAAAAAAATATTTACCTGCATTTAAACTTTGTAAAAAAACAATCAATTTTTTTGATGGATTAGCGGATTTAAGCCCATTTTATAATGCTTACAAAGAATTACAAACAAGCAAAGAAATTGATTTAGATTTACAAAAAGAAGAAGAGGCTTTGCAAAAAGAGGAAAAACTGAAACAAGAATACACCCAATTTTTGCAAACAAAAGATTTTACTTGGTGGCAAAAAGAAATGATTAATATTAGTGCTAAAACCAAAAGCGAGAAAAATAAAAATGAACAACAATTGTACAAACGTTTATTATCTTATTTAAGTTTAATTTGTTATTCACAAACCAATGTCATGTTGCAGCAAAACAATATAGTGGCAGCCGAATATTTTGGAAAATTATACGTGTTAGTTGACCCAACAAATTCAGAAGCAAATTATTTTTGGGCAGTAATTAGTGCTAAAAAAAATAATGAGAAAGAAACATTTAATGCTTTAAACAAAGCCATAACAAATGGTTTTGACGATAAAGCAAGAATTGAAAATGATACCGTGTTTTCAAAATTTAAATCAAAAGAAGAATTTCAAAAAATGATGTCTTTGATAGGAGGGAAGTAGTTTTAGAATTAAGGGAGTTGAGATTCAATCCAACTTTTTTTAGACAAAATATAAACGAAATTTAACTTAGATTCTTCACCAAAGTATGTTACTTCTTTTTCTGAAATTTTTGTGGCACTCAACCTGTTAATAGCTATTTGTGAACGAATGTTTTCTGCTCCAATATGAAAATATACCGTTGAAACAAATTGAAAAATATAATCTAACATTAATTTTTTTACAGACTGATTGATACCTTTTCCCCAATACTGTGTGGCATAAAAAGTATATCCAATTAATATACTATTCTCTTTTTCATCATAATCATAAAAACGAGTACTGCCTATAATTTTTTCTGTGGCTTTTTCCACAATTTTAAATGCGCCTTTACTTTGTATTGCACCTTCAAAAAACTTTTTGAATACTTCTTTTTTCCATCGGTCTTTATTGGGATGTTGTTCCCATATTTTAGGGTCTGATGCAGCTAGAAGCAAGCTCTCAAAGTCAAATTCCTGCAATGGATAAAGGATTACTTTTTGATTCTGTAATGTGAGAGGCTGAATGTTAATGCTCATTTTTAAGCTAAAACAATATTTATTAAATATATATTCAGAAGAAATTTTAATTCTATTGTTTTATTGAAACATATTTCAGTAGAAACGATTAACCCTATTGTTTGTAGGGTTAATCGTTTTGCTGCAAATTTTTATTTGCTTAAAATTTTAAATTCCGTTCTTCTGTTTAGTTGTCTTCCTTCGTCTGTATCATTAGTAGCAATAGGTTGTTCTTCGCCATAACCCATAGATGTTAATCTACTTGAAGAAATCCCTTTAGTTACCAAATAATCAACTACAGCTTTTGCACGGTTATCAGATAATTTTTTATTGTAATCGTCAGCTCCTTTTGAATCAGTATGTCCACCAATTTCTATTTTTAATGTTGGTACATCTTGTAATAGTTTTGTCAAACGTTCCAACTCATTCGTTGATTCAGGACGTAAAGTTGCTTTATCAAAATCAAAGAAAATATTTTTCAAAATGATTTTGCTTCCTACAGCTACATTTTTCAATTCTACATCTTTTGTAACTTCTTGAAAAGCTGCTGTGGCTGGAATATCAAAATTTTCTGAATGGAATAAATAACCTTCTTTTTTTACAGCAATACCATAATTTCTACCAGCAGGTAATGAAACTAAATAACGTCCGGTAGAACTATTAGAAGTAAAACTTGCTACAACTTCATTTTTAACATTGTCTATTAATTCAATTGTTGCCTCCAAAGGTTTTTTAGTAAGAGCATCTGTAATGGTTCCTTTTAATATAGTTAATTGTGCTTCTTTAATTTGTAGAGTAGGAGCAATCACTGTTTCTTTTACTGGAGCTACTAAGCTTGCCAATAAATTATCTTCGTTATTCATAATCATTGGTTTTTCAGGACCAAGAAATGTAACTAAATAAATATCTTTTTCTCCATATCCATTTCCATTAAACGAAGCATAATATCCGTGTTTACCACTTGCAGATACAACAAAAAACACATCATCATCTGGTGTATTTACAGGGTATCCAAGATTTTCGGGAGTGCTCCATGTTTTTGTAGTTTCATCATAAACAGATTTAAAAATATCATAACCGCCCATGGTTTTATGTCCTTGTGAACTAAAATAAATTGTTTTTCCATCAGGGTGAATAAAAATTCCCTCTTCTCCCCATTGAGTATTAATTGTTGGACCAAGATTTTCTGCTTTTCCCCAACGTCCTTTTTCATCTTTTGTACTCATGTAAATATCTCTGTCACCCAATCCATCGGGGCGATTACTTACAAAAAACATTCTTTTGCCATCAGATGCTAATGATGCAGATGATTCATGATAATCGGTATTAATGTTTTTATTTAAGCGTTCGGGTTTGCTCCAAGCATCTCCTTTTAAATCACACTGAAATACATTTCCATTTCCTTTTTCATCGATGTAAATTAAAAGAGTTTGTCCATCAGGAGATAATCCCATAGTCGCATCATGACCTTCTGTATTAATTGGTTTTCCAATATTTACAGCTTGTGACCATTTGCCATTTTTGTTATAGGAAACATAAATATCTTCAAACGGTTCATTTAAAAATTCATCTGTTCTTCCTCCAGTACTTCCTGGCCTGCGTGAAGTAAACATTAATACTGATTCATCTGCTGAAATAACTGGCCCGTATTCTGGGTAAGAAGAGTTTATTTCGGATCCAACATTGTCAATAAAAACACGTATTGGGTTTTTAACCAATTCTTTTCCTGTAATACATTCTTGGATTTTTTTATTTACTTCATCAATTAAATCTTTAAATTCTTTCACGTTTAAGGTCGCTTGAAATTTTTTGTATTCTAAAATAGCCTTATCCCATTGCATATCTAAATGGTACCCTTTTCCTAATACGTAATGTATTTGAGGATCTACATTTTGGTCGAGCTGCAAGGCTTTTTCTAAAAACGGAATAGATTTTAGTTTAAAACTAGAATATAAATAGCATTTTCCAATTTTGTAATTTAATTGAGCATTGTTAGGATTAAATTTATTGGCAGGCAAATAAAAATCCAGTGCTTGCTTGTAATACACAGATCCTTCGGCAAAGAGTTTATCCCCTTGTTCAATATTTTTCTTTGCATCTTTTAAACCGTCTTTATCGTCTTTAAAATTTTCTTTTGTAAACTCTTTGTTTTGTGCAACTAAACCAACTGATGCTAGTAAAGAAAGTATAAATAGTATTTTTTTCATAATCAATTTCTTTTGTGTTTGTAGAATTATTTACAATCTCCTGTATAATTTTTTGCTGACTCAACACCTAATTGAGTTGCTTTTTTCCAATCTTCACAAGCTCCAATATTATCTCTAAGCATTTCTTTTGCAATGCCTCTGTTTAGGTACGCATATCCATAATCGCTCATTAATAAAATTGCTTTAGAACAATCATCCACAGCACCTTTATAATCTTTTAATTTGTATTTTGCATCTGCTCTGTTATTGTAAGCATAAGCATAATCTTTTTTTAGTTCTATTGCTTTTGTGAAATCTTCAATGGCACCTTTGTAATCACCTGCATCTACTTTTGCACTTCCGCGATTGTTATATGCTATATAATAATCTTTTTTCATTTTTATTGCTTCCGTATAATCACTTATAGCACCTTTAAAATCTCCTTTTTTGCGTTTAGCGCTTGCTAAATTATTATATGCGAAGGCCATTTCAGAATTTGCAACTAAAGCCTTGTTGTAATCGCTTATTGCCCCATCAATATCATCTAACATACGTTTTGCGCTTCCTCTATCGTTATAGGCATAAGCATAATCAGGTTTTGCTTTTATGGCAGAAGTAAAATCTGCAATTGCACCTTTGTAGTCAGCATTTTCAAATTTAATTCCACCTCTGTAATAAAATGCTTGAGCATAATCGTTTTTTAATTCTACTGTTTTTGAATAGTCAGCCACAGCATCTGCTTTTTTTCCTAAAGCATAATTCGCTTGCCCTCTACTAAAATAACTATCAGCTGTAGGTGAAATGGAAAGTGCTTTGTCAAAATCAGCAATAGCACCTATATAATCTTTCATTTCATATTTTGTAGTTCCTCTGTTGTAGTAGGCGCGTTCAAAATCAGGTTTAGAAGCTATAGCTTGATTAAAATTAATAATTGCACCTTGAAAGTTTTTTGCTTTAAAATCTTCAATACCTGCATTGTAAAATTTTTCTGCATCTTGCGAGCCATCGTCCAATATTTTAGCTTTTACAATAGTATCGTTTTGTGCAAACATTATAAACCCTGATGATGACAATACTACAGCTAATAAAATAGATTTTAATTTCATAGTTTTAAAATTTTATTAGGTTAAAAATAGGAATTATTTTTGGTAAACCAAAGAGTAAAATAAAGACTAAGAATATGGGTAATTATTCAATAATGAATTGTATCCAAGCATCTTTTATACCAAGTGCTTGCATTTCTTTTGCTTTTTTAAGAGCAACAGCTTTACTTAAGTATTTTGCAACATAAACATAATTGTATTTTTTAGGTTCAAAATAAATCCATGTTGCTTGGTATCCTTTTTCAACATATCTTTTAGCTTCAGCTATAGCTAAGTCTCTGTAAGTGAAAGTACCAACCACAACATAAAAAGCTCCTTCAGGATTTTTATTTTTATCATCAAAAAAGTCCCTTGCCTCATTTGCTACCAGCCATATTCCTTCTTCGTTTACTTTTGAACTGTTGCTTTCAACCGCAGCGGTATTTTGGTTTTGAGTATCAATGTTTTGGTTAAGAGGAGGAGAAGTAATAACAGGGTTTGTTTTTATTTCGATAGGGGTAATTTGACTGTTAGATGCTTGGTTTAATTGTTGTCGTTCTATTTTTTTTGCTAATTCATTTATTTTTTGATTACTTAATTGAACTTGGTTCTGTAAACTATCAATTCGTTTTACATAAGTTTCATTTTCTAATTTTTTCTCTTCTTTTTTCTCCTCAACAATTGGTTCTGTGTTTGTTTTTTTGTTTTTCCCGAATTTTAAATTCACCATTATTTCATGGCTTGTACCTGCATATTTTGCAATGTTGCCAATAATAAAATCATAAGAATAACCAACATACAATTGCTTGTGAATGCAAAATCCAGCATTTGCTCCAACTGCATAATCACTTTTATAAGTTGCCCCAATCCAAAATTTATTTTGCCAATCAAAATTGATATTACCATCATATTGAAAAGGAGTATTTGGCACAAAACGCACCAGTGCTAATGGTGTAATTGAAATTCCTTTTTCTTTAGAAATGAAAAATTTATATTTTAAAGAACCCATGTAATGTCGAGCTTGAGAGTAATAAGCACGAACGTTTGTATTGTCGACATAATTTATTTTGTTGCCAATAATTTGTGGAACAGCTGCTCCAAATTGTAATCCTTTCCAATTAAATCCTAAACCAGCATTCGCATCAAAAGTTGTTTTTTGTTCGTTGCTCGAAAATAGAGTAGGGTCGGTGTTATTTTCTACCAATGCATCAAAATAATTGATGCGTTGGTTTACAATACCAGCAGATACACCAAACAAAATGATTGCATCATCACTTAATTTTAATTTATAAGAGTAAAATAAATTTCCCGAAGTTCTGTTGGTTAATCCTTTTTTATCACTTATAAGTTGTGCTCCAAAGCCTGCTTTGTTTTCTAAAATAGAACCATCAACAGTAAGTATATTCAATTGTGGTGAATTTCTGAAATCTGTCCATTGCGAACGGCTGATTACCATAACATTTGTAGCCTCATCCGATCCTGTAAAAGCAGGATTATAAATCATTGGTTTGTAAAAATAATGACTATACATCCCTATTTGCTGTGCGTTCAGTTGTACAGAAAAAACAAATAAGGTTAATATGATGAACTTATATTTCATTATTTATTTCTTAAAATATCTACAGAACCTTTAATTATTTTATCAAACGAATCAAATTTTACAACATAAAAATAAGTTCCATCTGGCAAGTCAGAGCCATTGTATGTTCCTTTCCAATCGTTAGTATATCCTTTTTTGTTGTAAACCATATTTCCATAAATATTGTAAATCATCACTTCATTGTCTGGGAAATTTAAAATATCTTGCAAATACCAAGTATCATTTATTCCATCACCGTTAGGTGTAAATAAATTTGAAATCATTCCATTGTATACTAATTGATTTACAGTAACAACTACATTGTCTGTTGCAATACAACCATTAATATCTGTTATGCTAAGCGTGTAAATTGTTGTAGTAACAGGCGAAGCAATTGGGTTTAAAATGTTTGGGTTGGAGAGTGTAGATGCTGGTGTCCAAAGAATAAATACACCTGTTCCTGTACCATTTAAGGTAAATGATTGACCTTGTGTAATGGTAGTATCGTTTCCTGCGCTAATTACATTTTGTGGAAGGATAGTAATTAAAATGGTATTAGTAGAATCAATATTACAAACACCACTTTGCAACGTTGCCATATACATTGTGTTTTGTGTTAATCCGCTATACGTTAGCGTTGTTGATGTATTTGCAATGGTATTCCAAGTTAATCCACCATCGGTAGAAGAAAGCCAATAAAGTACATTTCCCACATTACCTGATAAGGTAATAGAATCATTGTTTGTTAAATAACATACAGTTGTACTTGGGCTAATAGTTCCAGCAATTGTTTGTGGTGCTACATATACTATTTCAATAGTAGAAGTATCTATTTGACATAAACCACTTTGAACAATTGCTGCATACCAAGTAGTTGTTGTTAATGATGTATATGTTTGGCTTGTAGTTGTGTTTGAAATCGAGGTCCAAGTTAATCCTCCATCAGTAGATGAAATCCATTCATTTACTCCGCCAACATTACCAGATAAATTAATAGTTCCTGTGGCAGGTGTTCCACAAAAAGTACCACCACCGCTTAACGTTCCGGGAACAGTAGCTGGGCTCACAGTTACAATAAATGAACTTGTTGTTGCAGGAGCGCAAGTTCCATTTTGTACTATAACATGGTACCAAGTTGTTGTTGTTAATCCACTAAAAAATTCGCTTGTAGTAGTATTGCCAATTGAGTTCCATGTAGCACCACCGTCAGTAGATATTTCCCAGCCACTCACGGTTCCTGTTGAGCCTGTTAAATTTAAAATACCACTGTTTCCTGTTGCGCAAACAGATGTTGGACCTATAATGTTTCCAGCAACCGTTGCAGGATAAACAATAAAATTTGCAAAAGAAGAAGTATCTGTAGGACAGCTAGCACCATTTTGAACTACTGCAGCATAAATCGTATTTTGTGTTACACCAGAATAAGTTTCTGTTGGGCTTGTATTTGCAATAGATGTCCAAGTACTACCTCCATTTGTGGAATACATCCAATATAAAATATTTCCAGTATAGCCAGAAAGTGTTAAAGATCCGGCACCAGATGTAGCACAAAAAGTTCCACCTCCGCTAATTGTACCACCTACACTAGGTAAGTAAATAGTGATGCAAACAATAGAAGAAGTGTCAGGAGGGAAAGCTCCATTTTGAACAATAGTTCTATAGCAAGTAGTTTGTGCTAAATTAAAATAAGTTTGATTAGGAGTGGTATTTGTATTACTAGCCCATGTTATGCCTCCATCTGTTGATGATTGCCAAAACTGGATAGTACCAACATAACCTGTTACACTCACAAAACCTGAATTAGTAGTACTACAATATGTAGCTGCTCCTGTAGTTGTTCCGCCAACAGATTGAGCCTTTGTGGTTAAACTAATAACTAATAAAAATAATATGTAAATCGTTTTTTTCATTTCTACACTTATCAACGTAAGAAAGTACAAAGCTATAATTTTTTAAAAACAAAATCTTCCTGATTTTTTTCAGGAAGATTTTGAATACAAAATGAATTATTTAACTATTGTAACGTGTCCAATATAATTATGTTTTTGTCCTGAAGTATCTTTTAAAAATACTTTCCAAACATATACATCTATTTGTGCTAAATCAGATCCATTATTTGCTTTACCATCCCATCCTTTTCTGTAGTCATCAGTAAAGAATATCTGATTTCCCCAACGATCGAAAATATACATTTCAAATGTTTTAATATCCCAGCCAACACCTAATGGTAAGAATATATCATTGGTTCCATCAGCATTTGGAGTAAAAGCATTTGGAGCATAAAAAACAAAATCATCTTTAATTTCTACATAATGTGCTACAGAATCTTTACAACCGAATTGGTTTGTAACAATTAAATAAGTTGTGAATATTCCTGGTCCAGAATAATTATGAATTGGATTTTGAGCGTTTGATGAATTAGAAGTAGAAGCTATATCACCAAAATTCCAATTCCAATTATTTATAGTTACAGTAGATAAATCTGTAAAACTAATTGCTGGAGACAATGTAGTTCCTGGATTTGGTGAAAATGAAAAGTCAGCATTTGGTAAAGGGTTTACCACAATATAATTATTATCTGTAATTACTGTATTACATCCTGCGCTAGTAGTAACAGTCATAGAAACAGTGTATGTTCCAGAGTTAACAAATGTATGTGTGATAGGAGATCCAATACCAGTAGATCCATCACCAAAATTCCAATTGTAAATAATTCCATTGTTACTAACAGCTGTAAATGTTACCGTTAAAGGTTCGCAACCAACTGTATCGGAACCAATAAATATTCCAATAGAACCTGGATTTACAGTTACTGTTGCTGTATCCATTGCATTTGATGAACAACCGTCACTTGCAGTAACAATATAATTGGTTGGAGATGAACTTGCATTTCCAGTAACACTTTGCGATTGAGTTAATGGTCCATTGCTCCATGAATAAGTATAAGGACCACCATTTCCACCAGATGCCGTAGCACTTATGTTTCCAACAATACCATCACAAACAAAAATATCTGTAGCCACAACAATAAGTTGAGGTCTAACAAAAATATTAATAGTGCTTGGTCCAGCCGTGCAGCCATTAGCATCTGTTACTTGAACTGTATAAGTTGTAGGAGCAGTTGGTGTAACCAAATGTGGACCAGTGCTTGTTAGTCCAGCACCCATCCAGTTGTATGTATAAATTGGTGTTCCTCCTAATGCTTGAGCATAAATTTGTGCAGTGTCACCATAGCAAATTGTATCCGAAGGGCTAACTACTAATGAGAATGGTGGAGGCTCAGTAACATAAACAGAACCTGTTGCTGTACATCCATTTGCGTCTTGTACAGTAATATTATATAAACCAAGAGTTAATCCTGTTGCAGTAGGTGATGTTTGTGATGTTGGTGTCCAATGATAAACAAAAGGCGCTGTTCCCATCCCGGAAGTTAAATTTACTGTGGCTGTTCCAGTACTACCTCCAAAACAAAGAACAGGTGTGTAAGTAACACTATCAATCGTTGGTCCAGGTAAATTTAAAATTACAACACCATTTGAAACAGTACATCCATGGTTATCAGTTACAGTGATATTATAGTTACCGGCTAGTAAATTAGTTGCATTTGAAGACGTTTGTAGTGCAGGGTCATTCCATTGATAAATATATGGAGTGGTTCCACCTGAAGGAGTGGCAGTTGCCGAACCATTTGATAGACTACATGTAGACGCAGTAACAGTTTGATTACTTGTTAGTACAGCTGGTTCTGTTATGTTCCAATTTTGAGTTGCTGTACATCCGTTTACATCTGTTACAGTTAATGAATATGGCCCAGGAGGTAATGCATTTGCAGATGGTGCAGAGCTAACATTAGGTGTCCATGTAAAAGTATAAAAAGGAGTTCCTCCACTCAGGGTAGTAACTATGCTGCCATCATTATCACCAAAACAAGTAATATTTGTAACTGTACTTGAAGTAATTGCTAATGCATTGGGTTGTGCTACAATTACTGCTGTATCATAAGCAGTACAACCATTTGCATCAGTTATGGTTGCTGTATAATTGCCAGAACATAAGTTTGAGGCAACACTTGTTGTCTGCCCTGTTGGAGCCCAAGAATAATTTAGAGTGCCGGTTCCTCCTGATGCAAGAACAGTTGCGGAACCATTACAGAATCCATTACAAGTAACATTTGTAACACTACTAATAGCATGGGATATTGCAGGCGGTTGTAATATTGTAACAGATGCGGAAGAAACACAACCTGCAACATCGGTAACTGTAATTGTATTTACTCCTGCCGAAAGGTTTGTAGGATTTGCATTTGTTTGTCCTCCTGCAGTCCATAGAACAGTGTAAGGAGGCGCACCTCCAGTAATATTAGTTGTTGCAGTAGCATTTGATAATCCGTAGCATAACAAATCTGTATGAGAAGTAATAGTTACGGTTGGTGCAGAAATATCATTTACGTTTGCGACTTGAGTAACGGTACATCCTGCAGCATCTGTAACATCTACATTATATGTTCCAGCAGGTATAGGATTTGTACAAGAAGCTTGAGAAACTGAAATATCATTCCAAATATAAGTGTATGGCGCCAAGCCTCCACTAACTGTTGCACAAGCCTGACCATTTGATTGCCCACAGTTTGAACTAACTGTATTTGTAGTTACAATTAAAGGTGTATTTGCTTGGTTTAGTGTAATATTTCCAGAAACAGCACACCCGTTTGCATCTGTTATTGTTGCCGTATGAGTTCCTACACATAAGTTATTTGGGTTGTTTATAGTTTGTAAGCTAGGAGTCCATAAAAAACTATAAGGAGCTGTACCACCAATAAAACTAATATTTCCAGTTCCATTACAAGTGCCTGCACATGTAATATCATTTCCCGTAACAGAGGCAATTAATTGCGGAGGCTGAGTAATAGTAACAGTTCTAATTGCTGTACATCCTCTTGAATCAGTAACTGTACAAGTGTATGTTCCAGCACATAAATTTGTAGCAGTAGCAGTAGCACCTCCACTAGGTGCCCAACTGTATGTATAAGGTGCAACTCCACCAGAAGCAGTAACTTGAGCAAATCCTGTGCATACGCCATAACAAGTTAAATTTGAAGAAGATGAAAGATTATTGACTAAAACTGTAGGTTGTGTGATTGTAACAACAGCTTGTGAGGGACATCCGTTTGCATCTGTAACATTTACAGTGAAATTACCAGCACACAATCCAGTAGCAGTTGCAGTAGTTTGTGCAGATGGATTATTCCAAATATATGTATAAGGGGCAGTTCCATTGCTAACAGTAGCTGTAGCAGTCCCATTGCAACCACCGTTACAAGAAACAGGAGTAGTGGTGGTGGTGGTGCTTAAGGTTGGTGGATTAGTTAATGTTACAGTTGATGTTCGGGTACATCCATTTGAATCTGTAATTGTTACAGTATAAGTTCCTGCAGATAATCCAGTTACAGATGGAGTAGTAGGAGTTCCAGGTGATGTCCAAGAATAAGTGTAGGGAGGAGTTCCTCCAACGGCACTCGCGGTTGCTGTGCCATTTGTACCAGCAAAACAAGAAGGATTAGTGCTTACTGCGTTTGCAACTAAGGCTGTTGGTTGTGTTATTGTAATACTTGCTGTCGCGCTGCATCCTGCTGCATCTGTTGCAACAACAGAATAAATTCCGGCAGCTAAATTAGATGCCGTTGGTGTAGTTTGCCCATTATTCCATAAATAAGTAAATGGAGGAGTACCGCCAGAAACACCAATAGTTGCATTTCCATTGTTTCCGCCATTACAAGAAACGTTTGTAGAAGTTATAATTGTTGCTGTAGGCCCTGCTATATTACCAATTGTTACAGGAGCTGTCTGTGTACACATGTTGATATCGGTAATAGTAACTGTATATGTTCCGGCAACCAATCCTGTGGCTGTAGAACCTGTTTGTCCGTTTGACCAACTCCAAGTATATGGAGCAAAACCACCAGAGCCAGTTACTGTGGCAGAACCATTTGCTTGACCACAGTTTGCACTTGTTGGATTTGAAGTAATTGCCAATACTGGTGGTTGCGTAATGTTTGCTGTTCCAGTTACAGTACAACCTCTAGAGTCGGTAACAGTTACAGTATATGTTCCAATTGATAAGGAAGAAATAGAAGCAGTAGTGAATGCTCCAGGCATCCATAAATAAGTATAAGGGCCAGTACCACCAGCAGGTGTTGCTGTTGCAGTTCCAGAACTACCACCAAAACAACCAACATTTGTAAATGTAGGAGAAACAGTTAAAACTGGTGGTTGTGTGATAATCCGTGTAACAGTTGCAGTACATCCATTAGCATCTGTAACTGTGCAAGTGTAGGTTCCTGGTGCCAAGCCTGTTGCCGTTGCTGTTGTGCCACCCGAAGGAGACCAAGAATAACTGAGTGGTGGAGTGAAAGCTCCGCTTGTAGATACAGTTATAGAACCGTTATTTGCTCCATTGCAAGAAACATTATTAAATGAGCTAACAGCTAAAGTACCACCTGTGTTTGCAACAACATTAATTATGTTAGTTCTTGTACAACCCAATGCGTCTGTAGTAACACATGTATATGTTCCTGCGGTTAAATTAGAAGCTGTTGATCCTGTCCCTCCCGAAGGTGACCATGTATAAGTAAATGGACTAACACCTCCTGCTGATACATTTACCGTTGCAGAACCATTTGCGGCTGTACACGTTGAATTTGTGCTAGATGTTGTTGTGTTAAAACCGCCTACTGTTATACAAAATGAGTACGTTTGGCTTCCATTAAATGGGCAATTATTATCGGTTACTTTAACAGTAAAGCAATGAGGAATAGAACTTACGTTAGCTATAGTTGGAGTCCATGTAAATAAACCAACTGGGCGAGATGCTGTTCCACCAGTACCTCCTGTTGGAGAAAATGTTGCACCAGCAATACCCGAGTTCCAAGTTAATGTTAAATTTTGTGAAGCATCAGCATCAAATGAAGGAATGTTAAATGAAATTGGATTTCCAACACAAGCATTTAAAGTATAAGAACCTGTATTATTTATACCATTTAAGAAAGGATTGTTGTTTGTGCATGCTACAGTTCTTACTTGAATATCTCTCATTACTGTACCAACTAAAACACCTCCACGCCATTCTCTCACCAAAACTGTAAATACAGTAACTTGGATAGATGTTGGTGTAACACACATATCTCCTGTTGAAGCACTGAATGTACAGGCTGGCGCAGATAATAGAGGTTGGGTGGCAGAATAAGGCGCAATATAAGTAACGGGAACAGTAGCTGTATGTAAAGGTGTCATAAGTTGGTAAGACAATGAATCTCCATCAGGATCGTTTGAACCGTTGTTAAAACAAAATGGCTGTCCAACACAAATAAATGGAACAGGTCTGTTTGTAAATGTAGGTGAGTTATTACATGGGAATGCTAAATTGTTTAAGGTTGCCTGAATATATAAATTTTGACTACCAGGCGTTAAAATAGTATTTATGGCGTTATTTCTACAACATAAACTATAAGATAAAACCCAGTCTGAACAGGGTGGCAAAGTAACTATTCCCCTGTAGATATACTCTTGAACTCCCGGGTAAGTTCCTCCTGTACATTGTGTTGCTAGCGATGGGCAAATTGGTGTAACTTCTATTCCTGTTCCCGTTATTCTGTTTAATGTTACATTTTGATTTATACCGCAAGAAGCTGAGCGATAATTTATGGAAACTGTTGTTGGAGCTGCAACTCCGGCACAATCTCTATAAAGCGCTAAAGAGATTTCATATTGGTTTCCACCTAGGCAACGATAGGTAATATCACCACCTTGAACGTGAGTAGCCTTTATAGATGCTACTATTAAGAAACTGAAAAGAAGTGTGGTTAGTAGTTTTTTATTCATAAACCCTGAGTTTATCAGTTAGTAATAGTTAAGTTAGTTCTGTAAATATGATAAAAAAAGATGAGTATTAGTTGCACCAAAATTACCCAACAGCGCAATATGTAATATTTTCATCTGATTTCTACTTTAATGGTGTTAAATAGTTTTACTATTCTTTTAGTTTTTTTAGGAGTCGGATTATTATTGTTTCGGCTAAATTCTATTTTTAGTCGACTAAGTGTTATTTTGTTTAGATGATTATCTTTTTGTAGTTCGTTAAGGGTTTTTCAAGTATTTGAGATATTTTATAAATACCAGAATAAAAAATCAATTAGCCCTCATAAATAATATTTATTCTATTTTTGGAATCCTAAAATTAAAATTATGAGAATTAAAATTGTAAATGCCGTAATATGTTGCGCTTTGTTTGTAATTAGTTCAACAGCTCAAGACGATAAAAAAGAAAAAAAATGGAATGTTTCTGAACCTGAAGGAACTTTTAAAGAAATCAATTTTACTACCACAGAAGGTATGTGGATGAATTTAGATGTTAGTCCAGATGGAAAACAAATTGTTTTTGATATGTTGGGTGATATCTACATTATGCCAATTGCAGGAGGAACAGCAAAAGTATTAAGAGCTGGTTTGGCTTTTGAAGTACAACCTCGTTTTAGTACAGATGGAAAAAAAATATGTTTTACTAGTGATGCAGGTGGTGGTGATAATATTTGGATAATGAATACAGATGGAACAGATGCAAAACAAGTTACAAAAGAAAATTTCAGACTTTTAAATAATCCCATTTTTACTCCTGATGGAAACTATATTATCGCTCGTAAGCATTTTACTTCCTCTCGTTCATTAGGTGCTGGTGAGATGTGGATGTATCATGTTTCAGGTGGAGAAGGATTACAATTAACGGTTAAGAAAAATAAACAACAAGATGCTGGAGAGCCTTGCATTTCTCCTGAGGGTAAATTTTTGTACTATAGTGAAGATGTTTATCCTGGAGGGATGTTTCAGTACAACAAAGACCCTAATTCTCAAATTTATGTTATTAAAAAATACGATTTAGCAACTGGTGAAACAGAAACTGTTACTGGTGGTCCGGGAGGAGCATGCCGGCCGCAACTCTCTCGTGATGGAAAAATGCTCGCTTTTGTAAAACGTGTAAGAGAAAAATCGGTATTGTATGTTCGTAATCTTGAAACAGCAGAAGAATGGCCTGTTTATGATAAATTAAGCAAAGACCAACAAGAGGCTTGGGCAATATTTGGTGTTTATACAAACTTTAATTGGTTAGACAATTCTCATATCATTATTTGGGCAAATGGGAAAATTTGGAATGTTGATATTTTTAAAAATAATGCAGCTGAAATACCATTTACAGTTAATGCAAAGCATAGAATTATGGATGCATTAAAGTTTCGTCAAGAAGTAGCTCCGGAAAAATTCAATGTTAAAGTTATTCGTAATGCAACCACTTCTCCTGATGAAAAAACACTTGTTTTTAATGCTGCAGGCTATTTGTGGAAAAAATCCTTACCCGATGGAAAACCTGAAAGATTAACCAATTCAGTTGATTTTGAATTTGAACCATCCTTCTCTCCAAAAGGAGATGAAATTGTGTTTACTACTTGGAATGATGAAAATTTAGGTGCTGTATGCAAAATAAATTTAAAAGATAAAAAAGTGGTAAAAGTAACTTCTGAAAAAGGTATTTACAGAACCCCACGCTTTTCTCCTGATGCAAGTTTAATTGTGTTTCAAAAAGAAGAAGGAAACGACCATATGGGTTTTGCTTTTTCAAATAACCCCGGAATATATATCGTTTCAAATAAAATCAATTCAAAATCAATGTTAGTTACAAAAGAAGGTTTTGATGCAAGCTTTATTGCTAACGACAGAATTTTATTTCAATCAGAAGAAGGAGAAGACAAAGCATTTAAAAGTATTTCCACATTAGGAAAAGACGAACAAACTCACTTTACATCAAAATATGCAACAACTGTAGTTCCCAGCCCTGATGGTAATTGGGTGGCTTTTATTGAATTATTTAAGGCTTATGTAGCAGCGTTCCCAAAAATGGGTAAACCAATTGAATTATCAGCTAAAACAGAAGCATTACCATTAGCACAAATAACAAAGGAAGCAGGATTAAATTTACATTGGAGTGCTGATAGTAAAAAAATTCATTGGACGTATAGTGATGAATATTTTTCGGATGAATTGAAAGACAGATTTTCTTTTTTGAATGGAAAAGAAACAAAGCTTCCTCCTTTGGATAGTGTAGGTATAAAAATAAATTTAGAATTACCTACCGATAAACCGAAAGGAAAAATCGCATTAAAAGGTGCTAGAATCATAACAATGAAAGGTGATGATGTAATTGAAAATGGAACTATCATTATCAGCGAAAATAAAATTGAAGCCATCGGAAAAGCTGAAGATATTGCTATTCCTGCAGATGCAAAAATTATTGATTGTGCTGGAAAAACAATTATGCCAGGAATAGTGGATGTACATTCACATTTGAGTACTTGGCGCACAGGACCAAGCCCTCAAAAACAATGGAGTTATTATGCAAACCTTGCTTTTGGAGTAACCACCACACATGATCCATCATCCAATTCAGAAATGGTGTTTTCACAATCAGAAATGGTGAAAGCCGGTTATATGGTAGGTCCAAGAGTTTATTCCACAGGAACAATTTTATATGGTGCCGAAGGCGATTTTAAAGCTGTTATCAATAATTATGATGATGCACATTTTGCGATTGCCAGAACAAAAGCTTTTGGCGCATTTTCGGTGAAAAGTTATAATCAACCGAGAAGAGAACAAAGACAACAAGTAATTAAAGCTGCTCGCGATTTAAATATTATGGTTTACCCAGAGGGCGGTTCAACATTTTTTCATAACATGACTCAAGTAATTGATGGGCACACAGGAGTAGAGCATAATATTCCCATTGCAGATTTAAGTAATGATGTAATAAAGCTCTGGAGTGCAAGCGGAACAGGTTATACACCAACCCTAATTGTATGCTATGGAGCAATAAATGGAGAAGATTACTGGTATCAAAAAACAAATGTTTGGGAGAACAAAAGGTTGTTAAACTTTTTTCCTCGTTCTATCATTGATTCACGTTCTCGTCATCGTAAAATTATTCCAGAAGAAGAATATGAAAATGGATTTATTTTGGTTTCAAAATCTTGCAAAAAATTAACGGATGCTGGAGTAAAAGTAAATCTTGGATCACACGGACAAATACAAGGTATTGGAGCACATTGGGAATTGTGGATGTTGCAAATGGGAGGTTTAACACCTCTGCAAGCAATACGTTGTGCTACACAAAATGGTGCCGATTATATTGGAATGGGTGACCAAATTGGCTCTTTAGAAAAAGGAAAATTAGCTGATTTGATTGTGATGGATAAAAACCCTTTGGAGAATATCAGAAATACCGAAAGTATAAAATATGTTATGGTAAACGGACGTATGTATGATGCAGAAACCATGAATGAAATGGGTAATTACGATAAAAAGCGAACAAAGTTTTTCTGGGAGCAGTCTAAATCAAACAATAATTTTCCTTGGCATCAAGAAACGAATAGTTTTATGCAGGGTTGTGAATTTGGGGATTAAAAAACAAAACTTTGTATATCAATCAGAAAGGATTACTTTTGCATTTTTTCAAAAAACTTACTAATTATTTTTATTAGCCAACAAAGCCATTAAATTTGTCGCTAAAGGCATATTTAAAGCTTTATTTATATTTTTATGATAAACATAGGTAGCAAACCATTAACAGCAAACGATTTTCACAATATACTGTATAAAGCAGAAAAGGTTGGGTTGGATGCTAATGCTCTGAAAAAAGTAGCCGAAAGCCATGAGTTTTTAAAAGAGTTTTCTAAAAACAAACTCATTTATGGTATCAATACCGGTTTTGGTCCTATGGCGCAATATAAAATTAGCGAGCAAAATCAATTAGATTTACAATACAACCTTATCAGAAGCCATACAACTGGTGCTGGAAACAGATTGTCTGATATTCATGTTAAATCTGCGATGATTTGCAGATTAAGTTCTTTGATGCAAGGTTACTCTGGCATTCACCAGTCTGTAGTTGAGTTGTTGAGAGATTTAATAAATAATGATGTTTACCCTCAAATATTTGAACATGGTGGTGTGGGAGCAAGTGGAGATTTAGTTCAATTGGCTCATTTGGCATTGAATTTAATCGGAGAAGGTGAAGTTACTTACAAAGGTAAATTGCGACCAACAGCTGATGTATATAAAGAATTAGCCTTAAGTCCAATAAAAGTTCATTTGCGTGAAGCATTGGGATTAATTAACGGTACTTCGGTAATGACGGGCATAGCAATGGTTAATTTATTGCATGCAAAACAATTGTTGAATTGGAGTTTATCATCTTCTGCCATGATAATTGAAATTGTGGAATCGTATAGCGATCATTTTTCTGTTGAATTAAATAGTGTAAAACCTCATGTTGGCCAACGTTCGGTTGCAGCAGCTTTAAATAAGGCAATGGCTGGAAGTAAATTGATTCGTAAACGCGAAGACCATTTGTTTAACGATGAAATTACAAAAGTAGAGGTGTTTAAAGAAAAGGTTCAGGAGTATTATTCCATTCGCTGTGTGCCTCAAATATTAGGTCCTGTATTGGATACAATTAATTTTACACAAATCGTTTTAGAAAACGAAGTAAACTCAGTAAACGATAATCCAATTATTGATAAAGCGAATAATAATGTGTTTCATGGAGGTAATTTTCATGGCGATTATGTTGCCTTGGAAATGGATAAACTAAAAATTACAATAACTAAACTTACAATGTTGAGTGAGAGGCAGTTAAATTTTTTAATGAACGAAAAACTAAACGGTAAACTACCTCCATTTGTTAACCTTGGAACATTGGGTTTAAACCTTGGAATGCAAGCGGCTCAGTTTACAGCTACTTCTACTACAGCAGAAAATCAAATGCTTTCAAATCCAATGTATATTCATAGTATTCCAAACAATAACGACAACCAAGATATTGTGAGTATGGGAACCAATGCGGCTTTAATAACCGCTAAGGTTGTTGAAAATGCATATCAGGTATTAGCAATTGAATTAGTGAGTGCAGCACAGGCAATTGATGCTTTGAAATATGCTGATAAATTATCATCTCAAATAAACAAAACATACAGTGAAATTCGTAACATCCTTCCACGGTTTGAAGATGATACGATTTTATACAAAAAACTTGAAAAAGTTAAATTATATATTCAATCAAATAGCCCGAATTTAGTTAATTAAAAAAATAAAAAAATGAGATACGCATTAGTAACAGGAGGTTCAAGAGGAATAGGAAGAGCAATTTGTGTGCAATTAGCAGAAATAGGACATTATGTAATTATTAATTATACTTCAAATGCTGCAGAAGCTGAAAAAACATTGGCAATGGTTCGCGAAAAAGGAAGCGATGGAGAAATAATGCAATTCGATGTTTCTAATCAAGAACAAGTAGAAGCAAAATTAAACGAGTGGATTGATAAAAATCAAGGAAAAACCATTGAGATATTGGTAAATAATGCGGGTATTCGTAAAGACCAATTATTGATGTGGATGAGTAATGAAGATTGGTATTCTGTTTTAAATACAGGCTTAGGTGGTTTTTATAATGTTACTCGTGTATTGATTAAAGGTATGTTGGTAAAAAAATACGGTCGTATTGTAAACGTAGTTTCTTTATCAGGTTTAAAAGGTTTACCAGGGCAAACAAATTATTCGGCTGCTAAAGCAGCTGTTATTGGTGCTACAAAAGCTTTATCACAAGAAGTTGGTAGAAGAGGAATTACAGCAAATTGCGTTGCGCCAGGTTTTATCAAAACCGATATGACAGAAGGTATTGAAGAAAAAGATTTTAAACAATTAATTCCTTTGGCGCGTTTTGGAACAAGTGAAGAGGTGGCAGATGCAGTTTGTTTTTTAGCTTCCGACAAGGCTACATACATAACTGGGCAGGTTCTTTCAGTAAATGGGGGATTGTATAGTTAATTGTGAATTCATACAATGTTAAAAAATGTATGTCTATACATAAAAAAATAATTAAATTTACCCTCTCTTTTTGAGAGAATATAAAGAAATGAATAACCGAGTAGTAATAACAGGATTAGGAATTTGGAGTTGTTTAGGAAAAAATCTAGACGAAGTTAAAAACTCATTGTATGCCGGAAAGTCTGGTATTGGAATGGATTTGGAGCGTAAAGAATGGGGCTACCGTTCTGGTTTAACAGGAATAGTTGAAGCGCCACAATTAAAAGGAATTTTAGATAGACGAGCACGTATTGGCTTATCAGAAGAAGCTGAATATGCATATATGGCAACCATTGAGGCAATGAAAAATGCTAAAATGGAGATGGATTGGGTTGAAAAAAATGAAGTGGGCATTTTGTACGGAAACGATAGTTCTGCAAAAGCTGTAAGCGAAGCCATTGATACAATAAGAGCTAAAAAAGATACTACATTGCTGGGTTCTGGTTCAATATTTCAGTCGATGAACTGTACTGTGACTATGAATCTTTCTACAATATTTAAGTTGAAAGGGATAAATTTTACCATTAGCGCTGCCTGTGCAAGTGGTTCTCATGCAATTGGCTTAGGATATTTGATGATAAAATGGGGATTGCAAAAACACATTATTTGCGGTGGAGCACAAGAAGTTAATCCTTTTGCTTTTGGAAGTTTTGATGGATTAAGTGCATTTTCAATTCGTGAAAATGATCCAACAAAAGCTTCTCGCCCTTTTGATAAAGATAGAGATGGCTTAATCCCAAGTGGAGGAGCAGCAACAGTTATAATTGAAGATTACGAAAGTGCAGTAAAACGTGGAGCACCAATTTTAGCAGAAATTATTGGATATGGTTTCTCTTCAAATGGAGAGCATATTTCTAATTCAAGTGTTGATGGGCAAGTTCGTTCATTAAATATGGCTTTAAATGATGCTAAAATAGCACCAGAATTAGTTGATTATATTAATGCACATGCAACATCTACTCCTGGTGGCGATTTAGCAGAAGCACAAGCAATTGATGCTGTTTTTGGAGGATGTAAACCATTAGTTAGTTCAACAAAATCAATGACAGGGCATGAATGTTGGATGGCAGGAGCAAGTGAAATAGTTTATTCAATGTTGATGATGCAAAATAGTTTTGTTGCACCTAATATTAATTTTGAAAATCCAGATGAAGCATCAGCTAAATTAAATATTGCTTCAAAAACTACAGAAAAAGAAATTGATGTATTTTTGTCGAACTCTTTTGGATTTGGAGGAACAAATTCAACTTTAATTGTAAAAAAAGTAAAATAAAACTAAACATAACCCAATTTTAAACAAAGAACAGAAATGACACAAGAAGAAATTATCGGTAAAATAAATGAATTTTTAGTTGAAGAATTTGAAGTGGATGCCGCTAAAATCCAACCAGATGCTAACTTAAGAGAAACACTTGAATTAGACAGCTTAGATTATGTTGATTTGGTAGTTATTATTGAAAGTAACTTCGGATTTAAAGTTGTTGCAGAAGATTTTATTGATATTCATACTTTCCAAAATTTTTACGATTACGTAAATCGTAAAGTGTCTGAAAAGGCTACTGTTTAATATAGGTATTTGTTAAGTTGTTAATGAGTGAATCGGATTTCCTTTTAGCTTTATTATCAATTTTTAATTCATAATCCTCAATTTATAATCTCAAATTGGCAAAGTGGCAAGGAAAATCAAGAGGGACAGTAATAGGTCATAAAATATTTGTTTTTATTCTCAATCATTTAGGGCTAAAGCTAGCGTACATTGTACTAAGGTTTGTAGCCCTTTATTATTTTCTGTTTGCACGTAAATCAAACAAAACTTCTTTTTATTTTTTTCACGAAGTATTAAAATATAAAAAGACAACAGCTTACCTAAAAATTTACAAAAACTATTATCTCTTCGGGCAAACAATACTGGATAAAGTAGCTTTAATGGCTGGTGTTAAAACAAAGTTCACCATTAATCATGAAGGAGGGGAGGTACTAGATAAAATTGCTGCCACTGGCAAAGGCGGAATTTTAATAAGTGCTCATGTTGGTAATTGGGAAATTGCTGGACAAATGCTTAATCGCTTGAATACAAAATTTAACATTCTTATGTATGAAAACGAACGAGAGAATATTAAAAAGTACATGGACGAAGTTCAAAAGAAAAAAAATGTAAAAATCATAGGTATTAAAGATGGTGAAATGGGACATTTGATTGAACTCCACAATGCTTTTAGTAATAATGAATTGGTAGTAATGCATGGAGATAGATTTAGAGAAGGAGTGCAAACCATTGATACAAAATTTTTAGGTAAAACAGCATCTTTCCCTGCGGGGCCTTTTATTATGGCTGCTCGTTTTGGTGTTCCGCTTTCAATTGTTTTTTCAGTTAAAGAAACGGATACCCATTACCACTTTTTTGCTTCTGAACCTTTGCAAGTAAAACGAGTACGAACTCCAGAACAAACAGAAAAAGCAGTAAAAGAATTATTAGAAAATTACGTTCAAGAAGTAGAAAAAATGGTGCTTCGTTATCCCGAGCAATGGTTTAATTTTTATGCTTTTTGGAAGGAGCAAGAGAAGTTGTAAATAGTTTTGGATAAGTAAGAACCAATAAATATTTTATTTGTGTAAATGTTTATTTCAATTATTTTTGGTAAAAACTTAGCAACATGAAAAATAAAATTATCATTCTGTTTTTAACTATTCTAATAATAGTTGCAACAAAAGAATCTTTTGCTCAAATGGTTGGTCCAGATGCCTACATCAAAGGTAATAATGTGGAAATTGGGATAAATGGTTTAGGTGGTTTTGAAGGCATAAATACTACTATTTCTGCGCCTCCAAGTGGAATGCATCCCAGATCTGCTACTCTTTTTTTTGGCTTTGTTGCTAACCCACAATTAAATTCATGGGCAACTTTTGATGGAGATTTTTTTACCCCTGGCACACCTGAAAATGGTTGGGGAATTGAAATAGGAAGTAGCGCAACTAATATTAGCAATAATTGTAATTACCAAAATGATATTAGTGGAAGCATAACAAATTATACCAATACAGGAACCGATATTTCAGTTGATTGGGAAGGTAATATATCTAATTTACACTTTCTTATCAATTATACTTTGGGTATAAACAATTTGTATTATATCACCACAATTAATGTTACAAATAATGGCGCAGCAACTATCCCTGCTGTTTATTATTACAGAAATGTTGATCCTGATAACAATGAAGAGTTAAGTTTTGATTTTACAACTTACAATACGGTTATAAGTCAATCCTCAGTTCCCCTGTCTTTGGGCGCAAATGTTAAGGCTACACAAACAAATCCATGGAATTCAAATTTTGAATTTTTATCAGAAGTGGATACAAATTGGAGAGCAGGCTTTGGAGGCTTTAGTAATAGAGATGCCTCTGATATGTGGACTGGAACAGGCTTTACTCAAACAGTTGGCGCGGTCAATTTTGCAGACGAAGCAATATTCGTTGCTTATCGTATTCAAAATTTAGCTCCAGGAGCTACTGAAACTTTTAAATTTGCTACTATATTTGATACTGTATCTTATCAATGTGTATATAGTCAGCTAGCAGCTAATTTTCCTCCTTTGCCAAATGTTTTAACTACTACTCCTGCATTTTCATTAAATACAGCAACGCCATCAGGTGGAATATATAGCGGAGCAGGGGTAATAAGTGGTAATACTTTTGATCCTTCTATTGCAGGATCTGGAGTACATTCTATTCAATATACTTATACAGATACAAATTCTTGTAGTGTAACAGTTTCTTCTTTAATTCATGTTAATACTCCAACAAATATATCTTCAAACGAAAACAACACCCAGTTCAATATTTTTCCGAACCCTATTACTGATAATTATAATTTAGTATTTGAATCAGAAAATTATAATAGTGCTCAAATTGTTGTTTATGATATTACAGGAAAAATAGTAACTCAACAAGTTGTTAAATGCCAAAAAGGGAAAAATAAAATTGTTATAGATTCTTCTGATTATTCAAAAGGAATTTATTTTATAAAGATTACTGTAAATGGAAATGATTACACGAAGAAGCTAATTAAATAAAAAAATCCCGCTCATTTGAGCGGGATTTTTTTTATAAACTATAAGCTAAGTTTTTTTCTTCCATCATTTTTCTGAGGTTTATCAAAGCATATCTCATTCTTCCTAATGCTGTGTTCATACCTATATTATTCTTTTCTGAGATTTCTTTAAAGCTCATGTCGTAATAGTATCGCATCATTACAATTTCCCTTTGTTCAAGGGGTAATTGTTCTATTAACTTGCGAATGCCTTTACGAGTATGTTGTTGTGCTATTTTTTGTTCTGCATTCTTATCATCATTTGGAATAATGCTAAAAATATCGAACTCTTCCCCATCCGAATTGATAGTGTTTTTTACTCTTGGCATACGTTTATCATCTCTAAAGCCATCAATCATTAAATTGTGAGCGATACGCAATACCCAAGATAAAAACTTACCTTCTTCGTTGTATTGACCTTTCTTCAATGTGTTTACAACCTTGAAAAACGTTTCTTGAAAAATATCTTCGGCTAATTCTCTGTTTTTAACAGTAACAATAATGTAGCTGAAAATTTTACGTTTATGGCGACTAAGTAATTCTACAAGTGCAGACTCATCTCCATTAATGTAATTAATAACAAGCGATTGGTCGTTAAACTGTTTGCTAGGCATAGGTACCTCCTTTTTTAGTGATTAGTGTAAAAAAGTAACAGTTTATTCTATGGTGTGTCTCCTATGTTTAAAGGCTTTATTAATAAATGTTAAAAAGCCGTTTGGTTAATAATAAATTTTAACTATTGCTGTTTAACGCAAAATTTTTAAAAATGTTGTGTTAAATGGTAAAAATATTTTTTACTATACAAATATAAGCCTATTAATAACAAAAACAAATCTTAAAATGACTAATTTTGCAATCCTTTAAAAGGAAGAATGAGAGAAACAGTGGAAATAGAAAAGTTAGATTCGAAAAAGAATATCCTTATAAAGGGTGCGCGCGTTCATAATTTAAAAAATATAGACGTTGCAATTCCTCGCAATAAATTGGTTGTTATAACCGGTTTGAGTGGTTCTGGAAAGTCTTCTTTGGCTTTTGATACATTGTATGCCGAAGGTCAAAGACGTTATGTAGAGAGTTTATCATCTTATGCACGTCAATTTTTAGGACGAATTGATAAGCCAGACGTTGATTATATCAAAGGAATTTCTCCTGCTGTTGCAATTGAACAAAAAGTAAATACTCGTAATCCTCGTTCCACTGTTGGGACTTCTACTGAAATTTATGATTATTTAAAGCTCCTTTACGCACGAATTGGTAAGACTTTTTCACCTGAATCAGGTAATCAAGTAAAACGTGATACCGTTGCTGATGTTGCTGAATATATTAATTCACATCCAGTTGATACAAAATTATTGATACTTGCTCCTGTGAAGTTGCAAGGAGATAAAACACTAAAAAAACAATTAGAGTTATTAGCACAGCAAGGCTTTATTAGAATAAAATATAAAAATGAGATTGTTCGAATAGAAGAATTTTTAGAAACAAAGTTTACAGATAAAGAACAAGTTCAAATTGTAATTGATAGAATTTCGGTTAAGCCAGATGATGAGGATAATGAAAATCGTATTTCCGATTCGGTTCAAACGGCCTTTTTTGAGGGAGAAGGAGAATGTTCTGTTGAATTGATAAGTGATAAAATTCAAAATTCAAAAGCTTCTTCAAAAAAAGAGAAAACAAATTCAAGAAGTTTCTCTAATAAATTTGAATTGGACGGGATTACATTTGAAGAACCAAGTTTACATTTTTTTAGTTTTAACAATCCAGTAGGGGCTTGCAAAAAATGCGAAGGCTTTGGAAGTGTTATTGGTATTGACGAAGATTTAGTTGTGCCTAATAAAAATATTTCTGTTTTTGAAGATGCAATTGTGTGTTGGAAGGGCGAAAAAATGAGCGAATGGAAAAAGATTCTGGTAAACAATGCACATAAATTTGATTTTCCTATTCATAGACCTTATTATGATTTAAGCGCGAAAGAAAAAAAAATACTTTGGACTGGAAACAAATATTTTCAAGGATTAGATGATTTTTTTAAACACTTAGAAGAGCAAGCATATAAAATTCAGTATAGAGTAATGCTTTCGCGTTATAGAGGAAAAACAGTTTGTCCTGATTGTAATGGAACACGTTTGAGAAAAGATGCGAGTTATGTTAAAGTAGCTGATAAATCAATCAATGATATTGTTTTAATGCCAGTAAAAGAAGCGCTTCCATTTTTTAAAAGTGTTAAGCTAAATGCTTATGACAAAGAAGTTGCAAAACGCATTCTTGTAGAAATAATAAACCGTTTACAATTTTTAGTAGACGTAGGTTTGGGCTATTTAACCTTAAATCGTTTATCCAACACACTTTCTGGCGGTGAATCGCAACGCATAAATTTAGCAACATCTTTAGGAAGTAGTTTGGTTGGCTCCATGTATATTTTAGATGAACCAAGTATAGGTTTACATTCAAGAGATACAGAACGATTGATTAAGGTTTTAAATTCTTTACGAGATCTTGGAAATACAGTTGTTGTAGTTGAACATGATGAAGAAATCATGAGAGCTGCTGACCAATTAATTGATATTGGACCATTAGCTGGGACTCATGGTGGAGAATTGGTTTTTCAAGGTACTCATGTTGATTTAGAAAAAGAAGAAAGAAGTTTAACTGCACTTTATTTAACAGGAAAAGAAAATATTGAAATTCCTTCTTCTCGTAGAAATTGGAACCATTTTATTGAAATAAAAGGAGCAAGAGAAAATAATCTAAAGGGAATTGATGTGAAGTTCCCTTTGAATACAATGACTGTAGTTACGGGCGTTTCAGGCAGCGGAAAAACTTCATTGGTAAAACGAGTCCTTTATCCTGCATTGAAAAAAATGCATGGAGGCTATGGCGAACAAACAGGTACTTTTGATAAAATCTCAGGCGATATTAATCGTATTTCAGGAATAGAAATGATTGACCAAAATCCAATTGGTAAATCTTCACGCTCAAATCCCGTTACGTATGTTAAAGCATATGATGAAATTAGAGCTTTGTATGCCGACCAGCAATTGGCAAAAAATAGGGGATATAAACCGTCTCATTTTTCATTTAATGTAGATGGAGGAAGATGTGAAGTGTGTGAAGGAGAGGGAGAAGTGACTGTAGAAATGCAGTTTATGGCAGATATTCATTTAGTTTGCGAAGCTTGTAATGGAAAACGTTTTAAGCAAGATATTTTAGAAATTACGTACAAAGAAAAAAATATTTCAGATGTGTTAAATATGACTGTGGATGATGCAATTGATTTTTTTAATTCATCTGATAGGCCAACGAATACTGAAAAAAAAGTAGTACAAAAACTAATGCCTTTATCAGAGGTGGGCTTAGGATATGTGCATTTAGGTCAAGCTTCAAGCACATTGAGTGGAGGAGAAGCACAACGTATAAAACTTGCATCTTTTTTAGCTTTAGGGCATAATTCAAGCAATCCAACTTTATTTATTTTTGATGAACCAACTACAGGTTTACACTTTCACGACATATCAAAATTGCTTTTTGCATTTAATGCCTTAATAAAACAGGGTCATTCGCTAATTATTATTGAGCATAATGCTGAAATAATAAAATGTGCCGATTGGGTTATTGATTTAGGTCCAGAGGGAGGAAATGATGGAGGAACAATTGTTTTTGAGGGAACTCCAGAGGATTTAATTAAATGCAAAGAATCTTACACGGGAAAATATTTGAAGACAAAAATCAAATAAATTTCTTTTTTAGTTCATCAACTATTTTAAAAACTGCTGGACAAACAAAAGTGTTTTTTAATGTTAAGTCCAATATTTGATGGAATCTTTTTCTGTTTGTGTGTGGGTATTCTCTACAAGCCGTTGGTCTATCTTCATAAATTAAACAATAATTTTCTGAATCTAAAAATGGGCAAGGAGCAGAATTTAAAACATAATCTTTGTCTTCATCAATATGTAAATATTTTTGAATAAAGTCAGCAGGACGAATTCTTAAGCGTTTTGCAGCACGGTCTATATCTCGTTCATAAAAAATTGGGCTTGTTGTTTTGCAACAATTGGCACATTTTAAACAATCAATTTCTTCAAACGCTTCATCATGCAATTGATGAACAACATCATCCAAATTTCTAGGTTTTGTTCGTTTTAATTTATCAAACAATTTTTTGTTTGATTGTTCTGCCAGCTTTGCTTTATCTTTTAATTTATCCAATTCCATTGACGTGCGAATTTAAGAATTAAAATTACTTTTGTGCATGCGCTTTTTTATTACCACCTTTTTATTAATTCCTGCAATTTTGTTTTCCCAAACAGACACATCTTTTCAAATTCATGCGCATAGAGGTTTTAGGGGCTTGTATCCCGAAAACACAATTACAGCATTTAAAAATGCAGCAAAGTTGGGTGCATTTGCAATAGAGCTGGACATCGTTATTTCAAAAGATTCACAAGTTGTAGTTTCTCACGAGCCTTGGTTTAATCATAAAATCTGTTCAGAGCATGATGGTAAACCTGTAAAGAAATTTCATCAGCATAATTTGTATGAACTGAATTATGATTCAATAAAACAATATGACTGTGGGAAAAGAGGGAATAAAAAATTTCCACAACAAATAGCTAAAAGTGAATATAAACCATTGTTGGTTGAAGTAATAAAGCAAATAGAAGATTATTGCAAGAAAAATAATTTACCACCCATACATTATAACATAGAAATAAAAAGCAGAAAAATAGGAGATAATAAGTACCATTCAACACCCGAAACAATATGCAAATTGCTGATGGTGGTTCTAAATAAGTTTGAAATTGAAGATAGAATTTTAATACAAAGTTTTGATGTTAGAAATTTGCAAATAATCCATCAATTAAAACCAAATTTAAAAACTGGGCTGCTGATTGCTAATTTTAAATCTGTAAATAGAAATATTAAAAAACTTGGTTATACACCCTATATGTACAATCCCAATATAAAACTTACAAAATCTAAAACGGTAAACAAAGCTCATCAAAAAGGCATGAAAATAATTGTATGGACCGTAAATAAACCCCTAGATATACAAAGACTAAAAAAAATGGGTGCTGATGGGGTAATTACTGATTATCCCTTTGAATAATTAATTTTTCAATAGTTTTTTATAGCCTATTTTGTTTTCGTGTTTCACTTCAATAAAATAAATTCCTTCAGGTAATGTTTGAATATCTATTTTTTTAGTATCAACACTTGATTCGGAAGAAACAATTTGCCCCAATGAGTTTATGATTGTAACATAATAGCTTCCTTTTATTCCAGTATTTAAATTAAATTGATCATTTGAGGGATTTGGATAAATGGAAAAGTTTATGTTGTTTGACAGTTCATTCACATTGCTTGTAAACCCAATTAAAGGAAGTATCACATAAGACATATTCATATTATTCAAATAAACTTTATTTGCCGCAACCTGAGGATTCACTAGTGTGTCTAATTTTCCGCTAGGATACATGGCTCCTCCTGTATTCATGTTTCTGTTAAATCTTGGATAGTTGGATGAAGAAATATCAATTCTAATTTTATGTCCTGCCAAAAACGTTATAGAAGTATTCGGTAAATCAATTACGCAGTCGTAAATTTGATTTGGAGTCATTAAAGCAGTATCACTTGCGTTTGTCCCATTTCTAAAACGCATTCGCATTACACCATCCGATACAAGCATAGAACGACCATCCGGATATACATCTGTTAATCTTACACAAAAATCTGTATCTAATTTATCAGAAGAAACTTTCATGTGAATACTTGGTTTGCCTTTTAAAACAACATTTTGACTTAAAGCATTTGTTGTAAACATTACTAAGTCTGTTCTGCTTTCAACCAGTGTTGTTTGGTCGTAAGGGCCTTGATCTAAATCGGCTCTTAATGTTGGACCGCCAATAGTTGGTGATGGGTTTGCTGGATCGTAATTAAAAGAGGAAAAATCGGTTGCGTTGGATGGTACAACTTCAGACAACAAGCCCGATTGATGAAAATAAAAGTTTACATTCGATGTTCCCGTTACTGGCCAAGTAGCAGAGGATTGCCAAACGTTTTCTCCTAATTGATAATAATTTACATAAGGTGTGGAATTCCATCCATTACTAATTGTTCTTAGATGATAATCAAAAAATTGCAAAGACATAGTGTCGCTTTTGTATTGCGCATTAGCATAATTTAATTGACCTTGAGTTGCGCTTCCAACATAAGAAGTTCCATGACCTCCATGCACCCATGGGCCCATTAATAATCTATGTTGATTACGAACGGCAATAGGAGAAGAAGCTCTGATTCCATTAAACATTTCTATCATTACTTCAACATTATGATCATACCAGCCGCCAATCATAAAACAAGGAACATTTATGCTTGATGGATAATAATTTTGATTTTCTACAAATGTCCATGTTGGATTATGTACAGGTTGTGTAATTAAAAAAGGAGAAAGGCCAAATCCAAGTCCGTCCAATTGTTGAACGTATTCGGTCCTTAAGCAGCCATTTGGGTAATATTCATCATAATCAAATTGAGGCCCAGCCACAAGTGGGCAGATACATGTTAAATGAGGAGGATTTTCTTTTGCTGTTTGAAATTGAACTTTTCCCAAAGCCGAAGGACCCCATGTGCCAATTTTGCCATTACACCAAGTTTGTGTATAAATCCATTCTACTGCACTTGCACCATCTTGCCCACGTGTGGGTGGTGTTGGAGATGTATAAAATGCTGCTGCTGAACCATAAAAACCTCTCCAATCAGCTATTACAAAAATGTAATTGCTGCTATTTACATTCATTCCAACCAATAAAGGTAAACCAACATAACGATATAGTGTTCTGTTATAAGGTGTCTGAATTAACACTACAGGACCACTTGTCATCCCGCTTGGAATATAAATATCGGCAGCTAATTTTCTGCCATCACTCATGGGAATGGAGTCTATTATAGGTGACAGTTGCGCGTAAGTTGTTCCTAGGGAAAATATTATCAAAAAAGTAAATAGAATAGTTTTTTTCATGATACTTATTTTATGACATTAAGTTATAAAAATATAGTTGTAAGACGCATTAAAGCTACTAAAGTTTAATATTCTTTTTTAATTATTTTCAAATTTGTTGATTAATATAATTTTAGTACTTTCGGGACGCAAAATTGATTTCAAATATCCTGTCTAAATAGCATGTTATTTCATGATAATTTTAGAAGGGACAATAATAAAAACAAGTAAACCTAATTATAGTTTAGTTATGAAGGTAGGTATTCCATCGGAAATTTTTCCAAGTGAGTTAAGGGTTGCTGCAACTCCCAAAACTGTAAAACGATTACAAAAGCAAGGATTTGAAGTTTATATTCAGCACAATGCTGGTGTAAAAGCAAATTTTTCAGATAAAGAATTTGAAGAGGCTGGTGCAAAAATAGTCCCTACAGCAGCTGATATCTATGGCAAATCAGATGTTGTATTAAAGGTTAAAGAACCTTCAATGGAAGAAGTAGATATGATGAAAGAAGGTTTGGTTATGCTTAGTTACTTATGGCCAGCACAAAACCAAGATCTACTTAAAAAGTTAGCAGATAAAAAAGTAAATGCAATTGCAATGGATGCGATTCCTCGTATTTCTAGAGCGCAAAAAATGGATGTATTGTCATCCATGGCAAACATTGCAGGTTATAGAGCCGTTATTGAAGGTTCTTATCATTTCGGAAGATTTTTAAATGGACAAATTACTGCTGCAGGTAAAGTGGAACCTGCTAAAGTTTTAGTAATAGGAGCAGGTGTTGCGGGTTTAGCCTCAATTGGTGCTGCCAATTCTTTGGGTGCAATTGTTAGAGCTTTTGATACACGTAAAGAAGTTGCTGAACAAATTGAATCAATGGGAGCAACATTCTTGACGGTTGAAATTGAAGAGGATGGGGCAACATCATCAGGATACTCCAAAGAAATGAGTAAAGAATTCATTGAAGCGGAGATGAAATTATTTTTAGAACAAGCTAAAGAAGTTGATATAGTAATTACTACAGCACAAATCCCTGGTAAACCAGCGCCTAAATTGTGGATGGATTATCACGTTGCAGCAATGAAACCAGGTTCGGTTATCGTAGATTTAGCTGCATCTACAGGTGGTAATTGTGCGCTTACAAAAAATGGGGAAGTTTATACTACAGACAATGGTGTAGTGATGGTTGGTAAATTAAATCAATTACCAAGTCAAGCTTCACAATTGTACGGAAATAACTTATGTCACTTATTAGATGATATGGGGAAAGCTGAAAAATGGAAAATTGATATGGAAGATGCTGTTGTGTCAAGAGCGATGGTAACTTACAATGGTAAAATCAATTGGCCTCCAGCGCCACTTCCAGTTAGCCCAACTGCGGGAGGAAAAGTAAAAGTGATTCCTCCAACAGCAGAAGAGATGAAAGCATCTGATGATGCAAAATCAAAAAAAGCAACAACCTCTATGGTTATTACACTTGCAGTAGTTGGTGGACTATTGTTACTTGTGGGTAAATATGCTCCGAGCGAATTTATTCAGCATTTCACAGTATTTGTGTTATCAATTTTTGTTGGCTGGCAATTAATTACCAACGTTGCTCATGCTTTGCATACACCTTTAATGGCTGTAACAAATGCCATCAGCGGAATTATTGTTGTTGGTGGTTTATTGCAAACTACTAATGATATCAATAGCCCAATGACGATAATAGCAGGTATCGCTATTTTAATAGCGAGCATTAATATTGTTGGAGGGTTCTTTGTGACACACCGTATGTTGAAAATGTTTAAAAAATAGAAAGCGCAAGCTTCAAAGACACAAATAATAAGAAACAATAAGGAGTTAAAAAGAAATTATGATTGTTATAGCACAAGAAATTCAAACAGCAGCATATTTATTTGCAAGTATCCTGTTTATTTTAAGTTTAGGAGGATTAGCCTCTCAAGAATCAGCAAAACGAGGTGTTATCTACGGAATTGTAGGTATGATTGTAGCAATTATTGCAACCGTTTTGGGGCAAGGAGTTGAAGGACATGTTTATATTATTGGAGCTATTACTATTGCTTCTTTAATCGGTATCATGCTTGCACGTAAAGTGGAAATGACTTCTATGCCTCAGTTGGTAGCTATCCTGCATAGTTTTGTTGGAATGGCAGCTGTATTGGTTGGTTTCGGTTCTTACATGGATCCTGAAACACAAGCATTAACTGGAGCAGCACATGCTATTCATTTGGTAGAAGTGTTTGTTGGGATTTTTATTGGTGCAATTACCTTTACAGGTTCTATTGTTGCTTGGGGTAAATTAGATGGAAAAATTCCTTCTAAACCTTGGGCATTTAAAGGGCTTCAAGTTATGAATGTTTTGTTATTGCTTGTATGTGTTGTTTTAGGAGTGTTTTTCTGTAAGGCACATGGAACAGAAGGAATGCTTCCATTATTAATTATGACTGGAATTGCATCTTTCATTGGAGTTGTATTAGTAATGGCAATAGGTGGAGGAGATATGCCAGTGGTTGTTTCTATGTTGAACTCTTATTCTGGTTGGGCTGCTTCAGCTGCAGGATTTATGTTAGGAAACGATTTATTGATTGTAACTGGTGCACTTGTTGGAAGTTCTGGTGCCATCCTTTCTATGCACATGTGTCATGCGATGAATCGTTCTTTCTTTGCTGTAATTTTTGCGAATGCAACTGCTTCGTCATCGCAAGGTGGTGAGAAAAAAGCAATTGAAGGAGAAGTAACAGCATTGAATCACGAAGAAGTTGCTGCTTTATTGAAAGAAGCAAAATCGGTAGTGATTGTTCCTGGTTATGGAATGGCTGTTGCAAAAGCGCAATACCCAATTTATGAAATGGTTCAAACATTACGCAAAGCAGGAAAAACGGTACGTTTTGCTATACACCCTGTTGCTGGTCGTTTACCTGGCCATATGAATGTATTATTAGCAGAAGCAAATGTTCCTTATGACATTGTATTGGAAATGGATGAGATTAATGAAGATATGCCCGAAACAGATGTTGTAATGGTAATCGGTGCAAATGATGTTGTTAATCCAAGTGCACAAGATGATCCTGCAAGTTCTATTTATGGAATGCCTGTAATAGAAGTTTGGAAAGCAGAAAAAGTAATTATTATGAAACGTTCTATGTCTGCTGGTTATTCTGGAGAAGACAATCCTTTATTCTACAAACCAAATTCAGAAATGTTATATGGTGATGCGAAAGTGAGTGTAGAAAAATTGCTAGGATTTTTAAAAGTGTAAGTTAAGTTATGTGATATTAAAATAAAAACGCTCCGTAATTTACGGAGCGTTTTTATTTTAAAGTAGAGAATTTATCTAGCTATTTATTCGTTCTTTAAATTTAGTAATCTTCGATTCAAATTCTGTTTTTAATTCTGGATTAGTTATTCCTGTTGCATCATCAAAATTTTTAGTAAATGATGGTAAAGAAAATGTTTCTACTACTTCTGCTGCAAAATTCGGGAAAATACCTTTTGCTGCTGCCATTACATTTCCTCCGCCAAACCCACCAGGAGAAGTACTCATCAAAAGCATAGGCTTGTTTTTAAAATATTTAGCATCAATGCGTGAACACCAATCAAAGATGTTTTTAAACGCAACCGTGTAAGTTCTGTTGTGTTCTGCTAAAGAAACAATAATGCAATCGCAGTTTGTAATTTGTTCAATAAATAAATGCGCTTCTTTAGGGAACTCATTCCTTTTTTCTCTATCCATTGAATAAATAGGCATTTCAAAATCATTCAAATTCAAAAGATTGATTTCTGCATCTTTAAAATAAGTTAAAGAATGTTTCACAAGTTTTAAATTAATAGATTGAGAGCTATTACTTCCGGCAAATGCTAATATTTTCATAGTTTATTTTTTATTTATTCTGTAAATGTAAACATCCATTTCTAACCATTTAGTCTGTTTATCTCTTATCAATCCATTTTTTTCAGCAACACGTTGCGATTTAATATTTTTTGTGTTTATAATAGAAATAATTGAATCAGATAGCTTATTCTTAAATGCATAATCTATAAATAATTTAGCCGCTTCTGGCGCAAAACCTTTGCCCCAATATTTTTGAAAAATATGATAACCAACTTCTAATTCCTCGATTCCATCTACTTCTTGTGATAGCAAACCGCACTGACCAATAAAATTACTTGTTCCTTTTTCTATTAACACCTGCAAACCATATTTGTTTTCATTATAACGATTTAGCTGTCTTTCTATCCAAAGTTTAGAACGTAAAGAATTATTTCCTTCAAAATTTGGGAAGTGTTGAATAGCTTCTTTGTCTTCAAAAAAATTTGTCCAAATCTCTATATCATCATTTGTCAGAAAACGAGTTGTCAGTCTTTCTGATTCGAGTTGGTCTTGATAAATATAACTTTTCATAAGTTTAAAATCTTCACAAAACTAAATAATTTCGATAATACTTATTTCTTTCTGTTGGAAAGATATTTTGTCCCCAACTTGTTTATCTTTTAATAACATGCCGATAGGAGAGGCGAGGGATATAACAAAATATTCTTTGTTGTTCATTTCTAATTTTCCAATTCCGATAGATATAAAATAGTTTCCTTGGTTCGTAATTACAAGGCTACCAAATTCAACTTTTTTGTACGAACGCTCAAAATTAATTTTTGAGATTTCTGATTTTAAATTTAAAGTATTGTTTAGTTGAGCTTCTTCCTTATCTAATTCAATTTGCATCATTGATCTGCCTGTTTCATGTTTATCGCCAGCAGTGCTTTTGGTATCGTTGTTTCTTGCTTCTTTTGTCGCTTTTATTGATTGTTTTGCTGCTTCAATTTTTATGTCCAGCATTTGATGCAGTTGAGTACAAATTTGTTCTTTTATGTTTTTCATTTTTAAAAAAATATAATTGTGTGTTGGTCATACTGAGCCTGTTTATCCTAAGTTTATCGAAGGAAATTTTGCGCTAAGACTTGCAGCTACACTTGAACTAAAAGAAGGTCATGCTGAACTTGTTTCAGCATCTCAGGAGATTCCGAAACAAGTTCGGAATGACTCCGATTAAATTTATCTAGAAATAGCAATTTTAATTTTTCTATTTTTAATTTTTTCGTCCTTTATCAATTCAATCACTTTATCAATTTTATTGCTTGCTACAGCAGCATAAGAAGTAAAATCAAGTACTTCAATTAAGCCCAATTCTTCTTTTGCTAATTTGCCTTTTTGTAAAAGCATCCCAACAATATCCATTTTATTGATTTTATCTTTTTTTCCTGCAGCAATGTATAATGTGCGCCAAGGAGCTTTCGTTGGTAAAACAATTTTATCTGTTAGTGTTTCTAATTCTGGAGTTTCATCTAAAAAAGGAGGTAGATAATCTTCTGCTGATAAAAGTAAATAAGCACTTCCTTTTGCATTCATCCTTGCTGTTCTTCCGTTACGATGTGTAAAAACATCTTGAGTAGTAGGTAATTGATAATGAATTACGGCTTCTATTTCTGGTATATCCAGGCCACGAGATGCAAGGTCTGTAGTAATAAGAAGTTGATGACTTCCATTTCTGAATTTTATCAATGCACGTTCTCTGTCTTCTTGTTCCATACCTCCATGAAAAATACCGTGAGATAAATTTTTATCCAATAACAATGCACTAATACGTTCAACAGCATCTCTGTGATTACAAAATATCAAGGTAGATTTGTTTTGCAGTTTACAAATCAAAGCGAATAATAATTCTAATTTATCAGTCGTTTCTGCTTTTAAATATTTTAGTTTAAGCGCTGTAGTTGTTGGTGAGCTTTTGTCTAAAAAATTAAGTTCTATTAAATTTTTTACTCCTGTAAAAGGTGGTATTTCATCCATGCTGGTAGCAGATGTAAGAATACGTTTTTTTAGCTTTTTTAATTCATAGATAATGAAAGACATTTCTTCCTTAAAACCAAATTCTAAAGCTTTATCAAATTCATCCAAAACCAATGTATGAACATTGTTTGTATCAAAATTGTTATTACGAATGTGAAAAGCAATTCTTCCTGGAGTACCTACTAAAACAGCAGGAGGGTGCATAAAATTATTTTTTTCTGTTTTTGTAGAATGTCCACCATAACAACAATTTATTTTAAATCCCGTATTCATTTGTTTGAATACTTGTTCTATTTGAATAGCTAATTCACGTGAAGGAACTAAAATTAAGGCCTGAACACCTGTTGTGTTTTCTTTTAATCCATTCACTACAGGTAATAAAAAGCCTAGCGTTTTACCAGAGCCAGTAGGAGAGAGGATTAAAAAATCTTTATCTGTTTTTGCTGTTTCAATTGCAGCAAGCTGCATTTTATTTAAGGAAGCAATCTTTAAACTATCAAGTATCTTCTGAATCATTTTAATTTTTTAAGATTGCAAAAATAGACAATAATAATGGAAACAACTGTCTCCACTATTATTGCTAATTTATTTAAGGGAATAATTAATCTGCGCTTTTGCGAATAGGTAATACTCCAGCCATTTCGCCTATTACATTAATAAGCTCTTTGTCGGAAGGAACAATTATTTTAGCATTGTTCGACAAAGCATTTTCTAGTGCTTCTAATTTTCTTAATGTTTGAGCATTACCTACAAAATATTTTTCGGCAGCTTCATTTACTAGCGCAATTGCTTGCGCTTCACCTTCAGCAGCTAATATTTTTGCTTGACGAATACCTTCTGCTTTTTTTATCTCAGCACGTTTTTCACCATCGGCACGTGTTTCTATTGCTGTTGCAAAATCTATCGCAGCCATTTTTTCATTTTCTGCTTTCACAATCTTGTTCATTGTTTCCTGAACATCTTTTGGTGGGTCAATCTCTTTTAATTCCGTACGGACAATTTCAATACCCCAAAGTGCTGTTTCATCAATTAAAGTAAGATGTAATCCTTTATTTATTTTACCACGTTCACTATTTGCCGACTTTAAAGTCATAGTACCAATGATATTACGCAAAGTAGTACGAGCTAAGTTTACAATTTGGTATTGAATGTTGTTTACATTGTATTGTGAGTTTTTTACGCTTTCTTCGTCCATTTTAATTTTAAAATAAACTTGAGCATCTACAGAAGCATTTAAATTATCAAAAGTGATAATCTCCTGCTTGTCAGCATCAATCATTTGCTCTGTAACATTTACTTGATACATCCTGTCAATCATAGGAAACACCCAGTGAAAACCAGGGTTTGCAAAACGGTTGTATTTACCAAAGCGTTCAACCAAGCCTCTATGTGTAGGGCGAATAATACGTACTCCAGAAATAAAAAGGAATAAAACTAAAATTATTATAATTTGTGGGATCATGATTTTTTTTGATTTTTAGTGGTTTTAGTAAATATACTAAAAATAAAGGACTTTTGAAAGGATAAAAGAAATTAATCTTATAAAAACAACGTTTAGTAGGCTGTTGAGTGGTGATATTAAATTCTTTTCTTATCTAAAATTTTGCTAATGTATTTTTCGGTTGGTAATTGCGACTGCTGAATACGTTTCGCATAATTTATACTATCTACTATTTCTTTTTGTTTTTCTTCTACCATCAGCTTTTGCAAGGTGATTATTTCGTTTGCTTTTTTCTTTTCTTTGTAACTTTTAAAAATAAAAACAGAAAACAATAGTACTAAACAAAGTCCAATACTAATAGCATAAATAATAATTTCTTGTTTTTGTTTTTCTTCTGCTGCTATTGCATCTTTTTTATCTTGCTCTGCTTTAGCTGCTGCTTCTTTTTTATCAAAATCAAATTGCATTTGTTTTTGTAAAATTTGTTTTTGGTTATCTTCTTTATAAATACTGTCTTTCAATAATACATACCTTTCATAACGTTTTAAAGCTTCGGTGCTATTGCCAGTTGCTTTATAAATTTCATGTAAATTATTTTGAATTTCTTTTTCTAAATAAATATCTTTCATTTCTTCTGTAAGTAACAATGCTTTTAAAGAATATTGTAAAGCAAGCGGATATTGCTTCGTTCTTAAATAGATTGTGCCAATACTAGCCATGCTTGATGCCATACCATATTTATTGTTCAATTCTGTAAACAACTCCAATCCACGCAAAAGGTAATCTAAAGCATTTTTATAATCACTCATGTCAGAATAAGTACTTCCAATATTTGCTATTGAATTAGCTAAACCTGTTTTATCTCCCAATTCTTCTCTAATTTTTAATGCTTTTTGTTGATATTCAAGTGATTTATTAAAGTCAAGCATACGCGCATAAATGTTACCTATGTTTGAAAGTGAATTTGCAACTCTGTCTTTTTCATTCAGTTCTTCTTTTATTTTTAGTCCTTTTAATTGATAATCCATTGCCTTAGGATAATCACCTAAATATTCATAGATAAGACCAATATTGGTATAACCAGATGCAGCATCAAGCTTAAATCCTATTTCTTCATAAATTTTTAAACTTTGTAAATGAAAATCAATTGCTTTTGGAAAATCAGACATATTATTGTAAGCAGCTCCAATCACTCGTAATGAATTTGCTAGTCCCTTTTTGAAAGATAACTTTTCAGAAAGAGCTTTGGATTCAAAAGCATATTTCAATAACTCTTCATTCTGATTTTGCATGTAATAATATTTACAAACAATATAAAGTGTATTTACCTTGTTAGTATCTTCTTTTGCTGTGGTAATGTTAGCTAATAATGAATCAATCTTTATTTGAGCACCAAGCATAGATGGAACAAACAAAAATAGAATAGAGTATAGGGTAATTTTTTTCAATTTAGTTTTTATAAGTTGAAGATAAAAATAAATAAAAAAAGGAGATTATTAATTATTTAGAATAATTGTAAAAAAACGATGTATCATTTTCATTCTCTAAATTTTTCTTTTTTAATAAGTTTATCAATTGTTTTTACAATACGTTCTACTTTCGTAGTATCTGTTTTTGCAGAATAAATCCAATCGATAAATTCTTTTTGTTGCCCATCTGTGTAAGATAAAAATGTTTTATAGGCAATAGATTCCTCTTTTAGGCAATCTAATAATTCTGTAGGTATTTCCGTTGGAGAATTGTCTTCAAATAAAATTACATTCACCCAATCTCCTTCTTTTTTATTAATCTTTTTTCTGATTTCTGCTTTTACTGGTAAAAACAGTTTGCCATTACCCATTGGAATTAATTTGTAGTTTTTTATTTCGTATTCATCTATTTTTCCTTTTACTTTAACCCAGCCAAAAGGGGAGAGCTTGTTTTGTATTATCTCAGGAATAGCAGCATACGTCCAGCCTCCTTTGCCTGGATATTTCTCAAGCAAATATTTTTTATCTACTAATGGTTTTTCTTTTTTTGCCATTATTAGGCTAAACAATTAATTTTTTTATCAATACAATTTGTCCGAGATGATAATAACTATGTTCTATCATTCCGTCAATATTTCTTTGATAACTTCCATATTTTTCATTCACAAAATGTTGGCTTAATTTTTCATCGGGTAATTGTTCAATTAGTTGCGCTAGGCTTTCTGTATCACGCCAGAACTTAGTTAGAAATGCTTTCCATTCTGTTTCAGATTTTATTACAGGAAAATCAAAACTATATTCATCTTTTATTTCAAGATTACCACCATTAAAAACATTTTTTATTCCATTTATATAGTAATGTATGTGTTGAGCCAATTTAGAAATAGTATTTAGTGATTCATGTTTTACAATAGCAATTTTCCAATCTAAATTTTCTAATTGGTGTTTGTAATTTGTGTTTGCTATCCAAGTTCCGTTTAAAATTACTTCTCTAAGTCGGTTTGCAAGTAATTGAGATTGTTTCATATTGTTAGTAATTGCTTTTTATTTCTAATTTCCAATTAAAAGAAGTCTCCGTTTCTTTTATTTTAATAAAATTATTTTTTTTTAAAACTTTAAATGAAGCCATATTCAGTTTATCAGTAGAAGCAATTATTGATTTTACTTTTATTTGAGTTTTTGCCCAATCAATAATTCCTGTTACTATTTCTGTCATAAATCCATTATTCTGAAATTCCTCGTAAGTTCCGTAACCAATTTCTATTTCTCCATCTGCATTCGGTTCTCCGTACATACATAAGTCTCCCACCATTTTATTTTCTGCTTTTGAAATCGCTGTCCAAATGGTTGAATACAAATAATTTTTACTTTTGTCTGCCACATTCGGAAGTATTGTTTGCTCTAGCGCCTCACTTAATTCTTTTGAAATTTTCCTTGATGTTTTATTTAAGTTCAACTCTGATTCCAATGAGTTATCGCAGTTCGAATATTTTTTTAGTTGTTCGTAAGTTAGCGGTTTTAATATAAGTCGTTTGGTTTCAATCATTTTAAAGAGATAGGTGTTTTTTGGCCATGTATTAGTATTTAATTATTTACTACACCCACTAGTTTGGTATCTTTATTTCTCAAGTCTATTCCACCTTCAAGTATCGATTTTAGATTTAACAAATAAAAAGACCAGCCAGAGGCACAGCCCAACCTAATACTTTCTTTTGATTGATTATCAAGAGGGATTTCCTTTTGTGTAAGTTCAACTAGCACGTAATTATCTTCTTGTTTTAATTTTACTTGAACTTTACAGTCGCCAGCAAAAGTGAATTCCAAAAAATCAATATTATTTGTTTGTATAATCTTGCCCTCTTCAAAATGGCTTTGTGCATACCAATTCCACTCGTATTTACTGTTGGGCTGAACATTTACTGTTGGTGATACTATTTCATTTTTTGTATTGTAAAAAGTAGCTTTTGATAAAAACCATTTTTCGAGTTCTTCGCTCTTTGTCCATGAATTGTAAACGGTGCTTAAGTCCGATTTAATTTTTATACGTTTTGTAAACTCTGACCAGTTAAAATTTTCCATATAAATTTTATTTTTCACATATTTCTTTCAATTTGCTGAGCGCCTTTGGATAAATCTTGTTCATATAATCCACAAAATCTTCGGTAGTGTCTAATTCAACTGTAACAACTGTTGTTTTATTACTTTCTTCAAACAAATAGTTTTCAAATCCGTTTGCCCATTTTTCTACTTCTGGTCCCTCAGTTATTTCTTCACCCTCTTTTATAAGGCCATAATGTTGAATAGAAACAAATTGATTGGGTGTGTTTTCAACTATCTTAGAAACCATGCCTCCCTTTTGTCCTTTATCATCTACACCAACAAATAAAATTTTGCTACCCTTGTTCCAGCTTCCCTCAAATGTAGAAGTTGGATTGAACAAAGCAGTCCATTCCTCATACGTTGATTTTTTGCTAATACCAAGCATTACATCATATACCTTACTTGAAGGAGCATTAATATTTACATTAAATTTTATTTTTTCCATAACCTATTTTTTATAGTTAGTTTCATAAACATTAATCCAATCCTTTACGCTCATTTTTTTCATTAAATCTCCAATAAGTTTGTAAGGAATGTCGTCAAATTTTTTAAAGCGTATGCAACTTTTTCCCATATC
>CAZJUY010000025.1:0-50177 GCA_964549315.1 uncultured Chitinophaga sp. | reverse complement strand
TGCCAATCCAACAAATGATAATTATGTGTATGATGTAAAAGCAACAAGTGGTGGTGGTTTTATTTTAGTAGGCTCAGGTAATGTAACAGGTCAAGATGCATGGGTAGTAAAAGTAGATAGTGTAGGATGTGAGATTGCTAATTGTAATGTGGGAGTAGAGGAAAATGAGAATGATGATTTAGGATTTTTGATTTATCCGAATCCGGCAAGTTTAAGTATTACCATTGAAAGTATAAAGCATCAAGTACAAAGCATTAGGATAAAGGATGTTTTAGGACAAGAAATTTATTATTTACAAACAACAAATAGTAAAACAGAAATTGATATTAGCCAATTACCAAACGGTATTTATATTTTGCAAATGCAAAGTAAAAATGGTATGGTAAGTAAAAAGTTTGTGAAGGACTAATTTGTTTTTAGCACAATTCATTGCGAGGCATGAAACAATCCATAACTAGTGCTTTGTGTGGAGATTGCTTCTGTCGTACCTCCTTCGCAATGACAAAAATGTTTTCAACTCCTCCCGATAACTATCGAGACGAACATACAGAAGATAGTGCTTGATTAAATAAGTTGTGCGTTAGTCATACTGAGCTTGTCGAAGTATGGGCGATTGCTTTCCCAACTCTTTGATAAACTCAGAGTGACAGCACGCTAGAGCATGCATAAAAATGAATTGTATGTTGTTATGTTAAGCTCAGAGTGATGTTTCGTTTTATTATTTTAACAGGTCGCAATTCTTTAATGATAAAGCAAAATATTTTTTCGAAGTAGCGGGAAGGTTTGACGGCAAACGATGCCGACAGGGCATTTGTGGGAAGCGATTTTGCCGTCTTGATTTTTTGTTTCTTTTTTATCAAGAAAAAAGAAAACACAAAGGTTGGTAGTGGTAAATTATAAAGCTTCTTTTGCCTTGACGCAAAAGAAGGAAAAAGTCAAGACCTAATAAAATTTTTCAAAAATTCTATTAGGTCGGTTTGCAATTCCCCTCTTGTCCGTAGGACTCTTTCGGAGAGAGGAGATAGGGGTGTGTTACCTTCCCCAACTCTTTGATAAACTCAGTGTGACAGCGCGCTAGTGCATACATAAAAATATTTTTGGTAAGTCATTGCGAGGTACGAAGCAATCCATAATTAGTGCTTTGAGTAGAGATTGCTTCAGTCGTACCTCCTTTGCAATGACCAAAAGAATTAAATAAAAAAGAGGCTATTGTTTGAATAGCCTCTTTTTTATTTTTTACAAACTAATTTTATTGTCCGTGGCAATTTTTATATTTTTTACCACTTCCGCAAGGGCAAGGGTCATTTCTACCAACTTTCACTTCTGCTTTTACAGGTTGTGGTTTTAGACGTTCTTGTTCTACATCATGAGCTGTTTCGCCAGCGCCAATTTCACTTCTTCCTGTTTGTATTTGTTCTTTTGGTTTTGCTTGAACACGTGCTTGTTGAACATTCGCATTTTCATTCGGTAAATTTGCACGCATTAAAAAAGAAACAATTTCTTTATTTACAGTTGTCATCATTTGTTTAAATAATTCAAACGATTCAAATTTGTAAATCAACAAAGGATCTTTTTGTTCGTACACCGCATTTTGAACTGATTGTTTTAAATCATCCATCTCACGTAAATGTTCTTTCCACGATTCATCAATCATTGCAAGTACAGTTCCTTTTTCTAAGCCTAAAACCAATTCTCTGCCTTGTGTTTCAAACGCACGTTTTAAGTTTATTACTACTTGTAATGTTTTTATTCCATCGCTTAAAGGCGTAACAATATTTTCAAATGTATGTCCTTGGTTGGTATATACATCTTTAATTACAGGATATGCTTTGCTTGCAATGCTATTGCATTTGTTTTTATAATGAGTATCTGCTTCGGTATAAACTTTTTGAATTAATTCAGTTGTAGTTGATTTTGAAAATTCGTTTTCTTTAAACGGAGATTCAATACCTAATACTCTCAATAATTCAATTTTAAACCCTTCAAAATCTTTTAAGTCATGATATTCATTCACAATGCTATCGCAAGTATCGTAAACTGCATTTGCAACATCAAGTGCTAATCGTTCGCCAAACAAAGCATGTTTACGTTTTCGGTAAACTACTTCACGTTGCGAGTTCATTACATCATCATATTCAATTAATCGTTTACGAATACCAAAATTATTTTCTTCTACTTTCTTTTGTGCTCGTTCGATTGATTTTGTAATCATTGAATGTTGAATCACTTCTCCTTCTTCAATTCCCATTCTGTCCATCATTTTTGCAATTCTTTCAGAACCGAACAAACGCATCAATGAATCTTCGAGTGAAGCAAAAAATTGTGATGAACCAGGGTCGCCTTGTCGTCCTGCACGCCCGCGAAGCTGTCTATCTACACGTCTGCTATCATGGCGCTCTGTACCAATAATTGCTAAACCTCCAGCATCTTTTACTCCAGGTCCAAGTTTAATATCTGTTCCACGGCCTGCCATATTGGTAGCTATCGTAACTGTGCCAGCCAAACCAGCTTCGGCAACTATTTCTGCTTCTCGCTGATGTAATTTTGCATTTAATACATTGTGTTTTATTCCACGCAGTTTTAACATTCGGCTTAATAATTCCGAAATCTCAACAGATGTTGTACCCACAAGTACTGGTCTGCCTGCTTCAACACATTTTACAACTTCATCAATTACTGCATTGTATTTTTCGCGTGTTGTTTTAAAAACTAAATCTTCATGATCTTTACGTTGGATGGGTCTGTTGGTAGGAATAGTAACCACATCCAATTTATAAATATCCCAAAACTCACCTGCTTCTGTTTCGGCAGTACCCGTCATACCAGCAAGTTTATTGTACATACGGAAATAATTTTGTAAAGTAATAGTAGCATACGTTTGAGTAGCAGCTTCTACTTTTACATTTTCTTTTGCTTCAATTGCTTGGTGCAAACCATCAGAGTATCTTCTTCCTTCCATGATACGTCCTGTTTGCTCATCCACAATTTTTACTTTCCCATCAATGATTACATACTCTACATCTTTTTCAAATAATGTGTATGCTTTTAATAATTGATTGATAGTATGTACACGTTCAGATTTTATTGAAAAGTCACGAATTAATTCTTCCTTTTGTTTTGCTTTTTCTTCTGCAGGTAAAGAAGATTTTTCAATTGCAACAATTTCGGAACCTACATCAGGTAACACAAAAAATTTAGCATCTTCTGCTGAGTTAGAAATTAATTCAATTCCTTTTTCTGTTAATTCAATTGAGTTGTGTTTTTCATCTATCACAAAAAATAGTTGTGCATCTACTTTATGCATTTCACGTGATTGATCTTGCAAATAATGATTTTCTGTTTTTTGCAAAATTGCTCTGATTCCCGGTTCACTTAAAAATTTGATGATGGATTTATTTTTTGGCAAACCTCTGTGAGCACGCAATAAAGCCATCCCACCTTCTCCTTCTTTTTCGCCAGTTTTGCCTTCTGCAATTAGTCTTTTTGCTTCTGTTAATGCGGAGTTTACAAATGCTTTTTGAGCAGTAACAATTTTTTCTATTCTTGGTTTTAGTTGAGAAAATTCTTGGTCGTCACCTTTTGGTGTTGGGCCAGAAATAATTAATGGTGTACGAGCATCATCAATTAAAACACTATCCACCTCATCCACTATTGCATAGTTGTGTGGGCGTTGTACTAAATCTTCTGGACTGCGTGCCATGTTATCACGCAAATAATCAAAACCAAATTCATTGTTTGTTCCGTAAGTAATATCAGCTAAATATGCTTGTCTGCGTGCTTCAGAATTTGGTTCATGTAAATCAATACAATCTACCGTTAATCCGTGAAATTCAAATAAAGGACCATTCCATTCAGAATCACGTTTTGATAAATAAGTGTTTACTGTTACGATATGTACTCCGCGACCTGTTAATGCATTCAAATAAATTGGTAATGTACCAACAAGTGTTTTTCCTTCACCTGTAGCCATCTCCGCAATTTTACCATCGTGTAATACAATACCACCAATCAACTGTACATCATAGTGTACCATGTCCCAAGTAACTTCATTTCCTGCTGCAATCCATGTGTTGTGCCATAAAGCTTTATCACCATTTATTTCAACCGATTTGCGTTTTGCTGCAATGTTTTTATCCATTGCAGATGCTGTTACTTCTATTTTTGAATTTTCTTTGAATCTTCTTGCAGTTTCTTTCATTACTGCAAAAGCTTCAGGAAGTATTTCTGCTAAAATTTCTTTTTGTTTAATTACTATTTCTTTTTCAAGCGCATCAATTTGCTCGTAAGCTTTTTCTTTTTCATCAATGCTTAAGTCGTTATCATTTTCTGCCTTGTTTTTTAATTCTGCAATTTGTTTTTCTTCTGCCTGAATATAGTCTGCTATTTTAGCTTTGAATTGAACAGTTTTTTCGCGCAATTGATCGTTCGAAATAGATGATAATTTGGCATATTCGGCTAATATTTTGTCAACTATTGGATTTATTTCTTTTAAATCTCTATCGGATTTTGTTCCAAATAGTTTTGAAATGTTTTTGGTGATTAAGTCTAACATTAGTAATAATCGGTTTTACTGTTAATATAAGGGCTACAAAAATAACATTTTTTGCCTGAGTTTAGGCTCTTAAAGTCAAAGATTATTCCCCAAAGGGAATTATGACAAATTATCAGGTTAGTAAAGGCTAATTAGGCTATTTTATCATCAATTTATTGACGTGTCTGCCTTTTGCGGTTTCTGTAATTATGAAATACATACCTGCACTCAAATCACCTTTATTAAAAGTAAATAAAGAAGATTGAGGTTTAAATACATTCACTTTTTTTCCTGTATAATCCATTACAGAAATAGTGGCTGTTTCCCATTCCTTGTTAGAAAAGCTAATGTTTATAATATCCGAACTAGGATTTGGAAAAACGGAAATAGTGTTTGTTGCCAATTGAGTTTCATTTATTCCAGTAGAACATGTCATTGGGAAAGTAAACGAACAAGTAATATCCCAAATTCTATCGGTAATATAAACTGTTCCTGTAAAACCACTTGGGATTGAATTTAAAGTAGTAGGAATGGTGTGAACCAATGTGGAGCTATCCATTTGTGCAAAATAATAAAACTGGTTATTGATGTTTGCAACAGTATCGCCCATTGCGTCAGTAACAACTACAGTTGGATAATTTACCTGATTGGTATCATTGTTTAGAATAGTAACATCTAAGGTGTTTGCAGTAGTATCTAAATTGTTGATAGATAAAACACAAAAATAGTTGCAATTAAGAGTCTGTGATGTAATTGTGTTAGAAATAAAAAATGCTAGGATAAAAAGTGGGAGTATAAATTTTTTCATTTTTAAGAATTTACAATATGTGTTTTTAATAAGTTTTTTCTAATTAAATTTTGTACTGGATACCAAGCAGCAAAAAAACCAATAAGTAATACTATCAACAAAATTAAGCAAATATCTGTAACTTCCATTTTTACTGGATAAGCATCTACTACATATCCTTCAGAAAAAGTAATCACTGAAAATTTTATTTGTATCCAGCATACTAATATGCCCAGTGCTAAACCAGAAATAGCACCTATAATACTTATCATCAGGCCCTCCAGTAAAAATATATTCTTTATCGCTTTTGAATCCGCACCAAGATGAGATAGTATTTCAATGTCTTTTTTCTTTTCAATAACTAACATCGTAATAGAGCCTATTACATTAAACGTTGCTATTATTAGAATGAAAATAAGAATTATAAATGTCCATAGTTTTTCTGATTTTAATGTTTTAAAAAGCAAAGCATTTTGTTGTTCTTTATTTTGTACTATAAAATTGGACCCCAATAATGTTTCAATTTTTTCTTGAATTAATTTCTTATCTGCATTAGAATTTAAGCCTAATTCAACAGAGGTTATTTCTTTTGTATAATCAAATAATGCTCTCGCATTTTCAATATTCATAATTACATATTGGTTGTCAAAATCATCGTTGATACTAAATGTACCGGCAGTAAATGTTTTTAATTCATTTAGCCCATCTTCCGGATTAATGGAACTAGTGTTGCCTCTTTTTGGAGCAAACAATGCAATTGGATTTGAAAAATCATTTACACTTGTTTCAAGTAAATAATAAATTCCTTTCCCCATCACAATATTGTTTTTGGCAATATTAAATTCTCCATCGCGAATTAATTTGCTAAATCCGCTCATTTTTAAAAAGTCATCACTAACGCCTTTTATGGTAACAATGGTTTGTTTTTCTTTGTATTTGAGCAAAGCTTTCGATTCAATAACTTCGGTGTAAAAAGCAATGCCATCCAGTTTTTTTAGTTCACTTAATTCTTTTGCATCTGTAAAAAATGTTTTTCCTTGTTTAGGGGTTATTTTTATTTCTGCATCAAAGGAATTGTATAAATCTTTTACTAGTTCTGATAATCCATTGAATGCAGAAAGCACAATAACCAAAGCCATCGTGGCAATGCAAACCGCAGTTACAGCAATATAGGAAATGATGTTTATTGCATTGTGCGATTTTTTAGAAATCAAATACCTTTTTGCTATGAAAAATGGGAAATTCAAATGAAAAAATTATTTATTTTTTTAGTAATTCATCAATACGCAATGCATAATCCAAAGAGTCGTCATGAAAAAATACAAGATTTGGAATAATACGTACTTGTTTTTTGATACGAGAAGCTAATTTTGTGCGTATTTCTTTTGTGTTTTCTTGAATTAAAGTAAGCAATGCTTTTTGATCGGGAACATTAAATAAGCTTAAATAAACTTTAGCTACAGATAAATCAGGGCTTACCCTAACAACTGTAACGGTAATAAGCGCATTGCCAAATAAAATACGTGTTTCACGTTGAAAAATTTCTCCTAATTCTTTTTGTATTAATCTTGAAACTTTTAGTTGGCGCGTTGAATCCATTTTATATTTTTTTGTGAAACCCAAAATTAACAAATAAAGCCCAACAAAACGTATATTTGTGCTTTCAAAAAAACGAAAAGCAATTAATGAAAAATGTATTTGGTTTTTTACCTTATTTAAAAGGCTATTGGAAATATGCTGTTTGGAATATAGTTTTTAATATTCTGTCGGTTGTTTTTTCAGTATTTTCTATTGCTATGCTTTTCCCTTTTTTACAAGTTTTATTTTCGGATGACAATGCAAAACTTTATAAACTTGTTGAAGGAGGTAAGCCTGCTTTCTCTTTATCTACAGATGGGGTGTTAAATTATATTAATTATGTTTTAGCTAAAGACACGATAGACAATGGTAAAATATACGTATTGTCGGTTATTTGCATTTTTATTATTACAACTATTTTTTTCAAAAACTTATTTCGCTATTTAGCGATGTATAGTTTGTCTCCTATCAGAAATGGGGTTGTAAAAGATTTAAGAAATAAAATTTTCAAAAAAACATTGGATTTGCCTTTGTCTTATTATTCCGAAGAAAGAAAAGGAGATATTATTAGTAGAATGACAACTGATGTTCAGGATATTGAATGGAACATTATGCAATCACTCGAAATGATTTTTAGAGAGCCATTGAGTATAACCATCTTTTTGGTAATGATGGTTGCTATGAGTCCTAAACTTACCTTAATTGCTTTTGTTTTATTGCCAGTAACAGTAATACTAATTGGGAAAGTGGGACGTAGTTTAAGGCGTTCATCAGGGAAAGCGAAAGAAAAAATGGGAATCATCCTTTCTATGATGGATGAAACATTGGGCGGGCTTAGAATTATAAAAGGATTTAATGCAGAAAAAAAAGTAAACGAAAAATTTGAAGAGGAAAATAATTTATTTACAAAAATTGGTATTCGTGTAACTCGTAAGGGTGATTTAGCATCTCCTTTGAGTGAGTTTTTTGGCGTAACGGTTTTGGTTGTGTTGCTATTTTTTGGGGGAAAAATGGTTATTGAAGATAAATCAATGGATGGAGCAGTTTTTATAACGTATTTAGCAATGTTTTCCCAATTATTAACCCCAGCAAAAGCTTTTGCTAGTGCATATTCAAGTATCCAAAAAGGAATGGCATCTGCCGAAAGGATAGATAAAATTTTGTCAGCAGAAGTTACCATTAAAGATGATGAAAATGCTCAAAAAATTAATTCTTTTGAAAAAGGAATTGAGTATAAAAATGTTTCGTTTGCCTACAGAAAAGGAGAAGTAGGCTGGGTGCTAAACAATATTAATTTAAAAATAGGAAAAGGAAAGGCAATTGCTTTGGTTGGTCAGTCGGGCTCTGGAAAAACGACTCTGGCCGATATGCTTCCTCGTTTTTATGATACTACAGAAGGGGAAATTTTGATTGATGGAATTTCATTAAAGCAAGCAAAAATAAAAGATGTGAGAGCATTGATGGGTATTGTAACTCAGGAATCAATTTTATTTAATGATACAGTATTTAATAATATTGCTTTTGGGATAGATAACGCAACTGAACAGCAAGTGATAGAGGCCGCAAAGATTGCAAATGCTCACGATTTTATTTCTCAAATGCCAAATGGATATCAAACGAATATTGGTGATAGAGGAAGTAAAATGTCGGGTGGGCAACGTCAAAGAATTAGCATTGCAAGGGCGGTACTGAAAAACCCTCCTATTTTGATTTTAGATGAAGCTACATCTGCTTTGGATACTGAAAGTGAACGCTTGGTGCAAGATGCATTGAATAAGTTGATGAAAAATAGAACTTCTATAGTAATTGCACATAGATTATCTACTATACAACATGCTGACGAAATCATAGTGATGCAGAAAGGAGTAATCGTTGAGCGAGGTAATCATAATGAATTGTTAGAAAAAGGTGGGACCTACAAAAAATTGTATGATTTACAATCATTTGTGTAGGTAAGAAACTGATTTTATTTTTCGAATGAGCTATTAAAAAGTTCAAAAAATGACTTATTTTTGGAATTCATATTTAAAATAACTATAAACCAAAAAATAATCCCATGAAAAAACAACTACTATTATTTTCAACTGTAATTGCTGCATTTACAACAACTGCACAAATTACTATTACTAGTGCTGATATTACTACTGCAGGTAATACAGTATTGCAACGCAACGACACAATGCCTACAATTTCAATCGGAAATTCTGGGACAAGCCAAACATGGAATATGAGTGCTTTGAATAATCACACTCAAGATACTATGTATTTTGTTGCTCCAGCAGGCCTTCCGGGGGCAAGCTCATTTCCGACATCAAATCTTGCTATTAAAATGAAGCAGCAAGGGCAGAGTACCAATTTGTTTGCTAACAGTTCTTCTTCTAGTTTACAAGCATTGGGTTTTCAAGCAATAGTGGACATTGCAGGTACTCCAGCAAATGTTGTAATAAAAAACAATCCAGCAGAAATTATGGTAAATTTTCCATCTACTTACAATACAAATTTTAATAATAACTATGTAAGTAAAGGAACTTTTTATTATGGCGTAGATCCAGGTATTGGTTTTACAATTGACTCTATTCGTTTAGTGTCTCACGTTACTAAAATAGTAACTTTTGATGGTTGGGGTTCTGTTACTACACCATTAGGAACTTATAATGCTTTGCGTGTAGAAACATTAAAATGGAATACAGATACTTTATCTGGATACAATGCATTCACTGGCTGGTTTGATGTTCAAAATTCTATGGATTCTTCTAAAACATATGATTGGTGGGCAAATGGGGCAGGGTTCTCTTTGGTATCAGTAACTGTTGATTGGGTAACAGAAAATGCTACTAGAGCTACTTGGTTACCTTCATTACCTACTGTTGGAATAAATGAAAGTGCAGATTTAGAATCAATAAATGTTTATCCAAATCCAGCTCAAAATGTTTTAACTTTTAATGTTGATGCTTCTAAAGCACAATCAATACAAGTGTATGACATTACTGGTAAAATGATAAATGCATATTCAATTTCAGTTAACAATCAACAAATTGATGTTACTGGCTTAGCAAATGGAATTTATAATTATTCTGTTGTTGGAAAAAACAACACTGTTTTAAACAGAGGAAAATTCTCTGTTGTAAAATAAAAAAACATGTTATTTCAAACAAAAACGCCCTGAAATCCTGGGGCGTTTTTGTTTTTGGATAAGTAAGAAAGATATAAAAAATAATTTTTATATCAAGTTTTATTAAATATATTTGATGTGCACAATAATTTAAAACAACACTATGAAAAAAATAATACTATCAATAATAATTGCAGCTAGCATTAGTAATTCAAATGCACAAGTTCCTGATTATGGTTTCGAAAATTGGACTAATGTTCCATTAAGTTCAACCATTCAAGATCCAGTAGGTTGGGCTAGCTTTAATGCTGTTGTAATTGCTGGTATGAATCAAACTGTTTTTAAAGAAACAACAGCACCTTACGCAGGAACAACTTCAGCAAAAATCGTAACCGAAGTATTACCTTCTTCGGTAATGATACCAAATCCCTTTAATACAGCAGAAGATATGGATACGGTTGGTTTATTGGTAACAGGTAAAACACAAGTTTCTACAACAGCCCCAGTAATATTTGGAAAACCTTTTACGCTGACTCCATCATCATTGGATTTTGCTTATAAATATAACCCTATAATTGGCGATAGTGGGTTTGTGGTTGTATTTTTAACAAAATGGACTGGAACTCTAAGAGATACAGTTGCCAGAGGAATCTTTGGAACAAATACCCAAAATTTAACTTGGACAAGCCAATCTTTAAGCTTGACGTGGGATATGCCAATTGTTATCCCAGACTCACAACACGTGTATGTTTCTTCTAGTATATATAGAGGTAATGGCGCTAAAAGAGGAAGCGAATTTTATATTGATGCTTTGGTTTGGCAAGGAAGTGTTGGTATTGATGATATAAGTGGCAATAATGCTATTCTTACTATGTACCCAAATCCTGCAAGCGAAAAAATTTCATTTAAAAGTTCTGCTGATGTTGCCAATGTTCAAATAATGGATATGACAGGTAGAATAGTTGGTAATTATTCTATGTTTGAAAATAAAGCAATTGTTGAAACAATTAATTTTTCAAGTGGATTATATATTTATAATATCACAAACGAGAAAAAACAAATAGTTCACAGAGGGAAATTTGAAATTATTAAGTAATACAAACTCATTTTTATAAAACGGCAACCTTACGGGTTGCCGTTTTTGTTTTGGAGTAAAACAAAAAATGATTAGTACTTTTACATAAATCATTACATAAATTGGGAAATAAAATAAACGATACTTATTCATTTTTAAAAACTCTTAGTTTTTCTAAAATGATAAATGCAACCAAAGTTGTAGTAAGCTTTTATTTTTCAAAGTGGACCAAAAAGCCAGTTCAGTGGGGGATGCCAATAAGTATTAGTGTAGAGCCTACAACTTCATGCAATTTAAGGTGTCCTGAATGTCCTAGCGGGTTGAGGGAATTTTCAAGACCCACAGGAATGCTTCAACAAAATTTTTTCGAAACAACGATTAATCAGATTTACAAAAAAACAGCGTATTTAATTTTTTATTTTCAGGGAGAACCCTATTTAAATCCTAAGTTTTTAGAAATGGTAAAATATGCTTCTGATAAAAATATATATACTGCAACATCCACAAATGCACATTACTTAAATAGTGAAAATGCGAAAAAAACGATTGAGAGTGGGTTGAAACGTTTGATCATATCAATTGATGGAACAACACAAGAAACGTACGAACAATACAGAATAGGCGGAGATTTAGAGAAAGTGATTGAAGGAACAAAAAATATTGTTCATTGGAAAAAAGAGTTAAAATCAAAAACACCTCATGTTGTTTTTCAATATTTAGTAGTTAAACCCAATGAACACCAAATAAAAGATGCCGAAAAACTAGCTAACGAATTAGGTGTAAACGAAATAAAATTTAAAACAGCTCAAATTTATGATTATGAAAATGGAAGTGAGCTTATACCAACAATAGAAAAATATTCTAGGTACAAAAAAAACAAAAATGACAAGTACGAGATAAAAAATGAATTATTAAATCATTGTTGGCGTTTATGGCATAGCACTGTTATTACTTGGGATGGGCTAATAGTTCCTTGTTGTTTTGATAAAGATGCAAAGCACCAATTGGGAGATCTTAAGGAAAAAAGTTTTGTTTCAGTATGGAAAAGCGAACAATACAATAATTTTAGGAGTTCAGTATTGCGTTCTCGCTCCGAAATTGATATTTGTAAAAATTGTACTGAGGGGACAAAAGTTTGGGCTTAAGGATTAATTTCTTTTTTTGCTTGGATGTATATTTTAGGCAAAAGATTACAATATAAATTGGTGTATCGTGTACTAAGGTATTTGTACTCGTTTTGAATGGGTTCAGTTGGCGGCATGTTTTTGAAAATACAATTTACAATCGACTGTATAAATTTCCAAAGCATTATATAATCTTCAAATATTTTACCCTGCTCTTGGCTTCTCAAAAATTTAATATTTCTAGTTGCCAATTGTAAAGCAAATTCATAATCTTTTTTCAAGAAAAAATAAATATTTTCTAATACACGTAATTGAATATCAAATGGAAGGTAAAAAGTTTTTTCATTAATTATTTTGGCTGTGTTTAAATAATTTAAAGCTTGTTTCAAATCTTTTTTACTTAAAAATAATTTTGCATAAGTCATTGCACCCCTAGTTGCATAAATGTCCATTTTTTGATCTATGCAAGGTTTAAAAATAGTATCAAGTAAGAGTAATGCTTCATCATATTTTTCTTCAATTATAAGAATTAAGCAATATTGTTCATAGTGATAAAAATAGCCATACATATCTTTTGAAACACCGGAAGCAAATGTATTTTTATATATGTTAGACGCTTCTTTGATGTGATTATCAGTAAATAATGCATCAGCATATAACAACTCCAAAAATTGACCAATATTTATAGGAAAAAAATAAGCGATGTGTTTTTTGAGATCAATCCCTTTCTTTAAATATTCAATTACTTTGGCATTGTCTTTTTCATAATAAGTATAATAACTACAAATACAGCGATACAAATAATATTTAGCAAGATGATGTTCGCTATTCTTTAATTTTTGTTCTTCACTTAACAAATCAGAAATTTTTATTCCTAAAGCTTTTATGGGATTTTTTTTAGCAGCTATTCTATTAGTATCAGAAAATAGTTTGTGAAATTTTATATATAGTTTGTCGCTTTCATTCGTGTCATTTTTCGCTTTTAAATATTTTTCCCCAAATTCATTTGTAGATTTTTTATCATAATATTTGTAAGGAAAATCTATAAAGAAATGAAAGCATTTCAAGTAAAATTCTTCTAATATTTTTTTGTTTTTGGCTTGAACGAGTTTTTTTTCTTGAGTTAATATTTCGTGCCTTAGTAAATTAAATAAATTTTTCCTTTTTAAAAATTGTAATAATGCTATTCCCTGTTCTGGAATCAGCCATTCATAGCATTTTCTAATTAAAATGGAATGAATTTTATAAAAATGACTCTCTGTTATTTGTAAAGATTTTAAAATTGATTCTGTCTTTGGCAGCTCTTTTTTTGAACAAGAAAAAATATAATTAAAAACTTCTTTTTCTTTTCCTATAAGCCTGTTCGAACGAATTATTTTTATTTCATCCTCATTAAGAGATTGTATTAGTGAATGAAGTTGGCTCAAATCAGAATAATTAAATGGTAGCCAAATTTAGTAAGATTTTATGTTTTTAGGTTTGAAGTAAAGGAATATTTATCATTCTTTTGTAAAGCATATTTGATTGCAAGGTTAGATGTGCAATGAATGATTAATGTGGTAAGCAGCAATCTTAATTGGTTGCTGCTTTTTTATTTGAACGGAGTTCAAAATTTTGACCTAAGTAAACTTTTCTAACTTGCTCATCATTAGCTAACTCCTCTGCTGTGCCTGCTTTTAAAATTTTTCCTTCAAATAAAAGATAAGCTCTATCTGTAATTTGCAATGTTTCTTGAACATTATGGTCGGTGATTAGAATTCCAATATTTTTCTCTTTTAATTTGGCTACAATACTTTGGATGTCTTCAACAGCAATTGGGTCAACTCCAGCAAAAGGCTCATCTAAAAGTATAAAACTGGGATTAGATGCTAAACACCTTGCAATTTCTGTTCTTCTTCTTTCACCTCCAGATAATCTGTCACCTAAATTTTTTCTTACATGTTGTAAATGAAATTCATTTAAAAGCTCTTCCAATTTATAAGATTGCTCCTTTTTTGTAAGTTTTGTCATTTCAAGGATAGCGCGAATATTATCTTCTACACTTAATTTACGAAATACTGATGCTTCTTGAGCTAAATAGCCAATGCCTAATTGAGCACGCTTGTACATTGGCTCATTTGTTATTTCTTTGTCATCCAAAAAGATTTTTCCGGAGTTGGGTTTTACCATGCCTACAATCATATAAAATGATGTAGTTTTGCCAGCACCATTGGGGCCAAGTAAACCCACAATTTCGCCTTGTTTTACTTGAACACTAACTTCATTAGCAACTGTTCTGCTTTTGTATTTTTTAACTAAATTTTCGGCTCTTAAAATCATATTTATGGCTTTAAATTTATGTAAATGTACTAGTTTTATCCATAACATTTTGTGTAACTTTAAATCCGATGCAAATAGCTTCAAACAAAATAAAAGACATTATTCGTCATTACAAAAGCGAATTAGAAGGTATTTACGACTTATCGGAAATAGAAACATTTATAGCTTTTTGTGTCGAAAAATATTTAAACATAAAACGTGCCCAATTACAATTAAAATTAGAGCAAACTGTTTCTGAATCAGAGTTACTAAAATTTAATTTTGCGATTAAAGAATTGAAAAAAGAAAAACCTATTCAGTATATCTTGTCTGAAGCAGATTTTTACGGGATGAAATTTTATGTGAATGAGAATGTGTTAATTCCAAGACCTGAAACTGAAGAATTAATAAAACTGATAGCTGACGATTATTTGGAATTTTATGGGAGCAAAAATGTAAATATTTTGGATATTGGAACAGGAAGTGGATGTATTGCGATTGCATTAAAGAAAAACATTTTAAATTCTATTGTTACTGGAATAGACATTTCCGAAAAAGCACTAGATGTGGCAAAAAAAAATTCTCAGGCAAATAAAACAGACGTTTCTTTTGTTTTAATGGATATATTATCAAACAAAAAGAATCTAATTAGCGAAAAAAAATTTGATATAATTGTTAGCAACCCACCATATATTGCTTTGTCTGAAAGCTTTAAAATGCGAAAAAATGTCTTAGAATATGAACCACATTTAGCATTATTTGTAGATGATACTAATCCTTTACTTTTTTATGATGCAATTGCTCAATTTGCTCAAATAAATTTAAAAAATAATGGGAAAATTTATTTTGAAATAAATGAGGCATATGGCCATGAATGTAAATTATTACTGGAGGAAAAAGGCTTTAAAAATGTAGTGTTGGTAAAAGACATAAGTAATAAAAATCGTATCTTGCGTGGTAATATTTAGTTAGATTTTCAAATGAAAAAAAATCTTTTGTTTTTTATTTCCTTTTCATTATTGGTTTGCAATGCACATTCGCAAATACTTTATAGTGTTGATGGATTTCCTTCAAATGTTGGAGGAAAAACAGAATTTAAAAGAATATTTGAACAAGAATTAATTTACCCCAAAACATCATTAGAAAAAAAAATAGGAGGCAAAGTAAATTTGGCTTTTGTTGTGATGGCCGATAGTACTATAAAAGATTTGAAGGTTTCACAAAGTGTAAACCCAGAAATTGATGCGGAAGCATTAAGACTGTTTAGTTTGTATCAATGGGTACCAGCAATAAAAGAAGGACAAAGAGTTTCTACTCAATGGAACGTTAGTTTTGAATTTGATCCATCGAAATATTCAAAAATTTGTAAAAAAAGAGGTTTTGTTGAATTTAAATACAATAAAGAGTATAAAATGGACACTACTCTAAAAGTTTTTAAAACACCTGAACAAGCTGCAATCTATTACAAAGGGAATTATGCTTTTGAAGATTTCATAAAAGAAAATTTAGACTATCCCAAACAAGCACAGTTAGCAAATATACAGGGAGTAGTAAAAGTTAGATTTGTGGTAGAAACTAGTGGTCTTATAACAAATATTGGAATTGAAAAATCCGTTGGAGGTGGATGCGATCAAGAAGCAATACGTTTAATAGAATTAACAAAGTGGCAACCAGCAATGAATGGGGGCATGTGGGTTAGAAGTCAAATTTCAATTCCTATTTATTTCAGACTCAACGAAGATTTTAAAGATAATAGTGCAGGAGAGCAAAAGTAGTTGATTGCAAAAGTTTATATTTTATGAGTGAATCAGCAAAAAAGAGAATCGAAGAGCTTTCAAAAAATATAGAGGAACATAATTACAATTATTATGTTTTATCTAATCCTACTATCAGCGATTATGACTTTGATATGATGTTGGAAGAGTTGATTAAACTCGAAAAAGAATTTCCATTATATCAACTTCCCAATTCTCCTTCTCAAAGAGTTGGAGGGCAAATAACAAAAGATTTTAAAAATGTGAAGCATAAATACCCTATGCTTTCGTTGGGAAATACATACAATGAACAAGATTTACGCGATTTTGATGAGCGAATAAAAAAAGCAGGCTTAAATGAATACGAGTATGTGTGTGAACTAAAATACGATGGCGTTTCTATTTCACTTACATACATTGACGGAATTTTAACTCAAGCTGTTACGCGCGGTGATGGTGAAACAGGAGATGATATTACTACCAACATTAAAACTATTGGAAGTATTCCATTAAAATTAAGAGGAAATGATTTTCCAAAAGAGTTTGAAATAAGAGGAGAGATATTTATGCCCAAATCCGAATTTTTACGCATCAACGAAGATATTCGAAAACAAATGATAGAAGACGGATTTGATGAAGAAGAGATTTTTGAAAAGCAATTAAAAAATCCGCGAAATGCAACTTCTGGAACATTAAAACAACAAGATTCAAAAGCGGTTGCCGAAAGGAAATTAGATTGCTTTTTATATTCATTATTAGGGGAAGATTTACCATTTACATCTCACCACGAAAGTTTGGTACAAGCAAAAAAATGGGGATTTAAAGTATCATCTGATATGGAAAAAGTTGCTGATGTAGATGGCGTTTTAAAATATATAAATAAATGGGATGCTGAAAGACACCAATTAAATGTGGAAACAGATGGAGTGGTAATTAAAATAAATTCATTTGAGCATCAAAAATTTTTAGGATTTACAGCTAAATCACCACGTTGGGCAGTTGCATACAAATATAAAGCGGCACAGGTTACAACAATACTTGAAAGTATTTCTTATCAAGTTGGAAGAACAGGAGCGATTACGCCTGTAGCTAATTTAAAACCAGTGCAACTTGCAGGAACAACAGTAAAAAGGGCTTCTTTACATAATGCAGATATCATCGAAAAACTAGATGTTCGTGTTGGGGATACCGTTTTTGTTGAAAAAGGAGGAGAGATAATTCCTAAAATTATTCGAGTAGATGAAAGTAAACGATTGAATAATTCAACTCCTACAAAATACATTACACATTGTCCAGAATGCAATACGGAATTGGTTAGACAAGATGGGGAAGCAAACCATTATTGCCCTAATGAGTTGGGATGCCCACCACAAGTAAAAGGGAAAATGGAACATTTTGTCTCCCGTAAAGCGATGGATATTGATAGCTTGGGCGGAGAAACTATTGGGCAACTGTATGATGCTGGACTTGTAAAAACAATAGCAGATATTTATACTTTAAAAAAAGAAGATTTGATGAAGTTGGATAGAATGGCAGAAAAAAGTGTAAACAATTTGTTAGATGGGATAGAGGCATCAAAGAAAGTAAATTTCGAAAAAGTATTATATGCTATTGGAATAAGACATATTGGTGAAACTACCGCAAAGAAATTAGCATTTTATTTTAAAAATATTGATGCAATTTCAAAAGCAACTTTTGAGTCATTGGTTGAAGTGGGAGATGTTGGAGAAAAAATAGCTAAAACGATAGTTGAATTTTTTGCCGATGCACGAAATATTGAAATTATTAAGCAGTTAAAAGATAATGGCTTGCAATTTGAACTTTCGGAAGAACAAATGATTAATGCAAGCGACAAGCTAAAAGACAAGTCATTTGTTGTCTCGGGAGTGTTCACAAAATTTTCTCGTGATGAGTTGAAAAAAGTAATTGAACAAAATGGAGGAAAAAATGTGGGTTCTATTTCAGGAAAAACAAATTATGTTTTAGCAGGTGAAAATATGGGCCCCGAAAAACTAAAAAAAGCAGAGAAGCTTGGCATTCCTATTATTTCTGAGGACGATTTTATTAAAATGATAAATTAAGTGAATTGAAATGAGTGTTATTAAAAACATAAAATTAGCTTTGGCAAATCAATCCTTAAAAAAGGAATTGCAAAATAATAAGCGAATAAATAGAGTTAACAAATTTAATTTCAATGAAATAAAAACGGTTGGAATCCTTTTTGATTCTTCGAATTCAGAAGACTATGATTTGGTAAAAAGATACGTTACCTATTTGAGAGAGCACACCAAAAAAGTAAAAGTTCTTGGTTTTTTTAGCACAAAAAATATTCCTACACTCACTTATTCAAAGTTGGAATATGATTTTTTTTCATTAAAAGAATTAAATTGGGTTGGAAAACCAACCACACATATTATTGACAATTTTATAAATGAAGAATTTGATTTGTTGATTGATTTAAACATACATGATCATTTTGCACTAAAATATATTTCTGCTTTATCAAAAGCAAAATTTAAAGTTGGTAAGTATAAAGAAAAAGATGAAGAAATATATGATATGATGATTGATTCGGATAACACCCAAAAGTTAAAATATTTTTTACGCCAAGTAGATACATATATTACAATGCTTAATAAACAAGATGCCAATTTAAATTAAGAAAAAATGAATTATATACTTTTTGATGACAGTTCTCGAAATAACTTATTGCCATTGACGTACACGCGTCCTGTTGCAGACATTCGAATTGGAATTTTAACCATTCGCGAAAAATGGGAAAAGCTATTAGATGCGAAAACTTCCAGCAAAACGGAAGAATATTTAAGCGTAAAATTTCCTTTAGAATATGCTATTGATACTGATAACATCTGGATAAATGGCTCTTATTGTGCGAATGAAAAATTAGTAGCCGAAATAAAAACCTTGAAACCAAATGAAATATTGATGGATGGTAGTAATGTGGTGGCTGCAAATACTGGTGCGGAAAAAATGTTTGATTTTAATTCTATTGAATTATTTACAAAATACGAATCGCATGCGAAGGCGATGGTTATAGAAAATTCATGGGATATTTTTGCAAAAAACGGAGAAGCAATAAAAGCAGATTTTGAAATGCTTACTAAGGGCAGAAAATCGCTCTCACTGAGTCAAACAAATCAAGTGATAGGAGTTGAAAATATATTTGTGGAAGAAGGAGCAAAAGTAGAATGTGCCATTTTAAATGCAAGTACAGGTCCTATATATATTGGTAAAGATGCCGAAATAATGGAAGGTTCTATTGTGCGTGGCCCATTTGCTTTGTGCGAACATTCTACTTTAAAACTAGGTGCAAAAATATACGGACCTACAACAATTGGTCCTCACAGCAAAGTGGGAGGAGAGGTGAATAATTCAGTAATTTTTGGGTTTTCCAATAAAGCACACGATGGCTTTTTAGGGAATTCTGTTTTGGGCGAATGGTGTAATATTGGTGCAGATAGTAATAATTCAAACCTGAAAAATAATTATGCCGAAGTAAAACTTTGGAACTATAATAAAGAAAGATTTACATTAACAGGATTAACATTTTGTGGTTTAATTATGGGTGACCACAGCAAATGTGGAATAAACACCATGTTTAATACAGGAACAGTAGTGGGTGTAAGCGCTAATATTTTTGGTTCGGGCTTCCCTCGCAATTTTGTACCATCATTTTCTTGGGGTGGTGCTGCTGGGTTTTCAACATATAAAATCAAAGATGCATTTGAGGTAGCTACTCGTGTTTTTGAAAGAAGAAACATGAACTTTGATGAGGTAGAACAACAAATATTAAATCATATTTTTGAAATAACAGAAAAGTACCGAAAATGGTAGTAATTTGTTCATTTCATGATAAGTAATATCTTTGCAGACCAAACAAAAAATACATAAACTTTATACTAAATAAAAAATGGCAAATACAGGCGACATAGGAGTTGGTTCAGTAATTCGTTATAATGGCGAATTGTGTAGAATTGAAGAATATCAACACCGTACTCCAGGTAATTTACGTGCGTTTTATCAAGCGCGTATGCGTAATATGAAAACAGGAAAAATAGTTGAAAACCGTTTTCGTTCGGGAGAAGAAGTAGAAATAGTAAGAGTAGAATATAAAATGATGCAATATATTTATCCAGAAGGAGAATTTGTAGTTTGTATGGATAATGAAACATTTGAACAAGTATATATCCCGGGATTTATGCTTGGAGATGCATTGAAATTTTTAAAAGAAGGAATGGAAGTAAAAGTTTCATTTGAAGGAGATGAACCTATACTTGCTGAACCACCAGTTTTTGTTGAGCTAGTAATTACATATGCCGAGCCTGGCGTAAAAGGAGATACGGCAACTAACACCTTAAAACCAGCTACCTTAGAAACCGGTGCTGTTGTGAATGTTCCTTTGTTTGTGAATGAAGGTGAAAAAATTAAAATAGATACACGTACTAATTCTTATGTAGAACGTGTAAAATAAAGCAATAAAAATTTTACATAAAAAAAGCCTTCAAAAATTTTGAAGGCTTTTTTATTAGAATGAAAATTGCATAGAAAATCGAATGCTAAAAGGAATTGCTCTAGGGTTATCTAAATAGCTTAAACGCCAAACACCATCCAAACGAAACACTTTAAAAATATTTTCAATTCCAGCTGTAGCTTCATAATAGGGGCCGCGTTTTAAGTCATATAAGTCGTTTGGAAAAATTAATAAATTTCTATTTTTTGCATTCACCTTTCCAATTAATCCTTTAGCTCCAACAACTTCTCTCCATTTTAATTTTTTCATTAGAGGGATATGGTTTAAGAAAAAACCATCAAAATGATGCTCTATGCTTGCAGAAGCATATTCATCACTAGCAAATTCATAAAAATTCATTCCATTAAATGCATAATAATCATACGTATATGTTTCATTTCCTCCATGTAGCTCTAGTAATGGATAAGGTAATTGTTTCCATATTTTTCCATATTGTAAAGTGTAATCAAAATATCCAATTGGATTAATACGAATACGGTCTTCAAGATTAACAACTAGCTTATGATAATCATAATCACTTTTAAATAAATTTTTAATTCCTAATGTGTATTGTGCCTGAACAATTGGATAGCGTGTACCTAAACTTACTCTATTGAAAACACCATCCAAATATTTTTCGTTGTACGCAAGTCTAGTCATAAAACGAATTTCAGTAGTAGTGATTTGATCTTTAAATGCAATTTGGTTAGAAGTTTTATAATACTCATAATGAAAATTTTCAAGTGGAATCATTTGTCTGTTGAAAAAACTTACTCTACTTGTAAATCCTGTAAACCATTGTCTTTCTACATAAAAACTTAATTCTTTTACACGGGTTAATTTTCTTAATGGGGTAATTCTTAAAACAGAGGCTAAAATATTATCAGTAGTAAACCCATTTTGACTCTGCCCCAAAATTTCATTGTCGTTTTTGTAATACAACCCAGCCATGGTCCTTGGATTCTTATCTAAAAAAGTTCGAACACCCAATTTGTATTTAAATTGCTCGTCTCTTGTTCCGTAGGCTAAATAACCACTTAGTTCATACCACTTACTAAATTGGTTACTTGTTCTAACGCCAAACCTAAAACGATTTCCTTCAATTGCATTAAAACTAAACATGTTATAATAAGGACCATATTCAAAATTGCCTTTTACTTTATAACCACTAACAAATATTTGCAACACATCTACCCATGTTTTATAAATAGGTAAAGATTGCAATGTATCTACCATGTGATAGATTTGTTTTTCATTTTTTGATAAGGAATCGTGGCGGTGTTGTTCCCAAAATGCTTCATTCTTTTTAAATGCATCTTCATTCACTTTTAGATTTTCGGTAAGAGAATAAAATTTATCTTCTCTTGGTTGGTTTATTTTAAATGCGTTATAGGAGGCTGTTTTACGGCCATATATTCCCATCATTTTTTTCTTTTTATTGTCAATTGGGAATGGATTAAAATCTACAACCAATTTTTCTTTTTCCATCATCCATAAACTATCCACACGAGTGTATGTTTGCACAACATAGGTTGCATTTATAAAGTTGATGTTTGCATCATCTGCAATGCTCATTTCAATTTGTTTAATTGCAAATGTTGTGTCGGCAGCCCACAGATTTCCAGTAAAAGTTAATTCCTGTTTGCGTTTTGGTTTAAATTGTAATTGATAACATTTATAACCATCAATTTCTATACTATCTATCAAATAAAATTTGTAGTAGAATAAAGCATTATCAGAAATAGGGCTAACGAAATTTTTACCGAAAACAATAATATTGTTTTCATAAATATTTACGTTTTGATACATATCACCCATAAATTGCGATACACTAGCATTTTCAATTCCTGCAACTTTACTTGCTTTTATCACTTCGTTGCGTGTTTTCGGATTTTTTTTATAATAAAAATCAGAAAGCGATTCAGTCATAAAAACAGGTAGGTAAGGTTTTTCTTTAGTGTTGGAGCTATCAATATTTTCAAAAATAAATGAAAAGGGTTTTAGTAATTTATTGTTTTGAAAATCTTCACTCAGGTTATTCAAATCAAATTCCACTTTATTGTAAACTTCATATTCGTATGAATCATATTTTTCTCTATCATTTTGGTCTTTGTGTGCAATAATTTTTCGCAAAATACGATGAGCAGGGTTTTCACCTGGTTTTACTTCAATTACACTTAATTCGACACCTTGAGAAAGAGGGATATTTAGTTCTTGTGTAGCGCCATATTTTATTGCTTTTGTATATTTTGAATAGCCAATAAAAGAAACAATAATAGAATCTACTTTTTGAGTAGTAACTAAAGTGTATTTTCCATCAATATCGGATGTAGTGCCTATTGAAGTTTCCTTAAAAAGAATATTTACAAAGGGTAATGGCTCACGAGTATTGGCATCAACTATTTTTCCTGTAATTTTAGTTGTAGTTTGTGAAACAGAAATAAGGGTGTTCGTCAAAGCAAAAAACAGTGACAAACTAAAAATATATTTGGTTAATTGTTTCAACTATAATTTTTCTAATTCTTCCCAAAATTCAACAGCTCTGCGTGTATGGGGTATTACAATTGTTCCTCCAACAATATTTGCAACCGCAAATACTTCAAATACCTCTTCTTTACTTACTCCGTTTTGTTTGCATTTTTCAAGATGATATTTAATACAATCGTCACAACGTAATACCATAGAAGCTACTAAGCCTAACATTTCTTTTGTTTTAACTGGCAAAGCTCCTTCAGCATAAGTGTTTGTGTCCAAATTGAACAAACGTTTTAATACTACATTGTCAGCGGCTAAAATTTTTTCATTCATTTTAGCACGATAATCGTTAAACTCTTTAACAGTGTTTGACATATATAAATAATTTAAATACGGTTAAATATACTTTTTTAAGCCGATTGTTTTGCCTTTTTCTTTACTACATAGTGAGAAACAAATATACTTGCTTCGTACAAGAAATACAAGGGGAATGCTACCAACATTTGTGAGGTAACATCCGGAGAAGGAGTTATTACGGCTGCAGCTATAAGTATTACTACTACTGCATGTTTGCGATATTTTCGCATAAATTGAGGGGTAATAATTCCAAATTTGGATAGGAAAAATACCAAAACAGGCAATTCAAAAACAATTCCGGTAGCAAATGAAAGTGTTGTAACTAATGAGATATAGGAATCCATCGTAAAATTGTTTTCTATCTGGGTACTTACTTTGTAATTTCCTAAGAAATTAACAGTAAGTGGAACAATTATAAAATAGCTAAATAAAACACCTCCAATAAATAAAGTGCTTGCAGAAAAAATGAACCCTACTGCACCTTTTTTTTCTTTTTCCTTAAGTGCAGGTTTAATAAATTTCCATATTTCAAAAAGTACATAGGGCGAACCAACTACCAAACCTCCTACAAATGCAATCCACATTTGAGATGTAAATTGATCTGCTAACCCTAAAGCCTGAAGTTTAAATGTGTAATTACCAAAGCACAATGCTTCTTTATCATCCATCATACCTTGCGAATGTAACCAGTAACCTAATTTGCAAAAGGCCTTATAGGTCAAAAAATCGTTGTGTATTGGGCCAAAAATGATGGTATCAAATAAAAATTCGGGGAAACAAAACAACGCAATAGCAATAACTACTACTGCTATAGAAGAGCGAAACAAATGCCCACGCAATGCGTCAATATGTCCCCAAAATGATAATTGGTTGGGGTCTTTTGCTTTATTAAATAGTCCGAATAATGCCATTTTACAGAACGCAAAGTTAATAGAATTTGGCTCATAATAATTAACTGTTAAAACACTCAAAAAAACACTTATTTTTGGCATAAATGAAAGCCACCATAAATAAATTTTTACCTATTGCAATTGTTGTAATTGTGGCTATTTTTTTATTGTCTTTATATAAAGGCTGGCTACATTTTTTCTTTTTTGGGGCAGATCATGCAAATGTGCAGGGGATAGATTATTTTGCATTGCCTAAATCTTTTTTAAACTTATTAGAAAAACGCAGTATTTATGATACTTGGGGTGGCACAGCTTATGGTGATAAAGCCACTTGGTATTTAGCACATCCAGCGTTTAGTGTATTTGTAGCCAGTTGGTTTTCATTTTTTTCTCCTTGGATAAGTTATGCTTTGTTTGTTGTTTTTTCTTTGGTATTGTTTTTCCTTTCAGCATTTTTTGTTTCTAGGTTGAGTACAGACAAGTACAAAAGACAAATGAATTATTTTATTATTCTATGCGCTTTCCCTACTTATTGGACATTTTTTGTAGGAAACATGCATGCACCTCTTGTGTTGGCGTTGTCGCTTATTTTTGTTGCGTTTGTAATGTATAGTACCGATGAAGATGAATCAAAAGCCAATAAATTATTATTTGCGGGATTACTGATTTCATTTTTCACAAAACCAATTGTACTGTTGATGTTGCCTATTCTACTGTTGTTAAAAGAAAGTAGAAAAACAACAATAAAAAGTTTAATTATCTATGGAGTAGTTTCCTTATTGTTTTTACTGTTACCTGTTTTTAATCCTCAGACAATAGGATGGAGTAGAATTTATAGTACGGCTTTTGATTTTGAATTTATTAAACAAAACATGAATATTTTTCAAAATAATTTTGTTTTGAATGAATACATGAAAGACAATAGTATTCATTGGTTTAATTTAATTGCTCAGAGTGATTATAAGTTAATGCATATCGATGTTTTTTCCTTGCCTGTTTTTGTAGATACTCTTTTGGGACATGAAACTTCAGCGCGCATTTATAAATTACCAATTTATATTTGTTTGATTTTTTCGGTATTAATTCCATTTATCGAAAATAAAAAAATACGATTAGAAGCAGCGTTGTTATTATTGTTTTCTATCTCTTTTACATTCTTTTTAAGTTATAATACTGTTTGGGAATATCAATATTCTTCTGCCTTGCCCGTGATTGCTCTTTTCCCAATTTTAAAAGAAAAAAATGTGTTTTATAAAAAATATTTAAATCTGTGTTTTGGAATAGGAATACTTTTGTGTTTGCCAAGTCTTTATTTTTTGGTTAGGGGAGGAGATTACATGAGTGCGAATTCACTTACAATCATAAGGTTAACAAGGGTTGTTCCTGTGCTATTACTGTTTTGCTTTTTTGCTTTTCAGATTGGGATTGCTGTTGTAAAGAATGCACGATTTAAAAAAATGTCATTACCTGATCTAGATAATTTATTTTTTAAATAAATCTATTGTTCAACCATATTTGTTAGCTCTACAAAATCTGCAACAGATAATTCTTCTGCACGTTTGCTTAAATAAATATTGTCTATAAATTCTGGTTTTAGTTTAAAAGCCCTTATTGCATTGCGCAATGTTTTTCTTCGTTGATTAAAACCCGTTTTTACAACTTGTTTAAAAAGTTTTTCGTTGCAATCGAGTTTTTCAACTTTGTTTCTAGTTAAACGAATAACAGCAGATTTTACTCTTGGTGGTGGATTAAAAACATTTTCATGAACAGTAAATAAATACTCAATGTCGTAATAGGCTTGCAGTAAAACGCTAGTTATGCCATACGTTTTATTTTTTGGTTTAGCAGCAATTCGTTCTGCCACTTCTTTTTGAAACATACCAACCACTTCTGGCACTTGGTTTTTGTGGTCAAGAATTTTGAATAAAATTTCGGTTGAAATATTATAAGGGAAATTGCCAATTACTGCAAAAGGTTCATTGTTAAATAAATTATTAAAATCCAATTTTAAAAAATCGCCATCTATAATTCTGTTTTCTAAAGCAGGGTAATTTTTTTTTAAATACGCTATCGACTCTTTATCAATATCAATTATGTGAGTAGTAAAAGTTGTTTCTTGAATAAGGTATTTTGTTAATACGCCCATTCCTGGACCTACTTCTAATACATTTTTGTATAGGGATGTATGCTTCAAAGATTTTACAATATCTAAAGCAATTGTTTCATCTTTTAAAAAATGTTGGCCTAAATGTTTTTTTGCTCTTACGTTTTCTGACATTACAATACCTCCAACAATGTTCTAAAAGCCAGAGCTTTTGTTCCGTATTTATCTGTGTGCTCCTTTTGCAATCTTGGAGCGTGATTAGCTTGGTATTTTTTTAATGTGTCCATATCTGTACATGTATATTGTACCGAATAGGTTGTTCCTTGTTCTTCATTTACTAATACCTTACAAATTTTATTTTCAATAAAACAACCAGTATTCATCACATCTGGGATATGAACTTCCTTCATCCATTTTAACCATTCTTGATGAACATCATTTTCAATATTCACTGTAACATTATATATAATCATTATTCCTTTTTTTATCTAACCTCTAATTAATACTATCTCCTCTTAACTTTCTAAATCGCTTACGCGCTTCTACTACATACAAACTTCCTGGATATTTTTCAAGTAATTGTTGATACAACTCTTTTGCTTTTTCAATATTATTTAATTTGTTTTCATTTAAATCAGCAAGATTAAAAAGTGCATCGTCCGCTAAAATATCATAACTGTAATTTTTTACTATATCTTCAAAAAATGCAGCCGCTTCAGTGTATCTAGCATGTTTTAATTCAATTTTAGCTTTTCTAAATAAAATATCATCAGCCAACGCGTGATTTGGATACAGTTTATTGATTGAGTCTAAAGTCATTTTAGCTAATTCATCTTTGTTTTGAAATGATAATAATTCAGCACGTGCAAAAATTAATAAAGGAGCTTCATTTGTGTCAATAGCTAATGCGTCACTTATTAATAAAGACAAATCCATTGCATCATTCGAAATTAATTTTGATGTAGCACCTTTCAACACATCTAGCTGAGCTTGCGACCATTTAAAATCTCCTGTATAAAAAGAAATTTTTGCATTTCTAAATTTTGCTTCCTGACCGATAACATCATATTTAAAACTTTTTTCTACTTGAGAATAATAAAGTGAAGCATCCCAAATTTCTCCTGTCATTAATAAAATGTCTGCCAATTCAAGCTTACATTCTGCTTGTTGAATAGCCGATAATTGAGGTAAAGCAATTGCCTCATCCAAAATTTTAATCGCCTCATCTGACTTGTTTAAATAAAATGCTTTTAAATGAGCATAGTTTTTTAAGAGAGAAACGATACTAGCTGATTTGCCTAGTTCATCAATGGTAATAGAATAATTTTTTTCAAGTTCTGCTAAATCCAATGGGCTATAATTACCTGTTGCTGTAATTTTTGTGTATTGAACATTCAATAATTCCATACGAGCATTCGTATAAAAATAATTGTCTTTTCCTTTGGCAATAACATATTGATAGGCTTTAGCTGCTATATCGTATGCTTCGTTTTGTGAAAAAAGCTGAGCCAATCCCATTACTCTTCCTCCTTCTTCTTTTTTTCTTTTGTCTAAAGCTTTTGCTTGAACAAAAGCACCGTCCCAATCTTTCAATTGAATTTGCATCCAAATTAATAATTCAGAAAAAATTGTTTTATCAGGACTTTTTCCAATACGTTTTAATAATTCAGTTTTTATTAAATCGTTTTGTTTTGTATCAGCATCAGCACCAAAACTTGTTTGTAATGAATTTTGTACACTTTGTATGTACGAATCAGCAATTTCAAGAACATCAAGCAATTCGTTTATCATAGCCAATTTATCACCTTTTGTTTTGTAAACTTCAGCAAGTTCAAAATTGTAAGGGTAATTAGTTTGAGAAATTTTTTTGCCTCTTAAATAAGTAGCAATAGCATAATCGAACTGACGAATATTAATAAATGCATTTGCAAGAGAAAAAACTTGGTCGTCATATTTTATTGATTTTACTGCTTGCTCCCATGCAGATTTCGCCTTTTCTGGCTCATCACTCTTTGTATAGACTACTCCCAAATCAACTTGAAAGTTTAAAAATTCAGGATTTTGTTTGATGTGTTTTTTTACAATTTTTTCCGCTTTCTTATAATCTTTTGTTTCTATTAAGCAATTTAAATATTGACTGTAAAATTGCTGAGGAGATTTTTTATTATATAGCTTTTCGTAATAATCTAATGCTTTATCAAATTCCTTATTTTGAAAATATTGTATTGCCAATTGCTCATCAGGGCTGGGTTGAGCAAATGAAAATAAACTTGATAGAGCAAGTGCTATAAATAATATGGTTTTAGATGGTCTAATATTGTAATGAATAAAAAGTAGTGTCTGTTGGGTTGCAATAAACTGTATAGTTATAATAAACTCTTGGTGCGTTTGAAAAATTAAAAGAATTAGACTTTGCTACATCTATTGAAAATGTATTATTAATACCGCCTTTTTTATACAAAATTAAATGCTTTAACGTATCTGAAGGTTTAGATAAATAAACATGAGGGTAGCTGTATTTGTTTTGACGAGATGCAACTTGCATGTAATTGTAGCTTGTGTCAACAAATTTTATACTAATATCAAGATAAACTACAGGGAAAATTTTAATATTGAAATTTTCAATATTTTTTTCTTTTGGGATAACGTTTTCATTTTGGTAGCTATAAACATAATTTGAATTATAAGCAGCCAGGCTAGCATTATCATCGCTTGATACAGTTATTGAATAATAACCAAGTGAATCAGTTGTCATAGAATTAAAACGGATATTTTCGGAATTTTTTAATTTATAAATTTCAACTATTGAATTAGCGACAGGTAAGTTGGTGTTGCCGTCAATTACCTTTCCGCTGACGTGAATTGCGAAAGAATCTTCCTCTTTTTTACAAGAGAATAGAAAAGAAACTAGAAAAAAATAATATAAAAATATTTTTAATGTTCTCATTTACCTCTAATTTATGAAAATACCTTTTAATAACCAATTATTTCCAACACCACTGCTTTTGCTTCTATATCCACACCGTTACGTAAAGTTAATAAACTTCCTGTAATTAGTTTGTCGCCATACCCCTGAGGTGAAAAAAGAACAGCATTTATTATTTCACTTTTATTAGGCTCAATTGGTTTTTTAAATAGATTAATTTGACATTCGGTACAATATTTTCCAGCACCCTGCAAATAGGCTTGTGGTCGGTAAATGCCCATTAATTCATATTTTGAAACATTTTCAAGAAGTAATTTTACCTGTAGATATTTTTTGTGGTAAATCATTTTTGTTAGTAACAAGTAAGAAGTATCAAGTATTAAGTATCAAGGAGTAATAGGTTAAATCTTGATACTTAATACTCAGTACTTACTACTATTTAAATGATACTATTTAAGATTGCCTTTTCAACTTCATCGCTATCCCATTTTTTTTCAATTTCAGGCATCGCCATTATTTTTTGCATAATTACTTCCTGTTTTTGTCCTTCTTTCAGGGCGGTTGAATACCTGATGTGTGGACTATATGTAACCATTGAATAAAGAGGAATCCATTTATCTGGATATTTTTCGCTAAAACGGGCCTCAATTTTCTTTTGCAATAAAAATTTTGGGTCGGCAGTTTTATCACGCATTTCAACAAAGTTGGCTATTGCTAAATCAGCAATTGCATCAGCATCGGGTTTTCTTAGCTGTTCATATTCTGCTAAAATTGCTGGCCAATTTTCTTTGTGTTTATCAATCAATTGATTTAAGACAACACAATCTTCGAATCCACAATTCATTCCTTGTCCGTAAAAAGGAACAACAGCATGTGCGGCATCACCAATCAGCGCTATCTTATCATCAAACACCCATGGGAAACACTTTACTGTTACAAGAGATGATGTAGGGTTTCTAAAATAATCTTCAATTAATGTTGGCATTAAAGGAACTGCATCTGGAAATTCTTCGTCAAAAAATTTCTTTACATCAGCTTCTGTTTTTAAAGAATCAAATGAATTTTCTCCTTCAAAAGGTAAAAACAAAGTACATGTAAAATTACCATCCAAGTTTGGAAGTGCAATCATCATGAAACTTCCTCTTGGCCATATATGCAAAGCATTTTTTTCAATTAAAAATTCTCCATTAGGTCCTGGAGGGATAATTAATTCTTTATATCCAGCTGAAATATAATGTTGGTTATACTCAAATCGGTCGCTTGATAATTGCATATTTAGTCGAGTAGCAGCAAAGGCGCCATCCGAACCAAATATTAAATCGCTTTTACTTGAACTTGTTTTATTTGTTTCTGAATTTTCAAAATGCACTTCAGTGTTTTTTCTATCAATAGAAGTACATTTTTCATTAAAATGAATTTTAACATTTGCTTGTTGTTCTGCCAAATCCATTAAACGCATATTTATTTCGGCACGCGAAACAGAATATATAGCCTGATTTTCTTTTCCATAAGGTTGGTAAGCAGTTGAGCCATCTTTGTGATGAATAAATCTTCCATACATTGGAATAGCAATTTTTTTTATATCATCTGCAATTCCAACTCCTTCTAGACCTTTCCAGCCTCTATCACTTAAAGCAAGGTTTATTGATTTTCCGGCAGACATTAACTCTTTACGCATATCGTTTCTGCGTTCAAAAATATTTATCTTATATCCTCTTTTAGCCAGATAGATAGATACTAGTGATCCTACCAAGCCTGCTCCAATAATATTTATATTTTTACTCATAATTTTATTTTTCTCGCAAAGCTGGAAAGCTCTTCAAGAGTTTATATTTGTTTACATTTTTTATTCAAATAAGTCCATAATTTATGAAAGCTGAAATGATTAATATCATTTCTTTAAGTATTTATCATTTAAGCCTTCTTTGTCTTTTAGTTTTTCAATCGCTGTATCCATTCTTCTTAATCTTGTTTCTTCTTTTTTCGCATCATTAATCCACATCACGTATTCTTTACGATGAGAGTATGCTAAATTTTCAAAATAAGGTAACAATTTATTTTTAGATAACAGCTTTTTAAAATCGTTTGGTATAATTACTGTTTTGTCTTTTGCTTCAGTAATTTTTATTCCTTTTTCATTGTTTATAACAGCTTCGGTAATGTATTCAATTAATACTTTTTCGTCAATCTGCTTTACGTCTGTATATTTTATGTGCCTGTTATGTACATTACCTTCGTTTTTTAGCAATATTTTCTTCTTGTCTTTTAACAGCGCTCCTTGATAAAAAACAAAAGTGCAATGATTTTTAAAATACCAAAATCCACAAACCATCCCATCTTTGTAATAGTTAGGTCCCCATTTCCAGTCTTCTATAATTGCTGGTTCTGCTTTGAAAATAATTGAACGTAATTTTTTGCAAATAGCTTGGGCAAAAGGTTCTGCACTTGCAATGCCTTCATCAATTAATTGCTTTGCATTTGGGTTGTGTTTTACTTTTTTAGCCATTTTTTTATGAGTAAAAAATTATAAAGCATTTTTTAAGATTTCACCAAAGCGATATACATCTTCAAATGAATTATACAATGGAACAGGTGCACAACGAATAACATTTGGTTCGCGCCAATCAGAAATTACTCCTGCTTCCGTAAGTTTATTGAATAATTCTTTTCCTCTTCCGTGAGCCACAATTGATAATTGGCAGCCTCTTTGTTTTTTATCTCTTGGTGTTATTATTTCCAAAAATCCATCCTGATTCTTAATACTTGACTCTTGTGTCTTGTTTATATCGTCAACAATAAATTCTAAATAACCTGTTAGTTTTTCTGTTTTTGAAACCAGTGCATCCATTCCTACTTCTGAAAAAATATCTAAGGATGCTTTGTGAGCTGCCATAGAAAGCACAGGAGCATTACTCATTTGCCAAGCTTCTGCAGTGGGCATTGGAACAAATCCTTTTTCCATTTTAAAACGGGTGTTTTTATCATGTCCCCACCAACCAGCAAAGCGTGGGATTTCAGGATTATTCAAATGTTTTTCATTTATATAAACACCAGAAACGCCACCAGGACCAGAGTTTAAATATTTGTAGCTACACCAACAAGCAAAATCAACATTCCAATTGTGCAATCCTAATTTTAAATTTCCTGCTGCATGTGCTAAATCAAATCCTACAATTGCACCAGCTTTATGTCCGGCTTCCGTAATTGCTTTCATGTCGAACACTTGTCCGTTATAATAGTTAACCCCACCAATCATAATGGTTGCAATTGTGTCTTTATTTTTTTCAATTGCTGCTAAAATATCTTCATGACGAATACATACTTCTCCTTCGCGTGGACCAACTTCAATGATTGCATCTTCAGGAGTATATCCATGAAATTTAACTTGTGATTCCAAAGCATATTGATCGGAAGGGAATGCTTTTGCTTCACATAAAATTTTATAACGTGTTTTTGTTGGGCGATAAAAACTAACCAATAGTAAATGTAAGTTTACTGTTAATTGATTCATCACTACAACTTCTTCCGGTTTTGCGCCAACAATTTTTGAAATGGGTTCGGCAAATTGTTCATGATAAGGCATCCATGGTTTGCGGGCATGAAAATGTCCTTCCACACCAAAAGTTGCCCAATCTTCTAACTCATTTAGTACGTAATCTTGAGTTGATTTGGGTTGTAACCCCAACGAATTACCCGTGAAATAAACTGTTTCACGACCATGCATCATAGGGAAATAAAATTTTTCACGATACTTTTTTAAAGGGTCGTTTGCATCCTGTTGCTTTGCAAATTCTAATGTGTTTTCGTATTTCATGGAGCGTTATCGGTTTTTTCTCGCAGAGGCGCAGAGTTCGCTGAGCTGTTTGTTAATTGTTAGTTTTATTGTGCTAAATGTTTTTGAGATAAAGTGTTTTTAATAATTGTTTACTATTCGTACTATTCCATCTTTTACAAGATTCACATTAAAGTTTACTAATAATCCTACTTTTTTATCAGTTAACTTTAAGTAGGTTAGCAATTGTTTGTGATGAACAGGTGCTAATGTTTCTACCGATTTTATTTCTACTATTACTTTGTCTTCAACAATTACATCTGCTCTAAATCCAATATCCATTTTAGTATCATTATAATAAACGTGAATTCCTTCTTGTCGTTTAAAATTTAAATTTCGATTTTTCAATTCGTAACATATAATTTCTTCATAAACACTTTCCAATAAACCAGGACCAAGTTTAGAATGAATTTTTATAAAAATATCGATAAGAGCCCCTGTTATCTCATTTTCTTTCATAAACTTTTTTAATATATCTCTGCGTTCTCTGCGTCTCAGCGAGAAAACATTTCACAGAGATTATTAATTCCAAAGATATATATTTGCAGGAAATAATTTAGAGTTATGAAGAGAGAAAAATCAGAAGCATTATTTGAAAAAGCAAAGTCTTATTTTCCTGGTGGTGTAAATAGTCCTGTGCGTGCATTTCGTTCGGTTGGAGGAACACCTTTGTTTATCCAAAAAGGAAAAGGTTCTCATATTTGGGATGCGGATGGAAATGAATTTATTGATTATTGCGGTTCTTGGGGTCCTTTGATTTTAGGGCATGCAAACGACAAAGTAGTAAATGCAATTAAAAAAACAGTTGAGAATGGAAGTTCATTTGGCGCACCAACAGCATTGGAAAATGATTTAGCAGAATTAATTTTAAACAATAATAAATACATTCAAAAAATACGATTTGTAAGTTCCGGAACAGAAGCTGTGATGAGTGCAATCCGTTTGGCAAGAGGGTTTACAAAACGCAATAAAATTTTAAAATTTGAAGGTTGTTATCACGGCCATAGCGATTCTCTTCTTGTAAAAGCAGGTTCTGGACTGGTAACATTTGGTAATACTTCTTCTGCAGGGGTGCCAGAAAGTTTTGTGAATGAAACAATTGTTGTTTCTTTAAACAATGAGGAAGCAGTAAAACAAGCATTTGAAGAATTTAAAGACCAAATAGCTTGCGTTATAATTGAACCAATTCCGGCAAATAATGGTTTGCTTTTACAACGCAAAGAATACCTGCAATTTTTACGTGATATCTGTACCGAAAATAAATCACTTTTAATTTTTGATGAAGTAATAAACGGATTTAGAATTGGTTTTGAGGGTGCTGCAGGGTATTATAAAATTCAGCCGGATATAATTACTTACGGAAAAATTATTGGTGGTGGATTGCCGGTTGGTATGTATGGTGCAAACAAAGAAATCATGAGTTGTATTTCTCCTGATGGTGATGTTTACCAAGCAGGAACATTAAGCGGAAATCCTGTAGCAATGGCTGCTGGAATAGCACAATTGACGGAATGTTTAAAACCGAATTTTTATGAGGATTTAGAAACTAAAACCAAATTTTTAATTGACTCAATTCTTAAAAATTCATCAATCAAAAATCTTCAAATCTTTTCAGTTGGTTCTATCTTTTGGATTGCATTTACTGATAAAGAACACATTCGTTCGGCAGAAGAAATTGATGCAGATTCAATGAAATATTTTAGAATTTTGCATAAAGAATTGCTTGAACGAGGAATTTATTTAGGCCCTTCTGGTTATGAAGTAGGTTTTGTTTGTGAAGCTCATACAAAAGAAGATTTAGAAAAAACAGCAAACGCTTTTGGGGAGGCTTTAGAAATTGTTTTCAATTTAAATTCTTAAATTTGTATTATGAATATTCAAGCTCAAAAAATAGAATTAACAAAACAACTTTTAGAGATAAACAGTGAAGTTATATTAAAACAAATAAAGGCATTGTTACAAGCTCATAAAACCGATTTGTGGGATGAATTAACCGAAGCACAGAAGTTGTCTGTTGAAAAAGCAAAAAGCCAGATAAACAAAGGAGAAGCCGTTACCCATAAAGAAGTGATGAAAAAGTATAAAAAATGGCGTACAAAGTAGTTTGGGCTCCTGAAGCGGTTGATACTTTCGATAATATAATTAATTATCTTTCAGAAAACTGGTCAAGAAAAGAAGTATCCAAATTTATTGACGATGTGGAGCATACTGTTTCTTTACTTGAAAAAAATCCTTTTTTATTTCGTGGGTCTTCCAAAATTAATTTACACGAAGCATTAATTACAAAGCACAATTTACTTTTATACCAAATTTCGGAAAATGCTAAACGAGTTGAATTGTTGAGTTTTTGGGATACAAGGCAAAATCCAAAGAAAAAATTTAAAAAGAAGTAGTCTCAATTTATTTCACAACCACTAAATAATAATTCTTTTTTCCTTTTTGAATAAGAATATACTTATTGTTAATTAATTGACTTGAATTTATTTTCAATTCAAGATCTTCTACTTTTACTTTATTTACAGCAACTCCGCCTCCTTGTATCATTTTACGTGCTTCTCCTTTTGATGGAAATATTTGTGTTTTATCAGCAAGTAAATCTATGATAGAAATAGAATTTTCAATTTCTGATTTTGAAACTACAAATTGAGGAATACCATCAAAAATATCTAAAAATAATTCTTCCGATAATTTTCCTAAATCATCGATTGTTCCACTAAATAATATTTGTGATGCTTCCACAGCCGCATTGTAATCTGCCTCAGAATGCACACGAATAGTAATATCTTTTGCCAACGTTTTTTGTAACAAACGCAAATGTTTTGCTTTTTCGTGTTCGGTTTCTAATGCCTCAATTTCTTCTTTTGTAAACAAAGTAAAAATACGAATGTATGTTTTGGCATCTTCATCGCTTGCATTTAACCAAAATTGATAAAATTTATAAGGAGAAGTTTTTGTTCGATCCAACCAAATATTTCCACTTTCTGTTTTTCCAAATTTTGTTCCATCAGCTTTTTTTATCAGTGGAGTAGTAATAGCAAATGCTTCACCATTCGCTTTTCTGCGAATAAGCTCTGTTCCTGTTACAATATTTCCCCATTGATCGGAACCGCCCATTTGTAATTTTACGCCTTTGTTCTTCCATAAATAATAAAAGTCGTAACCCTGCACCAGCTGGTAACTAAACTCAGTAAAACTCATTCCGTTTTCTAATCTGTTTTTTACCGAATCTTTTGCAAGCATATAATTTACAGAAATGTGTTTTCCAACATCACGTATAAATTCTAAAAAGCTAAAACCCTTAAACCAATCGTAGTTATTTACTATTTCGGCACTATTTGCACCGCAATTAAAATCTAAAAATTTTTCAAGTTGTTTCTGTTGACTACTTAAGTTATGGTTTAATGTAGCTTCATCCAATAAATTACGTTCGGCCGATTTTCCTGAAGGGTCGCCAACCATACCGGTGGCACCACCAACTAAAGCAATGGGTTTGTGTCCTGCTCTTTGAAAGTGCAATAAAGTCATTATTTGTACCATATTTCCAACACCTAATGAATCAGAAGTAGGGTCAAAACCAATATAACCAGAAACCATTTCTTTATTCAATAGCTCTTCTGTTTCGGGCATGATATCGTGTAACATCCCTCTCCACTTTAGTTCTTCAACAAAATTTTTAGTCATACAGTTTTAATAATTTGATGAACAAAGATAAATAAATGTATAACTTCGTAACTAAATATTTTTTAATGATTTTAGTAACTGGCGGAACAGGATTAGTTGGCTCTCATTTGTTGTACGAACTTGCATCAAAAGGGAATAAAATTCGTGTTATTACGCGTAAGCAAAGCAATGTAGAAAATCTGAAAAAAGTGTTCTCTTATTACAATGCTTCCCCTCAAAATTTAATAGATAAAATAGAATTTGTTCAAGCTGATTTGTTGGATGTGTATTCATTAATGCAATCAATGGAAGGTGTTGTTGAAGTTTACCATTGCGCGGCAATGGTTTCTTTTAATCCAAAGGATGAAGAAGAAATGATGCGAATAAATGTGGAAGGAACAGCCAATATGGTAAATGCGGCTTTAGAAAAAAAGGTTCAAAAATTTTGTCATGTAAGTTCTATTGCTTCTATTGGTAAGCCTGAAAATATTAATGAATATGACGAAACCATGTTTTGGAAAAATTCGCCCGACAATTCAAATTATTCAATAAGTAAATATGGTGCCGAACGAGAAGTGTGGCGTGCAGCAGAAGAAGGATTGAATGTAACAATTGTAAATCCTTCATTAATAATTGGAGCAGGTAATTGGACACAAAGCAGCAGCAATATGTTTACAAAAGCATACAAAGGAATAAAATTTTATACCGATGGAACAAATGGTTTTGTGGATGTAAGAGATGTTGCAAGCTTGATGATTAAACTGATGGAGAATAATGTGTTTGGAGAACGTTTTTTAATTAATGCCGAAAACAAATCCTACAAATATTTTTTTGATTTGATTCATGAACAGTTTGGAAAGGCTAAACCAAGCATTAAAGCAAATAAATTTTTAAGTTCTTTTGCTTGGCGTATGGAAAAATTGCGCCATTTAATTACAGGTTCAAATCCATTAATTACAAAAGAAACAGCGCGTTCTGCTAACAGAAAAAGTGCATACTCCAATAAAAAAATTCTAAATCAGTTTCCTGATTATAAATTTATTTCGGTAGAACAATCAATAAAAGATACTTGTGGGTTGTTTTTGAAAGATGTATAAGCTATTTTAGCAAAACGTTTAATAAAAGTATAATATTTTCTAGGAGTTTTATTCAATGAAATGTAAAGTTATAATTCTGATATTTTTTGCAATTTGTTTTATAAGATTAAAAGGACAAAATAATCTTGTACCTAACCCTTCTTTTGAGGATACCGTTTTCTGTCCTACAAATCATGGACAAATTGGATGGGCTTTGGGTTGGATAAATCCTAATCTTGCAAGTCCTGATTATTTTTCTTCTTGTAATGGCGGATTATTTGGTGTGCCAAGCAATTTAGTAGGATTCCGATATGCTTTTGATGGGAATGCTTATGCAGGAATATTTACATACATTAATGGAGGATATAGAGAATATATAGAAATTCAGTTGTTAGATTCATTAAAATATGCCGAAAAATATGTAGTTGAATTTTATGTCAGTAAAACAGCTTATTCAGTTGCTATAAACCGTTTTGGAGCATATTTTTCAGATAATTTAATATTAAGTTCAAATAACCTTAATTTACCATTTATTCCTCAAATTGAATCAAATCCAAATCAATATTATACTGATACAAGTGGATGGACAAAAATAACAGGAATATATCAATCATCAGGAGGTGAAAGATATCTGACAATAGGTAATTTTTATGATGATAATAATACAGATACTGTTCATGTCGGAGTAACATCTCCTTTTACATCTTATTATTATATTGATATGATTAGTGTTTTCAAATATATTGAACAAGAAAACAATGAACTTTTTGTTCCTAATGCCTTTAGCCCCAATGGAGATGGAGTAAATGATAAATTACGTGTATTAGGAAATGCAAATAAGATAGAGTTTAAAGTATTTGATAGATGGGGAGAAATGGTTTATTCTTATACAGGTGGCGAAATGCCAATAGGAATAGGTTGGGATGGAACTTATAAAGGAAAAGTTTTAGATAATGCAGTGTTTGTGTATTATGCAAATGTAGTTTTACCTGATGGAAAAGAATTACAAATGAAAGGGAACGTAAGTTTGATAAGATAATCTACTTTTCATTCATCACTTGTGCTTGCAATTTACTTAAATCGTCTAGCACAATTTTATACACTTCATTTAAAACATCAGGATGTTCGGTATAAAACAGGAAGCTGGCATCAAATTTTTCTTTTGTTATATGATGCTTTTTTAAAATATCTACCGAAATAGAATTTTGATGAAGATTTATGGATTGAGGATTTAAACTTAAATTCATGCTTGCTTCTGCAAGGTGCATATCAAGCATAATTGCAGCCATTTCTTCTTTTGTTGCAATCGTATCAGGAATAGAAACTTCTGCATTGTTGCAACTCAACAATGCAGAAGTAAATAGAAATAAAAAAAATATTTTTTTGATTTTCATTTTGGTTTTTCAAGTACAATTTATTGCCCCGAAGTAGGAGGTGCCCCATCCGCTGAACTTCCTGCTGGTGGTTTTGGTAACCAACAATCTTTGTATTTAAAACTTAATTTGTTGTAATAATCACTGCTGTAAAACCCAACTCTGTCAATAGCAGCATCCACTTCTGATTGGTCTAGGTTTTCTGCTTCGCGCAAAACTAAAACATACATCCAATTTTCTTTTTTACAAATAGAACAACCGTACAAAGCATAATTTATTTCCAATAAATCTTGAAAAAATGCTTCTTTGTTTTTGTCGGTAACGGCACACAAAGGGCTCATTACTTGAAAATAATATTTATCAGGATTAGTTTGAAAATTAAAAGCATCAATCCAAACAGTTGAATCTTTTACTTTTAATGACCATTGCCCTTCTTTAGCACCACGGCTTGCAGCTACATCTATTTTTAATGAAGCTATACTTGTTTCAACAAGTTTTGTAATCTCTGGTAGTTTCATCTTTATTATTTTTATGAGTTATTATTGGAATTTTTCTTTTAAGTCCTTCATAAATTCTGTGGCATAAACAAAATCACATACCTCTTGATTTTTTGTTTTTAAGATTTCTTGTTTATTTCCTTCCCACCATTTTTCTCCTTGGTATATAAACATAATGTTGTCCCCAATTTCTATTACAGAGTTCATATCATGCGTAATTACAACAGTTGTGATGTTATATTCCTGCGTAATTTCTTTTATTAAATTATCAATTACGATAGATGTTTTAGGGTCTAATCCTGAGTTGGGTTCATCGCAAAATAAATATTTTGGTTGTACAGAAATAGCACGAGCAATGGCAACACGTTTTTTCATACCACCACTAATTTCGGATGGATATAAATGGTTTGCATTTTTTAAATTCACACGTTGCAAACAAAAATTTGCTCTATCGCGTTTTTCGCTTTCGCTCATATCTGTGAACATAGAAAGAGGAAACACCACATTTTCTTCCACTGTTTTTGAATCAAACAAAGCTCCTGCTTGGAATAACATTCCAATTTCTTTTCTTATTTCTTGCTTTTCTTTTACATTTAATTCAGTAAAACTTCTGCCGTCATATAAAATTTGACCATTATCTATTTCATTCAATCCAACCATACATTTAAGTAAAGTTGTTTTTCCGGAACCACTTTCGCCAATAATCATATTGGTTTTTCCTGTTTCAAATGAAAAAGAAATATCGTTTAAAACAGTTCTGCCCGAAAAAGCTTTTGATATGTTGTTAATCTGAATCAAACTAAAAGCAATTGAGTTAAAATTAAATCGAATAATAAAATTAATACGCTGCTATAAACTACTCCTTTTGTGCTAGAACGCCCAACTTCTAATGCTCCACCACTTGTATAGTAACCGTGATATGCAGGAACGGAAGCAATAATAAATGCAAAAACAACAGATTTTATTAAGGCATAAATTACATTGTATGGCCTAAATTCATAGGTAATACCATATACATATTCGTAATCAGAAACTACACCCGCAAACAATCCAAACACATATCCTCCAGCAATCCCTAAAAACATAGAAAACACAACTAAGATTGGATTAAAAAGTACAGACGCAATTATTTTAGGAAATATTAAATAGCCAGATGAATTGATACCCATAATTTCTAAAGCATCTATTTGCTCAGAAACACGCATGGTTCCTATTTCAGAAGCAATGCTAGAACCAACCTTACCCGCTAAAATTAAACTTACAATAGCAGGAGAAAATTCTAAAATCATAGAATCACGAACAGCAACACCAACTGCATACAAGGGAATAAGCGGACTTTCAAAATTAAATGCCGATTGAATGGTAATTACCGCTCCCATAAAAATGGAAATAATAGCAACAATACCCAATGAACCAACTCCTAAAATGTTCATTTCTTCAAAAATTCTATCGATATAAACAGAAAACTTTTCGGGTTTACCAAAAGCTCTTTTTATAAGAATAAAATATCTTCCAAAATGGAATAGGATTTTCATACGTGATTTTAAATTTGCCTAAAAATAATAATAATTTAAGTACTAGCAGAAACCGTTTATTTTTAATATTTTTGTAGATGTAAATATATAACCTTAAATGAAAGCAATTCTTAAAAAAATAGCATTTTACACCCTTCTTTTGCTGCTTTTGGGCTCGGTTTCGAGTTGTTATATGTTTCGCAAAAAAAATCGTTGTGGCGATTGTCCAAAATGGCATAAAATAGAGCTTTTCGACACATTTTTGCGTCTTTTTTAATACATTTTCCCAAACATTCCCTTTTTTGGCTAAAATTCTTTTTTCTTATTTGGGTAAGAATCTTATATTTGCAACCCTTAAAGGATAAAATAGTATTTAAAAAAATAAAATTAAAATATGAGTGTTTTAGAAAAAATAAGAAGCAGAGCCGGATTACTTGTAGGTATTATTGGTGTAGCGCTATTGGTATTCATTCTTCAAAGTGCATTTGAGTCGGGAAACTTTTTCTTTAAATCAGATAAAACTATTGGTGAAATAGCTGGAAAGTCTATTGATTACGATATGTTTAAAGTGAAGTATGACGAAGCTGTAGAAACACAAAAACGTAATAGCAATACTACAACACTTGACCAACAAACACTTGACGGTATAGCTACTCAAGTTTGGAACCAGTTTATTAATGAGCAAGTAATGCAAAAAGAATATGCAAAACTTGGTGTTGCTGTTTCTGGTGATGAGCTTACAGATATGATGATTGATCATCCACATCCTTCTATTATTCGTAATTTAAGTGACCAGCAAGGGAATATTGCTCCTCAGTTTGCTGATGAAAAAACAGGAGAAGTTAGCCCAGCTAAACTTCGCCAATTTGTTCAATCAATGACAGATGAAGTAGAAGGGCAATGGATAGAACTTGAAAAATATATTCGTCAAGTTCGTATGTATGAAAAATATGTGAACATTTTTAAAAAGGGGATGTACACGCCTGCAGCTTTTGCAAAGCGTAACTATATCGCACAGAGTGCTTCTGTAAATATTAAATATGTTATTAAAAACTATAAAACGATTGCAGATAGCACTGTAAAAGTGAGTGATGATGATTTAAAAAAATATTATAATTCACATCAATTTGAGTACAAGCAAGAAGCTTCAAGAGATATAGAATACATATCTTTTGACCTAGCACCTTCTCAAGAAGATTTTGATGAAACAAAAGCGGAGATGGAAAAAATTGCAGAAGATTTTAAAACTAAAAAACCAGAAGAAGATTCTGCGTTTGTAGTTTCAGAATCCGATAGTCGTAATTTTGATATGACTTTCCATACTCCAGGAACACTTTCTCCTCAAATTGATACAACAATGTTTAAAGCTTCAATTGGTACAGTAGTTGGCCCGTTCAGAGAAAATAGTGCTTTCATTGTTGCTAAATTAGTGAAGGTAAAAACAGCTGCAGATTCTGCTAAAGTTCGTCACATATTAATTGCTTACCAAGGTTCTGGTGCTTCTGAAGCAGTAACTCGTAGTAAAGATCAAGCTAAAAAAATGGCTGATAGTTTATTGGGAGTACTTAAAAAAGGGAATAGCAAATTTGCTGAGTTTGTAGATAAATATTCTGATGATGGTGGAAAAACAATGCCTCCAAACAAAAAAGCTGGCGAATATTATATGGGTAAAGGTGGAGATTATGGTTGGATAAATGCATCTAGCGGATTTGTGGATCCATTTAAAAATGCAGGTTTGGATAACAAAAAAGGAGATATTGTTATTGCAGAATCAAATTATGGATACCACATTATTGAAGTGATGGATTCAAAAGGTGCTCAAAAGAAGGTTCAAGTAGTAACAATTGATAAAGTTGTTCAGCCAAGCAGTAAAACACTTTCTGCAATTAATATTGAAGCAAGTAAATTTGCAACAGAAAACAATACAAATGAATTGTTTCAAAAAGCGGTTGTGGATCAAAAATTAAACAAGCGTATTGCAGAAAAAATAAAAGAGAATGATAAAAATATTGCAGGTTTGGAATCTCCTCGTGAGCTTGTAAAATGGGCATATGAAAATGAAAAAGGTACGGTTTCTCAACCAATGGAAATTGGGAATAAATATGTAGTTGCGTCTTTAATTGAAGTGAGAGAAAAAGGTGTTGCGCCATTAGAGCAAGTGAAAGATGATGTTACTGCTAAGGTGATAAAAGAGAAAAAAGCAGAAATGTTTGTGAAAGAATTTGAAGCAGCTATGAAAGGTGCGTCAATTGAAGCGATTGCAAGTACTATGAAATTAAATGTAGAACAAGCAAACAGCGTAACCTTTAATACATTTTCAATACCAGGTTCTTCAAGTGAGCCAGCAGTAATTGCTACGGCTTCTGTTTTAAAAGCTAAAACAATGAGCAAACCGTTGGTTGGTAATGAAGGTGTATTTTTAGTTTATGTGGATGCAGTTACTGAAGCTCCAGTACTAACAGATGTGAAAGGACAACAAAATATGCAAACATCACAAATTCAATATCGTGTAGATAATGAGTTGTATGAAGCATTAAAAGAAAAAGCTGAAATCACAGAACACTTAGTGAAATTCGGATTCTAAAAAAAGAACGAATGACATAAAAAAAGAGGCGATACATTGTATCGCCTCTTTTTTTATGTTTATTAAATTATAAAATGCTACTCAAAAATAATGATGCTACAGAGAAGTAGATTATTAATCCTGTAATATCTACAACAGTAGCAACAAAAGGAGCGGAAGAAACCGCAGGGTCAAGTCCTAATCGTTTTAAAATCATCGGAAATAATGAGCCAACAGTATTTCCCCAAAGAACAACTCCAACAAGCGAAACACCTACAGTTAAACCAATCCCTAACCAATTTGGTCCGTAAATATCAATAAATTGAGCCCAAAGAGCTACACGCGCAAATCCAATTATCCCTAAAATAAGTCCTAATACTAAACCTACTTTAATTTCTTTTTTAATAATTTGCCACCAATCTTTAATTGTTATTTCATTTAAGGCAAGTGCACGAATTACCAATGTGGATGCTTGAGAGCCAGTGTTTCCTCCACTGGAAATTATCAAAGGAACGAACAATGCTAATACAACCGCTTTAGCAATTTCATTTTCGAAAAAACTCATAGCAGTTGCTGTTAAACTTTCTCCAATAAATAAAATCACTAACCAACCAGCACGTTTTTTAAGCATAGAGAACATAGAAATGTTCATGTAGGGTTCATCCAATGCTTCCATACCTGCCATTTTTTGCAAGTCTTCCGTTTCTTCTTCTCTTCTAACATCAACCACATCATCAATAGTAATTTTACCAACCAATCTACCAAGCGCATCTACAACAGGTAAAATAACTAGATTATATTTATCCATTACATTTGCTACTTCTTCGGCATCGGTATTGGTTTTTACTGAAATCACTTTTGCATCATAAATATCGGCAACCTTCGAACGAGTGGGTGAAATGACTAATTTTTTTAGCTGTAAAATTCCAACCAATTTTTCGTCATCATCTACTACATAAATTGCATAAATATCTCCTTCATCATCCGCTTGTTCTCTTATTTCTCTAACACATTCTATTGCTGTACTGTTTACATGAACACGAATTAACTCCTTTGCCATTAAACCACCAGCTGTGTTTTCATCGTAGTTTAATAAGTCAACGATATCACTCGCTTGTTCACTATCTTCTAATTGTGCAAGTACCTCCCCTTGCATTTTGTCCGGTAATTCAGCAATCACATCTGCTGCATCATCCGAATCCATATTATCGATTAACTGTTCAGCAATTTGCTTTGAGGTTAATGAATTTAAAATCTGTTCACGGATATCTTCTTCTAGCTCAACTAATACGTCTGCTGCAATTTGTTCATCCAGCGTTTTGTAAACAAATAATGCCTGTTCAAGTTCAAGTTTATTTAAAATTTCGGCAATATCGGGTGGGTACAACTCTTTTAGTTGCGTTTGAACCAAGCTTCTATCATTAGTGTTTATGGCACCTTGAAGACTTTCTAAAAATTCGGTTGTAAACTCAAATTGCACCTTATAAAAATTCTAAATTTTTCAGGGCAAAGGTAATATTTATAACAATTCGGCTATTTAAAATATTTGCTATCCTAATTTTGTAAATAAATGACTAGGATCATTTTTGTTTATTATTCTGCTTGCCAATAATAGCGATATTTATAGCCATTTTCTTATTTAGAAAAATTCTAAATTAAGCTCATGACAATTCTATGACAATTCAACGTGTAATGCTTTGCAAATTTGTGCTACCAAAGAAAAAGAGGCAAATTGAAGAATTTTAAAATTATAGCATTTACTCACAAAACTACCGATATTAATGATATTGGCAAATTGCATATTGATGATGCTGATTTAAAAAACCGATTGACATTTTTAAAAAAATCAATTGGTGCTGAAGAGTTACTTTATCTATCAACATGCAACAGAGTAGAGTTTTTACTTTCATGCCCACAGGAAGTTGATGCTTTTTTTCTTAAAAACTTTTTTAATTCGTTCAATACTAATTGGACAGACACAGAAATAAATTGGGCTACGGAAAATGTTCAATTATTTGAAGGAGAAGACGCATTAAATCATTTGTTTAGTGTTGCATCATCAATTGATTCCCTTGTAGTTGGAGAACGAGAAATAATTACTCAAGTTCGTAATGCTTATGAAAAATGCAACGAATTAGAATTAACAGGAGATTTAATTCGATTGGTAATTAAAAGAACAATTGAAGTAGCCAAAGAAATTTATACACACACAAACATTGCTCGAAACCCTGTATCTGTAGTTTCTTTAGCTTACAGAAAGCTGCGTGAACTAAATGTGAAATTGGATGCTCGTTTTTTAATTATAGGTTCTGGTACTACAAATACCAACATGGCTAAATATTTAAAAAAACATAAGTTCACTAATTTTACAATCTTTAACAGAACAGTTGCTAATGCCCAAAAATTAGCAGCAGAGCTGAAAGGGAAGTCATTTCCTTTATCTGATTTAGAAAATTACACCAATGGGTTTGATGTTATTGTAACATGTACTGGTGCAGCAGAAAGTGTTATTACACCTGCTATATATAAAAAACTAGTTGGTAATGATACTGCAAAAAAAGTTGTAATTGATTTGGCTATTCCAAATGATTTGGATGCTGAAATTTTAAATAATTATGACGTGAATTTAATTGCAGTAAATAATTTACAAGAAGTTGCAAAAGAAAATTTACAATCGAGAGAAAAAGAATTAGAAGCTTGTAAAGCTATTATAGAATCAAATATTCAAGAGTTTAAACAAATTGTAAAAACGCGTAAAGTGGAATTAGCTATGAGCGAAGTTCCTAAAAAGGTGAAAGAGATAAGAGAAGTTGCAATAAATGAAGTGTTTGCAAAAGAACTTGCAACAATGGATGTAGAGTCTAAAGAAGTGCTTGATAAAATTCTTCAGTACATGGAGAAAAAATACATAAGTGTTCCTATGAAAATGGCAAAAGAAATTTTGACCGATCAAAAATAGTACACAGATTAGTTAAGATTTTTTTGATTCCCACTGATAAAATCATAATTAATCATAATCATCATAAAAATCAGTGTTCCTTAAAATTAATCAATGAATCGTAAAATAATTATCGGAAGTAGAGGAAGTGAGTTGGCTTTGTGGCAAGCAAATCATGTTTTTCGTAAGGTTCAAAAGCTTGGATTAACAGCCGAAATAAAAATCATAAAAACACAAGGTGATCAAATTCAAGATTTGAGTTTTGATAAGCTAGAAGGGAAAGGATTTTTTACAAAAGAAATTGAAGAAGCGTTGCTAAAAAAAGAAATTGATTTAGCAGTACATTCTCATAAAGATTTACCAACAACTTCCCCTGAAGGACTCAAAATAGCGGCTGTATCTGAAAGAGAAGACCCAGCTGAATTAATTTTAATTAGAAAAGAGTCAACAGACAAAACACAAAAATTTTATTTCAAAAAAAATGCAGTAGTCGGAACATCTTCTGCCCGAAGAAAATCGCAATTACTAGCATTTAGAAGCGATATAAAAATTGAAGATTTAAGAGGAAACGTACCGACACGTATTCAAAAATTAAGAGATAAAAAATACGATGCAATCATGCTTGCTGCTGCTGGTGTTGAAAGATTAAGAATTGATTTATCGGAATTTAAAGTGCTGCGTTTAGATCCTAAAGAGTTTATTCCTGCACCTGCTCAAGGTGTGTTAGGTTTACAGATACGTGAAGATGACCATGAATTGTTTCAATATATAAACAAACTAAACTCCGAAAAAGTAGAAGATATTATTGGTGTAGAACGCAAAATATTGAACTTGTTTGATGGTGGTTGTCAGTTGCCACTTGGAGCGTATTGCATAAAAGAAGAAAATAAATTTAAAGTATGGGCATCAAAAGCAGATAGTTGGAATGCAATGCCTAAGCGAATTTATATGGAATCTTTTACATACGAAGGGCTGGCACAAAAAATAGTAGATTCCTTAAATTCAATAAACCCATCTTCTGTTTTAATTACTAGAGATTTAGAGGAAGACTCATTTTTCAAAAAAACATTAGAAGGAAATGGTTATAAAGTAAATGGGATTTCATTTATTGAGACAAAGCAAATTAATTTTTCAAATACCCCCCAAACGGATTGGGTCTTTTTTGCAAGTAGTAATGCCGTTGATTTTTTCTTTCAACAAAATCCTGAATTGAAAAGCAAAACAAAGTTTGGTGTAATTGGCAAAGCAACAGAACTTACATTAAGAAAACACAATAAAAATGCTGCGTTTGTAGGTAATATTAATGATACAAAAGTGGTAGGTAAAAAATTTGCTAAAACAGTTGGAGAAGAAACAGTTTTGTTTCCTCAGGCAAAAGGTGGATTAAGAACAATTCAACAGCAATTTGAAAGTGCTGATAAACTAACAGACTTGCCTGTATATGAAACAGGCAAAAAAGAAAATATTGAAATTGCTGATGCTGACATTGTTGTATTTACAAGTCCATCAAATGTTGAGTCGTATTTTTTAAATACAAAAATTTCTGAAAAACAAAAAGTAATTGCCATCGGAAAATCAACTGAAAAAAAATTAAAAGAATATAAAGTAGAGAACATCATATTGCCTGCATCATTTGATGAGGTGGGACTGGCGGAAGCTGTTTTTGGCCTTTGATGGCACACGGATTTTTATGATTTTTATGATGAGTTAAGATTAAAAATTATGTCAGGGAATAATTTTTTACATTCAGAGATTACAGGATTGATTATTAAAGCATTTTATAATGTTTATAATAAGCTAGGATATGGATTTTTAGAAAAGGTTTATGAAAATGCAATGATGATAGAGTTGAAAAAACTAGGATTGAATTGTCAAAAACAATTTCCAATAGAAGTTTTTTATGATGAAAAAAATGTAGGACAGTATTTTGCTGATATTATTGTAAACGATTGTGTAATTATTGAACTAAAAGCAGCTGAAGCTATAATAGAAGAGCATGAGGCACAATTAGTCAATTATCTTCGAGCTACAAATTTAGAAGTTGGTTTGCTTTTAAACTTTGGCAAGGAGGCGCAGTATAAAAGGAAAGTATTTAATAACGAATATAAAAAAGCATAAAAAATCTTAATAATCATAAAAATCTGTGTTCTGTTTAATTTAGTTAAAAATGATACAAAGACCCCGTAGATTAAGAAAAACAGCTGTTTCGCGTGAAATGGTTGCAGAAACACGTCTTTCAAAAGATATGTTTATTTATCCATATTTTGTTGTAGAGGGAAAAGGAATTGTTCATCCGATAGATGCAATGCCAGGAGTAAATCATTATTCTATTGATGAATTATTAAAAGATGTAGAAAAAGGATTAAAAGTTGGAATCAATAAAATTTTATTGTTTGGTGTAGGTGAACAAAAAACAGAAGATGCTAGTTCTTCTTTTAGCAACAATTCAATTATAGTTAAAGCAGTAAAAGAATTAAAACAAAAATTTGGTGATAACCTTTATGTTATAACTGATGTATGTGTATGTGCTTACACTACACACGGACATTGCGGAATAATACACGATGATTATGTACACAACGATTCATCTGTGGAGGCATTAGCTAAAATGGCTTTATCTCATGCACAAGCGGGTGCTGATATGGTTGCGCCAAGTGATATGATGGATGGAAGAATTGCCGCAATGAGAACATTGTTAGATAACAATGGTTTTGAAAATACTGCTATCATGTCTTATTCAATAAAATATGCTTCTGCATACTATGGTCCTTTTCGTGAGGCAGCTGATTCTGCACCACAAAAAGGGGATAGAAAATCCTATCAAATGGATTTTAGAAATGGCAATGAATCGATGACAGAAGGTTTGTTGGATGAATCAGAAGGAGCAGATATTTTAATGGTTAAACCGGCATTAGCATATATGGATGTGATTTTTAATCTTCGTCAGAATACTCTTTTACCTATCGCTTGTTATAATGTTTCAGGAGAATATTCCATGGTAAAAGCTGCCGCAGCTAAGGGTTGGATTGATGAACAAAAAATAGTGATGGAAAATATGTATGCTTTTGCTCGTGCAGGAGCCAATTTAATTATTACTTACCATACAAAAGATATTTTGGAGAAAGGCTGGCTTTAGGATTGTTGAATGAAGAATGAAGAATGGTGATTGGTGATTGGTGATT
>CAZJUY010000024.1:0-56440 GCA_964549315.1 uncultured Chitinophaga sp. | reverse complement strand
GACTTAGGATCTGGTGCCGAAAGGCGTGGGGGTTCGAGTCCCTTCATCCGCACAAAAAAAGAGGTCAAAATTTTGACCTCTTTTTTATGCTCCATATTACACCAATTTGCTATTTTAGCTAATATGATTGAAAAATCTTACAGAAATATAATTACTTCTTTTCTTGTTCTATTTGCTTCGCTTTTATTTGCGCAAACACCCCAGGCTGATTCATTAAAGCAATTAATAAAAATAGCTAAAACAGATACCAATAAAGTAAATTACCTAAATAACTTGGCTGTTGAGCTTTGGGGAAACTTAGATACTGCTATTATTTGTAGTTCAAATGCTTTGGAAACTGCAAAAAAAATAAAATTTAACGACAATGAAACTGGCTGGCAAAAAGGGATTGGAAAATCTTATTATCTCTTAGGTGTTTTTAGTTTTGATAAAGGAAATTTTTCGGATGCTCTTTCCTATAATACGAAAGCATTAGAAATATGGGAGAATTTGGAAAAAACAACCAAAGAACCAGAGTTAAGTCAAATAAAATTTGCCAAAGCAAAATCCATAGGAGAAATTGGTAATGCTTATTTCGGGCAAAGTAATTACCCAAAAGCACTAGAGTATCAATTCAAAGCATTAAAACTAAATGAAGAGTTAGGAAGAGAAAAAGGAATTGGGAATATTTTAGGAAACATTGGCAATATTTATTCCGATCAAAAAAATTATTCGAAAGCTCTTGAATACTATTTAAAGTCGCTGAAAGTTGGGAGAAAACTAGGTAACAAATACGATATGTCTATCGACTTAAGAAATATTGCCATTGTATATAACAATATGGGGAATACTGCAAAATCTTTAGAATATTCAATGATGGCATTAGTTGTTTCGAAAGAACTTGGAAATGATTTTGAAACCGCAAATAATTTAATAAGTGTTGGTTCTGCTATTCAAAATCAAGCAGATTCTGCATTTCGTTCTGGGAAACCTTATCTGGAATTAAAAGAGCAATACGATAAAGCAATGGATTATTTTTCACAATCCATTAAACTGCAAAAAGAACAAGGCAATGATTTTGGTCTAGCCATGAACTATGCAAACATAGCAGGCATTTACTTAGTGCAAAAAAAGTATGATGAAGCAGAAAAATATTTTACTAGTGCGCTAGCTATTGATTCTGCTCTTGGTTCGTTAAGTCAAATAAAACACATGCACGAGGGTTTGAGTGAAGTATATTATCAAAAAGGTGATTTTAAAAAATCCTTATTTCATTTCAAATTATTCTCATCTACTAAAGATTCTATTTTTAGTGAAGAAAAAAACAAAGAGATTACTCGACATGAAATGAATTATGAATTTGAAAAAAAAGAAGCGGAACTGAGAGCAGAACAAGATAAAAAAGAAGCACTTGCTGAAGCAGAAAGAAAAAGACAATCCATTTTTTTAGGATTAATTGGATTAATTGCGTTTTCAATAGCAATAATTGCAATAATTGTATTCCGATCTTTAAGAATTACTCGTAAACAAAAACATGTTATTGAACTACAAAAAGAAATTGTAGAAGAAAAACAAAGAGAAGTATTGGACAGCATACACTATGCAAAAAGAATTCAAAAATCATTACTGCCAACAGACGTTTACATTGAAAAAAATCTTAATAAAATTGGATGTTTAATTTTATTTTTCTTTTTAAATACCACTCTTTCTCTTTATGCTCAAACACCTAAAATTGATTCTATAAAAATCAAAATAACAAACGAAAAAGATGAATTAACAAAAGCAAAATATTTAAATAGTATTTCTTGGGAATTTTTAATGCTTGGCAATGCCGACAGTACAATTGAGATTACAGGACGAGCAATAGCAATTCTGAATAGAATAGAAAAACCTGAAAGCCAATCTATTTTGAGCAATTCGTTTTCAAATTTAGCAATGGCCTATGCTGATAAGGGAAACTTCCCTGTTGCTCTTTCTAACTTTTTTAAATCGCTAAAAATTGCAGAAGCATTGGATAATAAAAGAATTATTTCCAGCAACTACAGCAACATAGGAAACGTTTATGCTCAAATGGGAGAATTGGATAAATCCCTTGAGTTCTTTTTAAAAGCACTTAAAATAGCCGAAGCACAAAATGATAAACAAGGAATTGGAAATGCTTGCGGCAATATTGGTAATATATATGATTACAAAGGTGAACCGAAAAAAGCATTGGAATACTATTTTAAAGCGTTGGACTATCAAAAAACAGTAAATGATAAAAACGAAATAGGTGCCACTCTGGGAAATATTGGTTTAGTATATAACAGCTTAGGAGAAAAAGAAAAAGCAATAACATACTATTTTCAAGCATTGTCTGTTGCTGAAAATAAAAAAGATCAAAGAGGAATTGCTATTTGGAATGGGAATATTGGTCAGTTTTATTCTGAAATGACTCAAACAGCAAAAACAAATGAAAAAATTGCATTCTCAAAAAAAGCAGAAGCATGTCTTTTGAAAGCACTGGAAATAGATACTACAATTGGCTTTTTACACCACACAGCAAACACTCACAAGGATTTAAGTGATTTATATTCATTTTTAGAGGATTATAAAAAATCGCTGATTCATTATAAACTGTATTCTATTGCTAAGGATTCGCTTTATAATGATGAAAAAAATAAAGAAATAATGATGCATGAATTGAGTTACGAGTTTGAAAAAAAAGAAATGGAGCTAAAAGCAGAACAGGATAAAAAAGAAGCACTGGCCGAAGCAGATAAAAAAAGACAAAACATCTTATTTTGGCTTGTAACATCTGTTGCTATTGCAATTTCTGTAATTACTATTATTGTGCTTCGAACATTAAAAATTACAAAATTACAAAAACTAATTATTGAATTACAAAAAGAAATAGTTGACGAAAAACAGAAAGAAATACTAGATAGCATCCATTATGCAAAGCGAATTCAGCAATCTTTATTACCTACTGAAAAATATATAAGTAAGTCTCTAAAAAGTGGCTTAAACTAAATAATATGTCAAAAATGCGTACCAATCATAATTTAACGTATCTTTGCGTTAATTATTAATCAAAATATTATATTAAAAATGAAAAATGGAACTGTAAAGTTTTTTAATGAAACAAAAGGATTTGGATTTATTAAAGCAAATGACACAAATGAAGAATTCTTTGTTCATGTATCTGGATTAAAAGAAGAAATTCGTCAAAATGATGAAGTTGTTTTTGAAGTTCAAGAAGGCAAAAAAGGTTTAAATGCTGTAAACGTAAGATTAGCATAATTATATACTTTATAATTTACCTAAAAAGCCTCCCAATTCTGGGAGGCTTTTTAATTTTATTCCCTTTCCAATTATATACTATTCCTTAGAATTAGAAAATTCATTTCTAATTTGTACATTTGCCCTGCTATGAATATTTCTGTAGTTATACCATTAAAAGACGAAGAAGAATCTTTACCCGAGCTTCACGATTGGATTGTGAAAGTGATGGGTGAAAATAATTTTTCCTATGAAATAATTTTTATTGATGATGGTAGTAAAGACAAATCATGGCAAGTAATTGAAGCCTTGCAAAGTAAAAATGCAAATGTTCATGGTATTAAATTTCGTAGAAATTATGGCAAATCTGCTGCGTTAAATGTAGGATTTGAAATCACCAAAGGTGATGTTGTAATTACAATGGATGCCGACTTACAAGACTCCCCAGATGAAATTCCAGAATTATACAAAATGATTACTGTTGATGGGCAAGATTTAGTGAGTGGCTGGAAAAAGAAACGATACGACCCAATAAGCAAAACTATACCAACAAAACTGTTTAACTGGGCTACACGAAAAGTAAGTGGTATCAATAATTTACATGATTTTAATTGCGGATTAAAAGCTTATAAAAAAGATGTTGTAAAAAGCATTGAAGTTTATGGCGAGATGCACCGTTATATCCCTGTTATTGCTAAATGGGCTGGATTTTCAAAAATAGAAGAAAAAGAAGTTCAACACCGTGAACGCAAATACGGAAAAACTAAATTTGGCCTAGAGCGCTTTATCAATGGCTTCTTAGATTTAATGTCCATAACATTTGTATCTAAATTTGGCAAACGCCCAATGCACTTTTTTGGACTGTGGGGCACCATTTCTTTTTTAATAGGAGGAATTGTATCTCTATATCTAATAATTGAGAAATTAGTAAAACTAGCTCATTCAGAACATGCCCGCAATGTAACCGATCAACCTCTATTTTATTTAGCACTAGTTGCAATGATAATAGGAACACAACTATTCCTTGCTGGATTTTTAGGAGAACTAATTTCCAGAAGTTCAACCGAACGCAATAAATACCTTATCGAAAAAGAAATTTAATTTTTATTATTATCGACAAACCTTTGATTTTATTCGCTATTCTGTGTTTGTTTGCTGATTAATTTTTACTATTTTCGTTCCCCCAATAAAAAATCACCTCTTGTAATATGCTTTATAAGGCAAAATATATTTTTATACTATTAATACTATTAAATGCTTTTAGTATTAAATCTCAGGGATATTACAAAGATTCATTAGTTGCTTCAAAAATTAAAACACTTTCAGATTTTTGGGGAAAATACAATAGTATTTCTGTGAAACAAAGAGAATACTACAATCTGAGTATTTTACCTATTTTATTTAAAGTACAAAACGATGCTAATAATTCAAATAATTCTTATTTAGAAAAGGTATATGATGCAAAAATAAATCAATTAAAAAAAGATATTGGATTGTCTGCCGTTGGAAATTACCAAGAAAATTTTGCTCCTGGCTTTGGGTCAGATGATGACCTACTATACAACAGAAGAATTCAAGCAGGATTAGATTGGAATATTTTAGGAGATGGGTATCTGAAGAATAGGTATAAAAAACAAATTATTGAAAACGAAAGCACAATAAATAATTTAAATCAAAAAAATAAAATTAGTGTAAATGATTATTTGCAAATTTCCCACAGAATTATTTATACTTTCAATGAACAAAAAATTAAACTTTTAGATAAAAGACAGCAAATTATTAATGACAAAATTGACATCGCCAATGAACTATACCTATTAAAACAACTACCAAAACTTGAAGTGATGCAAATTATTCAACAGCAAGTAGATGTTTCAAGCATGTATCAAATTTACAAATCATATAATGATCAATTAAAAAACCAAATTGACACCCTAATTAATTCCGAAAAATCATTCCCAGTTTTTGATATTGATGTTTTAAAAATATCTTCTTTTAGCAATCAAACCATAAATGATACAATCACCCAATTGAAGCTAAAAAATATCGAATTACAAAATAAAAATATCACACAATTTAATTTAAGAACACAGGTGCGATACAACTATTATGATTTAGTCAGCCAAACTAAACCCAGCCGTTCCTTTTTATCAGCAGGCTTAATTTTATCTGTCCCGCTTCCTCTAGGGTTCAGAGCTAATCAAAATACTATTGAAGCAGAAAAAAACTATATTCTTTCTGAACAACAATCAAATTCAACCAAAAAAAATATTGAGATACTAAATTCTATCTATGAGTTCAGATATAAATTAAAGCAGTACAATAATTTTTTTGAAAAACGTAAAAAATATGAAGAGCTAATACGAATAGAACGAGTTAAAGAAAAGCTAGAAGACTTAGAATTTAATCCAATTACAGCACTAAATCTGCTGGATGAACTTTTGAGCATTGATATTGAAATGCTTGATATTCAACAAGAAATCTACTTACAATTATTAGACATTACAACAAAAAATCCAGAATTAGAGTTAGCCTCATTGACAAAACCTTATCAAATTCCAGAAACTAATTTGCAAAAAGACACAAAGCAAAAAGCAATATACATTTGGTCTGCTTCCATTGAAAAATATAGTATCGATTATATTGAGGAATATCTTCGATTAAATAACATTAATACTGCTATCGTTTCTATAAAAAAAGACGAAAAAAATAAAGAAAAGTACAACTTACTGTTTAACAAATTAAAAGCTAGCAATATAAATATTGAAATTCTTATCGGAAGTAATAAATTGATTAACAATATAAATACAACAGCATATTATGACAGTATTCTTTCTGGCATTTCAATAAAAAACATTCAATCTATTCATTTAGACGTTGAACCTCACACTTTTGATGATTATCAAATAAACAAAGAAAAATATTTGAATCAATATGTAGAACTATTAATAAAATCAAAAACATATTGTGATTCAAAAAATTTAAAATTATCAGTTTCTATTCCTGTATTTTATCCTGAAAATATTCTTAAACAAATATATACCAATAGCTCGTTGGTTTATTTGATGGCATATGAACACAGTGATCCTAATTTTATTGTACGAAAGGTAAAAGAAGAATTTTTAATAAATCAAGAAAAAAGTGTTATTGCTTTGAGAGCAAAGGATTTTAAGGATAGAAAAGAATTCGAATCTATTACAAAAGAATTATCTGAAATTTTAAATACAACAAAATTCGCAATGCATGATTTTGAAACATTTGTAAATTTTGATCAAGAATCAGTTGGAGGAAATAAAAAATAATAAAATAAAGCATTGAAAAGTATAGACTTTAAAAGAAAAGGCTCTGTTATTCGAGTAATGAATGATGGAATAAAAAAAGTAAATTATAACTGGGATAGAGTTATATATATTGTTTTTTTATTCATTGTATTAATTTTTTTAGGATACTATTTAATTAATAAAATATTTTTCATAAAAGCAGATGGTCAAGTATTATTTGAAAACGTAAGCATTAGGTTAACTGATGATTGTAGAATATTAGAATATCACCGTGCAGAGGGGGATACAATAAAAGCAGGAGATTCATTATTTACTTATGCACTCGATAAAGATAATATTTGGGGAAACACATCACTCTTAGGGAATTTTTCGGCAACAACTTATTCAAATGATTGGGACTGGATTGATAAAGAAAAGTATGCTTTAAATAAAAAGATAGCATTAAACAATATAGACAAAACAGAGTCTCAAGCATTAATAAAATCTTATCAAAGCGAAATTCAAAGATTACAAAATGAAGTAATTTTAGATGTATTGCCAAAAAACAGACTTGATTATGTTCAAAATGAAATATTAAAATTAAAAACGAACATCGAAAAATTAAATACAGAAAACAAACAACTATCTGATCTAGTTAAACAATTAAACGCAATGGCTAGAAATGAAAAAATTAGGAGTAATAGATCTGGACAGCTATCTGGCAATGGTAATAATGATGAAAATGGAAAAAAAGTATTTTATTCTCCAATAAATGGCAGCATAACTAGAATATATACACATCAATACGAAGTAGCATTAAAATCCGAACAGATAATGGCAATACATAAAAACACACCAATGTATGTAAAAGCATTTTTTGAACAAGAAGATATAAATTATTTTAAGGAAGGAGATATTATGACATTAACTTTTCCTGATGGATCTAAAAGCAAAGGGATACTAAAACGTTTTTATTATGCTACCTATCCCCTACCCGATGAATTTCAAAAAAGATACGAGCCAACTACAAGAACTGTTTCAGCTGACATTTATCCTTTACAAGAAAGTGACTATGTACATTGGAAATCGTTTTATAAAATGAGTGTAACTATTACAAAGTATAAATATTAAAAATGATTTTTAAAGACCCGATTCATAAATTAGAAATAATAGATAATAAAATTGAATTTGAAAATCTCTTATTCTTTATTATTGATAGTAACAGTACGTTAAAAATTGAGCACTTGCTCGTGTATGACGCTGTTATTATTGACGCAAAAGATTCTGAATTTGCTAAAATAATTCTTAAAAAAATTAGAGCGCATTCAAACCCAGAATTTTATTTAAAACCAGTCTTTTTAATAAACTATAAAGAAGATAAAAATCCAATATTAAAGAACTTACATGATGGTATAATCTATTCTTACGATCAATTAGAAGAATTAGCAAAAATCACAAAACAAATATTTTTAAAAACTACGCAACTAGATTATCAACTTATTTCATCTTTTGAAGCACAAACGATAAAAAAAGTTATAAATTACATGTATACCAGAGATATTAGGACTTTAAAACCGTATGCAGATTTAAACTCTGCTATTGGCTACACATTTCCTGAAATATCTGCGAACTTTGATAGCAACGAAGAAGCACAAGTTCTTGAAATCTTGGAGTGGGCAGAACGTGAAGGGCTAATCTGGCCAGATTTTATGGAAAGAATCTACTTATGTAATACATGCAGTAGTGGTTTTTTAACATTTAGAGAAGTATGTCCTCATTGCAACTCATCAAATTCAAAAAGTGAGGACTTAGTGCATCACTTTCCTTGTGCATTCATTGGCCCTATCTCGGATTTTAAAAATGCTATAGATAACACTCTTGCGTGTCCTAAATGCAACAAAACACTTCGCCATATAGGTGTAGATTATGATAAGCCCTCAATAATTCATCATTGTAATAATTGTAACAACAATTTTCAAGATTTTTTTGTAAAAGCAAAATGTATATCATGCTCAAATGATACCGATGTTCAATTTCTCGTTCCAAAATCTATAAATGTTTATAAATTAACAAAAAAAGGCAGAAACGCAGCAACAAATGGTTTTTTATCTACAGGACAGGAGATAGAAGATATTTTTGGAACAATTAATATGCAAACATTAAAAATCATGTTGCATTATGAATTAGAAAGAATAAAAACTAATCCAGAGCTAAAAACAAGCATTGCTTTAGTAAGTTTAGAAAATGTATTTGAGCTTTATAATAAGATTGGGAAAAAGGCTCAAAAAGCATTATTGGAAGACTTGGTTTTATTGATAAGAGAAAATATTAAGCCTGCCGATTTTATTGCATTTGAAAACTCATCAACATTCTATCTTGGTTTGATAAATTCAACATCAATAGAAGCCTCCCAACAGTTAGATAATCTTTCTATTTTAATTGAAAAAATCATTGAAAATAATTTTGGCAATTTTAAAGTAAAAATACTATCAAAAGCGAAAGCTCTGAGCACTCATACAAAAGCTGACATTCAGTTGCAGGAATTAACAAAAGACTTATTTGAATGATTCAGTTTTTAGACGAATTTATCAACTATATTACAGCAGTAAATGCATCTAAATTATTTAGAATTTTTTGGTTTTTTTTCGTTTTCGAATTTTTTAGATTTTTTCTCATAGAAATTAGCACATTATTATTATGGAAATTTACTGGCTTTTTCAGGAAAAGAAAAATTGCTGATGCTCGTTTATCACTTTGGGAAAAACAACCTTTTGTTTCAATAATTGTGCCTGGCAAAAATGAAGGACGACATATTTATAAACTAGCAAATTCGCTTAAGGAACAAACCTACCAAAATTTCGAGCTAATTGTAATTGATGATGGATCAGATGACCAAACACCAGAAATTTGCAGAAGTTTAAAACAAAATGGATTTATTGATTCTTATTTTAGAAACGAAGTTAGAGGAGGAAAAGCTTCTGCAGCTAATTTGGGTTTAAGGTATGCAAAAGGTAAATTTATTATTCATTTAGATGCTGATTGTTCCTACGATAGAGATGCGATTGAAAACATTTTAGTTCCATTTTATTACAACTTAAATATTGCGGCCGTTGGAGGAAATGTTCAAGTAAGAAACTATAAAGAAAGTTTATGCGCTACATTACAGTCTATTGAATACATGGATACAATTTCAGTTGGTAGAATTGCTACAAGTGAATTAGGTATTTATCGAGTTATTTCAGGTGCATTCGGAGCATTTAGAAAAGATGCTTTAGAACGTCTTGGAGGCTGGGACATTGGACCAGGACTAGATGGCGACATAACTGTTAAAATCAGAAAACTTGGATATAAGATTCATTTTGAACCATCTGCAATATGCCAAACAAGTGTACCTGTTACATTTAAAAAATTAATAAAACAACGACTTCGTTGGGATAAATCACTAATTCGTTTTCGACTTAGAAAACACAGAGACGTATTTTATCCAAATGACTCCTTCCGTTTTTCAAATTTTATTTCATTCGTAGAAAATATTACCTATAACTTGATATTAAATATTAAATGGTATTTTTATTTATTCGATATGGTTGTAAACTTTACATCACAACTAATATTTATCGTCCCTATGAATATTTTGCTCTATACAGCAAATAATTTTTTAAAATTCTTTGTCTTCTCCCTCTTTAGAGAAAGGAAAAATGAAACTGTAAATTATTTCTTAATTTACTTACCACTCATGGTTTTTTATTTTGGATATTTTTTGAGAATTGTAAGAACAATAGCTTACATACAAGAGATCTTTTTCAAAGCATCTTATAAAGATAATTGGAACCCTCAAAAATCATCTAAATTTGCAAAAGCTCTTAAACTTTAGTGGATTTGAATATCAAATATTGTAAATTAGAATAATGCAAAAAAAGATACTTTTTATATTACTATTATTATGCAATAAATTTATTTTCTCTCAACAGTTAAGTACTCCAGTATTATCATATCCAGCTGGGTATTATAGTGATTCTATTTATGTTGCAGTATCCTCTCCAGATTTTGGTGTGAGCCTTCATTTTACTTTAAATGGGAACGAACCAACAATAAACTCTCCATTATATTTAAGTCCTATTTTAATTAAAAACAAATCAGGCACAGCTAACGCTTATTCTTTGATTCCTACAAATCCAAGCTTTAATTTTCCAGTACCCGGCTATGATACTTCTCGCGCGAATTCAAGAGGTTGGCTCGCACCCATTTATGAAGTAAATAAAGCTAACATCTTAAAAGTAAAAGCTTTCAAGGTAGGTTATACTCCAAGCCAAACGGTAGTAGCCACATATTTTATAGATCCTTTATTGTACGCACGATATTCATTACCAGTATTATCAATTTCAACCGACAGTAGCAACTTTTTTTCAGATACAACAGGAATCTATGTTTATGGTATTGATAGTGCAAACGAAGGAAATTATTCAGTTGAAGGAGTTGAACGAAAAGTACATATTCAATTATTCGAATCAAATGGGGCATTAAAAATTTCACAATACTGTGGAGCAAGAAATCATGGAGGTGGAGGAAGACATGCGCCACAAAAATCACTAACGTTAATAGCCAGAAATAGCTACGGATTAGATTCTTTTGGTATTCAATTATTTACAGACAAAAACACTTCAGTTTTTAAAAGTTTTTTATTACGTAATGGTGGCCATCGCCCCGATTGTTTTCCAAGAGATGATTTGGCCGGAAAAATTGTGAGAGCTATGGACTTTGAGGTGCAATCATCAAGGTATGTAATTGTTTTTATTAATGGTGAGTATTGGGGCTTACAAACTATAAAAGATATTTTTGATGAAAAATATTTAGCCAACAAATACGGCTTCTCTAAAAATGATGTGGCAATATTAGAACTCAGTGGTTCTGTAGATGATGGGTTACCTACAGATAATTTACATTATTACAACATGAGAAATTTTGCTGCAAACAATGACTTAAACAATATCAATAATTATAATTATTTGAACACACAAATGGATATTGAAAATTATATAGATTATATTAACTCAGAAATTTATTTTGGAAATGGCGATTGGCCCAACAACAATATTAAATTTTGGAGGTACAGAACAAATTACAACCCAAATTCTGGATTAAAAAGAGATGGAAGATGGCGATGGATGCTTTATGATATTGACGCAGGTTTTGGAGGCGACTGCACCGGTATATATTTTAACTATGATGCTTTAAGTACAGCCACATCCTTAACTGGAGGAAATTCTACGTTATTGTTACGATCCCTTTTACAGAGTAATTATTTTAAAAACCATTTTATAAATAGAATGGCTGATTTATTAAATACAATATATCTTCCGCAACGAGTTCAATCCATTTCAACTAATTTAAGTAGTGAAATAAACCCTTTGATGCTAGAACATGTTCAAAGATGGAACTATCCATCTGTTTCAACTACTCTTGCCGCTAGGTCAGTTGAAACACCTTCATTGATAAAATGGAACACGATAAATTCAGGATTAATGAATTATGCGAATAGACGACCTGGAAAAATAAGAACTCAATTTTTAAACTATTTTACATTAAATGATACTGTAGATGTTGTTATCAATGTTTCAGATACAATTGCAGGAAGAGTAAAATTTAGCACACTAATTATTGATGAAAATTTAATTCGCATCAACCCTACTCCATACCCTTGGACTGGAAAATATTTTTCTTCTATAGCCATCCCTATTAAAGCTATGCCTCGACCAGGATATAAATTTGTAAATTGGTTAAACACATCCATCACAAACCCTGATACTGTAGTTTATTTAAACTCTGATACATCCTTTACCGCAGTATTTGCAGTAGATTCTTCATTTGTACCACTTCATTATTTATATATAAATGAATTTCAAGCTTCAAATTATTCTACTATACCAGATGAATACGGAGAAAAAGATGATTGGTTTGAAATTTACAATCCAAATAATTTTCCAGTTGATATTGACAATTATTATGTAACCGATACTCTAGGAAACAAAACAAAATATCGTTTTTCGAGTGGTTCACAAAAAACAATAATTCCAGCAAAGGGTTTTTTATTAGTTTGGGCTGATGAACAAAAGAGTCAAGGAATACTTCATACTAATTTTAAATTATCATCTGCCGGAGAAGAATTAGCATTAATATTACCAGACGGCAAAACAGTTGTAGATTCAATAATATTTAGTACTCAGCTATCGAATCATTCCTGGGGAAGAAAGCATGATGGTGATTCAGTATGGATTGATTTTGAAATACCAACACCAAACGAATCAAATCACATAGTGCATATTTACGATGAAACAAATCCGCTTCAGATATATCCCAACCCTTCAAACAATTTTTCCACTATATTCTTCAATAAACCATCAAAAATAAAAGTGTATAATTCTGTTGGGCAGTTTATATTTGAATCGCAGGATAAAATATTAGAACTAGATATAATGGGATTAAGAGCCGGAATTTATTTTATTTATTCAGATAAGAATGAAGTTGTAAAATGGATTAAGATAAACTAACACAAAAAAAGCCTTTGAAAATTTTCAAAGGCTTTTTTATTTATTCAAAAATTACTATTAGCTATTTAGCATAACTGGCATAACCAACATTAAAATATCTTCTGCTTTATTATCGTTATCGCTTGGTAATAAAATACCAGCACGGTTTGGAGCACTCATTTCAAGATTTACATTTTCACCATTTAAGTTGCTCAACATCTCTGCTAAAAAGCGTGAGTTGAACCCAATTTCCATGTCTTCACCAGTATATTGACAAGTAAGTCTTTCACTTGCTTCATTTGCAAAATCCAAATCTTCGGCTGAAATACTTAACTCGCTACCAGCTATTTTTAAACGTACTTGGTGTGTAGTTTTATTCGAAAAAATAGAAACACGTCTGATAGAATTTAAAAATGCTACTCTATCAACAGTTAATTTATTTGGGTTTTCTTTAGGAATAACAGCGTCATAATTCGGGTATTTTCCATCAATCAATCGGCAAACTAAATTTGTGTTTTCGAAAGAAAAAAATGCATTAGTAGTGTTGTATTCAATTTTTACATTACCAGTGATTCCTCCCAAAATATTTTTTAAAAGGTTTAAAGGTTTTTTAGGAATGATGAATGAGGCTGCTGCTGCTGCTTTTGCATCGCTTCTTTTGTAACGAACCAATTTGTGCGCATCAGTAGCAACAAATGTAATACTATCGGTTGCTAATTGACAAAATACACCTGACATTACCGGACGTAATTCATCATTACCAGTTGCAAAAATTGTTTTATTAATTGCAGAGCCTAATATTGAAGAATCCATCTCTAAAGAGGTTGCAGAATCAATATTTGGAAGCTTAGGAAACTCATCTCCATTATGACCTGTTAATTTATATTTACCATAATCCGAAACTATTTCTATTCCGTATTTTTTAGGGTCGATATTAAATGTTAAAGGTTGGTCAGCAAAAGTTTTTAGAGTTTCCAACAATAATTTAGCTGGCACAGCAATATTACCAGTGTCTTTTGATTCGATTGCAATAACGGTAGTCATTGTTGTTTCTAAATCAGATGCAGAAACCTTTAGTTGATTTTTATCAATCTCGAATAAAAAATTTTCCAAAATTGGTAATGCATTGTTGCTGTTAAGAACTCCATTAACTGCCTGAAGTTGTTTTAATAATGTAGTGCTTGATACTATAAATTTCATACGTAAATTGTATTTTTAATAAAGATTCATTTTTTAAAAACTCGCAAAGCAAATATAACTTATTTAAAGGTTTGTTTTTGCTCCACCAAAAATATAGTTTTAACCTACTTTTTAACAAAAAAAATCCCCATTTATGGGGATTTTAATTACTTAGTTAATAAATAGGCTTATTATTTTTTAGCGCTTGCCTTTTTAGGCATAAAATACTCTATAGGTGGCATCAATTTTCCAAAAATATAATATTGAACCACAGCCATTTCTCCAGTATTCAAAACCGCATTCATTCTCTCAGGGTCAAAAGGCAAGGGTTTACCATCTACATCGTATGCATCTTTTTTGGGTTTTCTTGGAAAAAATTTAACTGTATTTTTTTCTCCCTTATCATCTATTACAGTTAGAATGTTTATAGGCTTTGTTTTCATAGTTGAATCTACCTCTGACTCTTTCATTCCCATTTGCATTGTTTCATAATTTATTTGTTGGTAGTACGACAGATATTGTTTTACAGCCAATGTGTCTAATTCTGGAATTAGCTTATCATTGGACAGCGATTTTACCTGAAATTTATTTTCTGCGATTTGCATCACTTCATAGCCCAATTCCGGCTTATCAGGGATTTCTAGCTTTACAGACTTAATTGTATTTGGAACATAACTAAACACGGTTCTGTCCCTCCAATCTTTCTCAATTGTAAAATAACGTGTAGTTAAAAAACCTTCAAACCCTGGAATATAAGTTACAAAAGGCTTAGCTGACGACTCCATTGTTTCTGTGTCGATTAATATCATGTAGGTTCCTGTTTGGTCCTGTGTTTCTCCTCCCACATAATAGGCTTTTGTTAATTTCCCATTTTGGTAAATTTCACATTTTACAGCTTCAGCAGCCAATTTTTTAACCACAAACTCTGTCGCTTTTTTTCCAACTGGTTCTTTAACATCTATCTTTTTTATTGTGTATAAAAGTGTTTCTATTGCATCTCTTCTAACTAAATGTTTACCATTTACAGTCCACTCACCCACTGCCTTTCTCTCTAATGTAACTGCCCTTCCCGATTTATCTGCCAAAAATATTTTATCTATGGATGCCGTATCTGCTACAGCAAAATCACGTAATGTTTCTTTTATTGTGCCCTTCCCATTATGCAAAATAAACCATGTGGATAATGAACCCAACAATATCACAAGTATTATTGCTCTTCTATTTTTTTTCATTGTCTATTTTTTTATGATGCGTATTTACGTTTTCTATTAAAATGATAAAGCATTCCAAAAACTATAATGATTAGTAAAGGTAAGCCCGTGTTTATGATTTGCCATTTCACACGTTGTGCTTTTATTTTTTTCTTGTCTAACAAACGTAATGTTAATTCTCGTGCTCTTACTGATATCAACCCAGAATCGTCACACAAATAATTCATACAATTCAAAATAAAATTTTTATTGCCATACATTTGATTGGTATATTTATCAAACCCCAAAGGATAAGGCTTTCCAGTATTGTATTGAATATCATTTTTAATAATATCTCCATCCGATATTACAATCATACTTGTTGCTTTTTCAGCATTACTTTGGTAGGCAATTACTGTATCTTCTAATATTTCTTTTGGCAAACGGTTTTTAAATACAGACTCGAATTTTCCTTCAAGAAGTACAGCTACGTTTTGATAAGAATCTTTAAATTGTTTTTCGTCAGGTTGGTAACGCAAATAATTCATATCCACTCGTACTGGCGAGTTCAAGGTTTTCGTATATTTTGAAGAGCGTAATAAAATTGTTTTATTTATTCCCAATGCTTCAATTGTATCTATACTTGATGCAAAATCTGTTTTTATTAAATCTAAATTTTTAGTTATTGGATGCGCATTAGAAGGCGTAATTAAAGGAGAAAAATACCAAGGCATTAATTCAAACCTTGGCTGCTGACCTTTAAATGCTTTATTAACAGGTATTGAAGCGCATTGCAAATCAATAATCATATTTGGATTAATACGAGCACCGTATTTAAATAAAATGTTTTCTAAATTTAAATCGTAAGGAATAGCCATTGTTGCACCTTTTCTACTCAAACTATCAACAGGTGTAAACAGAGGATCAATCACCCATAATACTTTTCCTCCTTTTATTACAAACTGATCAATAATGAATAAATCTTTATCAGAGAATGTAGTATCTGGTTTGGCAATTACAATTGCTTTGTATTTGTCTAAAACTTTTAGTTGCTCATTAATAGCAATATCATCCACAAAATAAAATTCTTTTAATCCATCTCTAATATCTTTTGTTGAAAGAGTATCTAACTCTCCTTGCCCATGAATAAAGGCTATTTCAGGTCTAAAAAGTTTTGTAAGATTTCTAATACTACTTGCAAATTCATATTCTAATGCTTGGATAGAATTATTTAATTGCGCTTCTGATGATTGATAACTTTGAGTTTTCAACAATTGCCAAGGCAATTCTTTTCCCTTATATGTGATTAATGCGGCAGGCCAAATGATTTGTTGCGAAGTTCCATTTTCATCTTTTACTTCTAAATTTGTTGGCTGTAGGCCTTTATCGTAAAGCTGTTTAAAAACTTCGTTCTGTTGCTTTTTGTCCGTGTTTTCTGAAGGGTTAATAAATTCGTATTCAATATTATCATTGGAATATGCTCTAAACTCATCCAACATTTCTTTTGTTTCATTTCTTAAACGTTTGAATCCAGCAGGAAAATCGCCATCCAAATAAACTTTTACATAAACCACATCATCTAGTTTTCCTAAAAGTGTTTTTGTTGCATCAGACAAAGTATATCGTTTTTCAGATGTTAAATCAAAACGATGAAAAACAAAAGAAGCAAGAAAATTCAAAAGCACAATAATAACAACTGCTAAAAGCAATGCTGTTAAATCACGTTTTTTATTTTTGTTTTTCAATATTTTCATATTACCATTTTCTGCTTTCTAAAACGGTTCGTGTTCCTAATACAAATATTGCAATTAAGCTTATAAAATAAATTACATCTCTTGTATCTATTACACCTCTACTCATTGAAATATAATGGCTATTTATCCCTAATGATATAATCAAATTATCTACTTTCCCAAACAATGAAAATGAGCTAATAAAATCAAAGCCTGTATATATAAAAAAGCAAAGGAATAATGCAATAATAAATGACACCACTTGATTCTCAGAAATTGAAGAAGCAAAAATTCCAATGGAAACAAAAGCAGCACCTAAAAACAAAAGTCCAATATAAGAACCCCACATCCCTCCAGTGTCAATATTTCCAACAGGGTTTCCAAGTTGATGAACAGAGTAATAATATATTAGCGTAGGTAACAATGCAAACAAAACCAATAAAAATCCCGCAAAATATTTAGCAAGTATGATTTGTAAATCTGTTAATGGACGAGTTAATAAAAGTTCAATTGTACCAGCACGTTTTTCATCGGCAAAACTACGCATGGTAATAGCAGGTATTAAAAACAAAAACAACCAAGGAGCAATCGTAAATAAAGGGTCGATATTAGCATATCCGTTATCCAATACATTTGAATCGGTATTGGTATCATTTTTTATTATCCACATAAAAAGGCTGATTACCGCCAAAAACACAGTAATGGTAATATAACCGATAAGCGAACTTAAGAAGCTCTTTATTTCCTTTTTTAAGAGTGTAAACATAAATTTAGGTTGCTAAAATACTATTTTAATAGCAATGGTGGGGATGTTTTTTCTTTTGCTAATTTACTAATTATTGTTAAAAGCAAAACCCTCTGTAAAATAAATTTCACAAGAGGGTTTCGATAACAAACAAACAAACAAATTTGTTATATCTTTTTACTTGACTAAAGTAACATGTCCAACATACTCTCGTACTTGACCTACTTTGTCTTTCGTAATTATTCGGTAAACATAAACACCCTGCTCGGCAGGTGTGCCGTTATTCTTATAGGAACCATCCCAACCTTTGTATATATCAGATGTTTGGTAAATTAAATTACCCCAACGGTTAAAAATATACATTTGGAATTCAGCGACATTTGAACCTTTAGGAGCAAATGTAGAATTCAGAGAGTTTCCATCAGGAGTAAATGCATTTGGAATATACAATGTATAATCTGGTTGAATATCAATGCAAGTAGTAATAGAATCAAAACAAGTATTTTGATTACTTACAACAAGTGTTACACAATATGTACCATCCAAACTATACATATGTTGTGGACTTTGCAATGTACTAGTATTTGTTGATGAACCAAATGCTGCATCACCAAAGTTCCAATTCCAAGAAGTTGCATAACTTGATAAATCACTAAATGTTATATTAGGATCTGTAATGGATGCTGGTTGAGGATTTGCTACAAATGCAGCAGTAGGAACCGCAATTGCATTTATCATATTATTTATTGTAGCAGTATTTGTACATCCATTATTATCTGTTACCGTTAATGAAACACTGTATTGTCCTTGATTGTCAAAACAATTTGTAGGATTTTGAGTGCTTGCTCCTCCGTTTCCGAAAGACCAGTTCCAAGTTGTTATTGTTCCAGCAGCAGTACTGTTATCTGTGAAATTCACACACAATGGAGTACAACCAGAATTTATATTCGAAACAAAATTAACTGTAGGTTTTGGCAATACTGTTACTGTAACATTTGCAGTTGCAGGCAAAACAGTACATCCGTCAGTAATTGTAACAGTGTAAGTAGTGGTTGAAGTTGGACTCACATTAACACTTGCTCCTGTCATTCCACCTGGAGTCCAAGTATATGTATAAGAACCATTACCACCAGAACCTGATGCTGTTAATGTTGTACTAGCGCCAATACAAATTGACACATTTGCACTTGCAGTAACACCTAATGGTGGACGAACAATTACAGTTGTATTTTGAGTATTAGAAGTACAACCATTTGCATCTGTAGCAGTAATTGTATATGTTGTAGTTGTTGTAGGAGTAACAGTATTACTTGTACCTGTTGTAGCTGGCGACATCCAATTAATTGTTATAGGAGCTGTTCCGCCTGTTGTAGTAGCATTAAGTGTAGTACTTTGTCCGGTACATATTGTAGCTCCAGTTACAGGATTAACATTTAATGCAGCAGGTTGAGTAATTGTAACACTAGATGTTACTGTACATCCATTTGCATCCGTAATTGTACAAGAATTTACTCCAGCGCATAAGTTAATTGCATTTGCTCCTGTTTGACCATTGTTCCATAAATAAGTATACGGCATTGTTCCTCCATTGGGTGTAACAAATGCAGTTCCATCACACAAACCATTACATGTTACATTTGTTTGTCCGTTTGTAGCAGTTAATGCTGCTGGAGCTTGTACTGTAGCAACTTGTGATATTGTACATCCAATAGCGTCCGTTATTACAAGCGTGTATGTATTTGCACAAACAGCACTTAAGTTTGGAGTAGTATTTCCATTTGACCACAAGTAAGTATATGGTGCAATACCACCAGAGAATGTACTAGTAACAGCACCATTACATAATCCAGCACAAGTAACATCAGTTGCAGCAAGTGTTAATGTCATTGCAGGACTAACTGTAATTGTAACTGAAGCAGTTCCACTACATCCAATTGCATCTGTTACGGTAACGGTATAAGTAGTTGTAGTTGTTGGTGAAACACTTGGGCTTTGCAATGTAGAAAAGCCAATACTGGTTGGTTCATCCCAAGAAAAATTATATCCAGCACCAGTTGGATTTGTAACATTTAAAGTTGTTGAAGAACCCTCACAAATACTAGTGCTAGGGCTAGTTGTAACAGTAATGCTTGGCTGAACTGTTACTGTAACTGCAGTTCTTGGTCCAATACAAGTTCCGTTTACTGCTTGTACATAATAAGTCGTAGTCGTAGTTAATACTGGTGTATTATAAGAAGCACCTGTTCCTAGTAATGTTCCGCCAGTTGCTGCATCGTACCATTCATAAACTGGACCTGGTGCAGTGGCTGTTAAAGTAGCAGAAGTTCCACTGCAAATTGTAACATCACTCGAAGTTGGAGCAACAGGAACCGCATTTACTACTACATTAATTGTAGCAGGAGTACTTGTACAACCACCAACAGTAACAGTTAAAGAATACGTTCCTGAATTTGCTGTTGTTGCAGCAAATGGAGGTGGATTTCTAACAGCAGAGGTAAATCCACCTGGACCAGTCCATGCATAAGTTGCGCCTGCAATATTATTAGCTGTTAAAATTAAATTAGAACCCGCACATATAGGGCTATTGCTACTTGGCACCGGAGGTGCAGGTGTATTATTAATAACAACATTTGTAGTACCAGCAGGACTTGTACATCCATTTACTGTTACAGTTAAGGAATATGTTCCACTAGCTGCAGTAGTAACACTTGTAATACTAGGATTTTGTAATGTTGAAGTAAATCCACCTGGACCTGTCCAATTATAGGTAGCACCAGCAATTAAAGGAGCTGTTAAATTTAAAGTGTTTCCAGAACAAACAGGCGTATTACTGCTTGGAGCAGGAGCGGTAGGTATTGTATTAATTACTACGTTAACGGTTGTGGTACAAGAACTACAACTTGCAGCCTGTGTTGCAATAACAGTATAAGTACCACCCGCAGCTGAAGTAGTAGAAGGAATACTTGGATTTTGCAAAGTAGATGTAAAGCCATTGGGCCCTGTCCAAGAATAAGTTGCACCTGTTACATTTGAAGCAGTTAAATTTAATGTTGAACCAACACAAATAGGTCCATTACTACCTGCAGTTAAAGTACAAGGAGAACAGTTTGTTTGTGTAACTAAAACAGTATCTCTTGCAAGTGCAGTAACACAAGTGCCTGAAGTACCAGCTTGCGCATAATAATAAGTGTTTACTTGACATGCAGGAGGAGTAACCGTTATGGAATTACCTGTTCCAACTAAAGTGTTAGAAGGCATTACATACCAATTAATTGTATTTGTTGCTGGTCCACTAGGGGTAAATCTTCTTCCCTCATTCGAGGTAGTCCATTGCGTGTTATTTCTTCCAGGAACAACCACTGCCACAGTACCAGTTGCGTTATGTAATCCGTGAACAGCATTGCCGCTATTCCAAGTGGAACATAATGACTTATTAAGAATATGTGTCTCAATGATATTTGTTGTTTCATAAATAATAATTTGGCTTGAATACAATTGACCAGTACAAGAAAACATTGGAACATTATTCCAAGAAACAGAAAGTCTTCTATTAGGAGCAGTACCATAAACAGCATATCTAACGGTCCCACCAACACCGGGATTAATATCCTGCCAAGCTCCCATAATAGTATTCATAGGGGCATTACCAGTATTTGATGGAATAGGAGCTGTTACCCAAGTGGATGTTTGACCAGCACTAAAACCAATCCAATTATTTGAACCAATTATAAATTGTGTGTAGCTATTTCCAAAATAACAAAATGTAAAACCAATTGGAAGCATGCCCGTTTGAGAATCATCCGTCAATGATACAGAAGTACCAGCAGTTAATGGATCTGGCGCATAGGGGATAGTGCTTATTGTATAATTCGTGGTAGAAGTAGCTACTGGCCCTGTATATGTTGCATTAAAAGTTGCACTAGCCCCAAAACAAATACTAGCATTTGCAGGAGTAGCTGTTACAGTTTGAGAAATCAAGTTTTCAGAAAGAAAAACTGAAAATAAAATGAATAATATGTAGCGTGATTTTGCCATTATAAAATTTGAGTAAGTAGCCCTTTTCATTATTTGTTTTATACTTTGTTTTATTTAAGATGCAAAAGTAGTTTAAATGGTTGCATTCTTTTCTAATTTTTCGACCAAATCGAGTGTTTTTTTATAGCGAACTTTTTTAAGCCTTTTTTAAGGAAACACTTCAACTAAATTGTATAAATAAATTACATTCTAAATCACAAATTTTAATTAAATACAATAGCTTGATTTACTGAAACTTAAACAGGTTTATTTTGTGTGATTTTTTATAAAATTATTCCTATTTTTGCCCTCCAATTTTAGGAGAAGATAATGGTTGATAAAGTATTTGAAATTTATAGTTCAAAAATTAATACACTTAAATGTTGTATTATCATTCCAACCTATAACAATAATAAAACAATCTCTACAGTGATTTCAGATGTTTTAGCATTTACGTCAAACATAATTGTGGTTAATGACGGAGCTACAGATAATACTTCTGATATTGTTAATCAATTTAAGGAAAAAATAACCATTCTTGAATACAAACCAAATAAAGGAAAAGGAGTTGCATTAAGAACAGGAATAAAAAAAGCACAAGAACTTGGATACAGGTATGCAATAACGATTGATAGTGATGGGCAACATTATGCTAATGATATACCAATATTTATAGATGAAATAGAAAAAAATCCTGACACTTTACTTGTAGGTGCAAGGAATTTGAATCAAGAAAATATGCCAAAAAAAAACACTTTTGGGAATAAATTTTCTAATTTTTGGTTCAAACTTTTTACTCATATTGATTTACCTGATACCCAATCTGGATACCGTCTCTACCCTATTGAAAAAATGAAGGGAACGAAGTACTTTACAAAAAAATATGAGTTTGAAATCGAAGTAATGGTGAAAGCTGCTTGGAAAGGAATAGATGTAAAACCAGTACCAATAAAAGTTTTTTATGCTGAAGGAGACGAAAGAGTAACTCATTTTAGACCTTTCAAAGATTTTGCTAGAATAAGCCTATTAAATACCTATTTGTTTTTTGTTGCTTTCCTTTGGTACAAACCTATTTTTTTAATCAAAAATTTAAGTATTAAAAACATAAAAGCCTTTCTAAAAAAACACTTTGTAGATACAAATGAGTCTACAATTAGAAAAAGTTTAGCTGTCTCATTTGGGGTATTTATGGGAATAATACCAATTTGGGGCTACCAATTTGTGAGTGCATTGTTATTGGCTCACTTATTAAAATTGAACAAAGCAATTGTAGGCTTAGCAGCTCAAATAAGTGTTCCTCCTATGATTCCTTTTTTAATTTATGGAAGTTTAAAAACAGGACAATTAGTCTTAGGACAAAACTTAAGCGATAGTATTTTTGATTCTGGAATAAATACAATTCCTGAAATTTGGGAAGCAATGAAATCTCATTTATTAGAATATTTAATAGGAAGCTTATTTTTTGCTATTATTATGGCAATAGTTTTAGGACTGATTACTTATATCGTGCTCAAACTTAATTCGAAAAAGAAAAAATTAAACTAAACGAATAAATATTAGTGCATATCTTTTTTACATCCCTTTTTAAATTATTCAAAAAAAGAAAGATACTTTTTTTTACTATCCTTCTCTGCTCTATTTTATTTTCAACATATTTTTCATCTAATATAAAACTGGAAGAAGACATCACGAAGATGATGCCTACTGACGCAAAGGTTGAACGATTAAATACTATCCTTAAAACATCTTCTTTTCTTGATAAACTTGTGATTACAGTTTATGCAAAAGAAAATGAAACAAGTACAGAAAGTGATTTAATAAATTATGCCGATACACTTTACGAACAATTATCAAAAATTGATTCCACACTAATTAAAGACATTACATTTAAAGTAAGTGATGATGTTATGTATAATGTATATAATGTATTTCTTGAAAACCTCCCCATTTTTTTACAAGAACAAGACTATACCACTTTAGCCAAGCTAATTACACCTACCGAACTTGATAGCACTCTAGAAAAAAATTACAAAACACTACTATCTCCAGCAAGTTTTGTTCTCAAAAAAAATATTTTACGAGACCCAATAGGAATAACACCTTATGCATTAAAAAGAATGCAAGGATTGCAATTGGATGACAACTTTGAATTAGACAATGGTTATATTTTTACAAAGGACAAAAAACATATTCTCTTTTTTGTAAGCCCAACTCCTAAACCTTCTGACACAAAATTAAACAAGCAGCTTTTCTCTAAAATTGATTCAGCAATTACTTATATTGATAAAAAAAACAAAAATATCTCTGCTGAGTATTTTGGAAGCAATGCAGTATCACTTGGCAATGCAGAAAGAATAAAAAAAGATGTAGTTTTAACACTCAGTATAACAATTGTTGCTCTTTTTTTACTACTTACATTTTTTTTCAAAAGAGTTTCTGTTTTTTTTGTCATTTTTTTACCAGTACTTTTTGGAGCAGGATTTTCCTTAGCTATTATTTATTTATTAAAAGGAAGCATATCAGCCATTGCATTGGGTGCAGGGTCAATCGTTCTTGGAATAGCTATTGACTACTCTATTCACTTTTATACCCACTTTAATCATACTAACTCACTACAAATCACAGTTAAAGATTTGTCGGTTCCACTCACAATGGGAAGCGCAAGTACTATTGGCGCATTTTTAAGTTTATTGTTTGTAAAATCTGAAGCATTGCAAGATTTTGGCTTGTTTGCAGCTTTAAGTTTAATAGGTGCAGCACTTTTTACGCTCATAATTTTTCCTCAAATACTAAAAGAAAAAAAGAAAAATTTCGAAATACCTAAACATAACTTTATAGAAAAAATTGCTGCCTACAAATTTGAAAATAATAAATATTTAATCGTTTTAATATTAGTATTAGCAGCCATTTCAGTCTTCACTTCTCAAAATGTAAGTTTTGAAGGCGATATGATGAAAATGAATTATGTTGATACTAAATTAGCAAAAGCAGAAGAAAATTTAAATAGCATAAGTAATGTTTCTTTAAAAACTGTTTACCTGATAAACAACGGCAACACATTAGATGAAGCATTATTACAAAGCGAAAAAAATGAACCAACATTAAAAAAACTAGAACAAGAAAACCTCATAAAAAAATATTCTACGATTAGTTCTGTATTGTTATCTAAAGAAGAACAGTTAAATAGAATTGAACGTTGGAATAAATTCTGGACGAAGACAAAAAAAGATGAATTAAAAAAAGAATTGATTGCAAAGAGTTCAAAATACAATTTTAAAGAAAATGCTTTTTCAGGATTTTTTGATTTATTAGATAAAAACTTCAATCCAATTTCAATTGACGCTTTTGGCGACTCTCAATCATCTATATTCAGTAACTACATCTCAAAAAGCAATGATCAAACGCTTGTAATCACAGCAATAAAAACTACAACTAAAAACGAAGACAAAGTAGTGAACGCATTTACAGAGAATGAAAATCTAGTTGTGTTCGACAAAAAATTTCTTACAAATAAATTTATTGAAATTATTAAAAATAATTTCAACTTAATACTTGGAATTTCTTCATTACTCGTATTGATAATTCTTATTTTGTCTTATGGGCGATTGGAACTTGCGCTTATTACATATATCCCGATGATGTTAAGTTGGTTAATTATTCTTGGAGTTATGGGAATGTTTGACATCAAGTTTAATATCATCAACATTATCATTTCTACTTTTATTTTTGGTTTAGGCGATGATTACAGCATATTTATTACAGATGCTTTAATGAATGAATACAAAACAGGACAGAAAAATTTAAATTCTTACAAATCAGGGATAATACTTTCTGCTTTTACAACTATGATTGGAATTGGTGTATTAGCTTTTGCTCAACATCCTTCTCTAAAATCTATTGGAATAATTACTATTATAGGAATGTTTTCTGTATTAATTGTTTCTAATACTTTACAACCAGCCTTGTTCAAATTTTTTATTACAAACAGAACAAACAAAAAAAGAGTTCCATTTACGATTTTGAGTTTAATACAATCAGCAATTGCATTCACTTGGTTTACGTTTGGTTGCTTTACCTTAATACCACTCGGATTTATTATTGTGAAATTATTGCCTATACCTAAAAAATCACGTCTAAAAATATTCCACCAATTAAGACACTATTATACCAAATCAATGATTCATATTCATGCACATGTGCGTAGAAAATTTATCAATGAGCAGAACGAACAATTCACAAAACCAGCAATTGTAGTTTGCAATCACCACTCCGTTATTGATTCCTTGTTGATGCAGTCATTAAATCCCAAATTAATTTTAATGGTGAATGATTGGGTTTGGAATTCTCCTTTCATGGGTCCAATTGTACGTTTAGGAGGCTTCATTCCAAAAAGTGCAGGTTATGAAGAAAATTTAGACAGCATAAAAGAATTAATTGATGACGGCTATTCGCTCGCTATATTTCCAGAAGGCTCTCGTTCAGAAACTCCTAAAATTGGACGCTTTCACAAAGGCGCATTTTATATTGCAGAAAAATTAAATGTAGATATTGTTCCAATTATTTTTCATGGAACAGCTTTTGTTCAAGGTAAAGATGATAGTACTTTATTAAAAAATGGAAGCGTAACTGTAAAATACTTGCCTCGCATTCTTGCTAGTGATAATTCCTTTGGAACCGACTATAGTTCAAAAACAAAAAATATCAGCAAATATTTTAAAGCTGAATATGAAAAAATGCGTAATGAAATAGAAACGGTTGATTATTATATTAATCGTTTATCAAAAAATTATATTTACAAAGGGCCCATTTTAGAATGGTACATGCGCATTAAAGTAAAGCTAGAAGGTAATTATAAATTATTCGAATCATTACTTCCTAAAAAAGGGACAATAACAGATGTTGGGTGCGGCTATGGTTTTTTACCTTATATGCTTAGCTTTATGAGTGAAGATAGAATTGTGATTGGAACTGATTATGATGAAGAAAAAATTGCAGTTGCAAACAATTGTTTTTCAAAAACTGAAAGACTCACTTTTTTTCCAGCAGATGCTACCACTTGTGAATTACCTATAAGTGATGCATTTGTATTGAGTGATATTTTACATTATTTACCAAAACAAGAACAAGAAAAATTAATCACGAAATGTGCAAACAACCTCAATAAAAATGGGATGATTCTTTTACGTGATGCAGATGCTAGCTTAGAAAAACGTCATTGGGGAACACGCTATACCGAATTTTTTTCTACAAAATTTGGCTTTAACAAAACACAAAATAAATTAGAATTTGTATCTTCATCTTTTATTGAAGATGTTGCAAAAAAATTAAATTTGCAAATTCAAAAAATTGATAATACAAAATTTACGTCTAACATAACGTATGTATTAAGAAACAATTAGTCTTTTATGGCAAAGTATGATGTAGTAATAATAGGAAGTGGACTTGGGGGCTTGGAAAGTGCTTATATTTTAAGTAAAGAAGGATACAAAGTTTTGGTGCTAGAAAAAAACCGCCAACTTGGTGGTAGTTTGCAAATTTTTGTTCGTGAAAAAGCCATATTTGATACTGGAATACATTATATCGGAGGATTAGATGAAGGTCAAAATTTAAATCAAAGTTTTAAGTATTTTAATATTATGGACAAACTCCATTTACACAAAATGGATGTTGATGGTTTTGATAGAATTACTTTTGATGGAGATGAAAATGAATATTTTCATGCCCAAGGTTATGACAATTTTGTGGAGCAATTGGTAAAAAAATTCCCTGCCGAAAAGGATGCTATTAACAATTATGTAAATCACATTCAAGAAATTTGTGATTACTTTCCTTTATATCAATTAAAAGAAGATAATGCGCCAATTATTGGAACAAAATATTTAGATGTAAATGCACGCGAATACATTGCTTCATTAACTACAAATTTAAAATTACAAAATGTATTAGCAGGTTCAAATCCTCTTTACGCTGGAGAAGGAGACAAAACACCTTTGTATGTTCACGCTCTTGTTGTAAATACTTATATCGAAAGTTCGTATAAATGTGTGAATGGTGGAGCTCAAATTGAAAAACATCTTACAAAAAACATCAAAGCACTTGGCGGAGAAATAAGAAACTATGCTGAAGTAAAACGTATTGTAGAGACCGATGGAATGATTCAATACGTTGAACTAAAAGATGGAGAACGTATTGAAGGAAAAAATTTCATTTCAAATATTCATCCAGCCACAACAATGAATATGCTGGAATCAACAAAAATAAAAAATGCATATCGTCACCGTTTACAAGGATTAGAAAATTCTTCATCAGCTTTTATTATTGATGTAGTTTTAAAACCAAACACATTCAAATATTTAAACTATAATATTTATCACTACAAACGAAATGATGTTTGGACTGGTGTTTACAAAACAGGGTCAGAATGGCCAGACGGTTATTGTATATTTGTTCCCAAATCTGCAAAATCGGATGAGTATGCCGATTGTCTGACAATATTGTGCTATATGCCATTTACAGAAGTAAAAAAATGGGAAAACACTTTTGCTACTATACCTAGAAACAATGAAAGTAGAGGTCAAGAATATGAAGACTTTAAACATGAATTTGCCGAAAGAGCCATCGATGAAGTTGAAAAAAAATTTCCTGATATAAGAACAAAAATTCAATCTTATACTTCTTCCACCCCTTTAACCTACCGAGATTATATAGGAGCAAGAGATGGCGGTCTCTATGGCATTGCAAAAGATTATAGAGATCCTTTAAAAACATTTATTTCCCCTAAAACAAAAATTCCAAATTTGTTTTTTACAGGCCAAAACCTAAACATGCATGGAGTTTTAGGGGTTACTGTAGGAGCTATCCGCACTTGTGGTGAATTTGTGGGTCAAAATTATTTGATTCGAAAAATTAACCAAGCTTAATTTAGTCTTAAAAAATCACCTGATTTTACATCCTCCTTCAGCTATTTTTTATATTTTAGCTATTCAATAATTATTCAACTCTACCAAAATGAAAAAATATTTACTGTTATTATTATTTTTCGGAACTGCAATTTTCTCAAAAGCATCTCATATTGCTGGAGGAGATTTAACATACACATGCCTTGGAGGCAATCAATATCAAATCAACCTAAATTTATTTGTTGATTGTTTGGGTTTTGACCCAGGTGCATCTCAAACAATTAATTTTTCTAGCACTTGTGGTGGTACTGCCACACTTACAGTAAATGGCACAAACCCTGGAGGAACAGAAATTTCTCAACTTTGTCCCACACAAATAAATAACAGTACTTGTAACGGAGGCACACTACCTGGAATGTGGGTTTTTAATTATACGGGCGTTGTAACTTTAGCTCCTCCCTGTGATACTTGGACGATGAGCTGGAGTGTTTGTTGTAGAAATGGTGCAATTGTAAACTTAGTTACTCCTGCTTCAGTTGGTAGTTATATACAAGCAACCTTAAACAGCGCAACAGCTCCATGCAACAGCTCTCCTTCATTTAACGCACAACCGATACCATACGTTTGTATCAATCAATTAGTAAATTATAGCTACGGTGTGGTTGAAACTGATGGTGATTCTCTTTATTTTTCTTTAATCAATGCAATGGATGCAGGAGCAACTATGCTAACTTATACTGCAGGTTATTCAGCTACTTCGCCAATTCCAGGAATTACAATTAATCCAAGTACAGGCTTATTATCATTTACCCCTACTACTCTTGGAAATTTTGTTGTGGTAGTAATGGTACAAGAATACGATAGCAATGGCAACTTGATTGGAACAACCATGCGAGATATTCAATTTATTGTACAAAACTGTTCTAACATAGTACCAGATGCAAGCGCAGGAGCCATTACAGGACTAACCGGAACAGCAGTACAAACGGGCCCCTTTTCAATTGATATGTGCGAAGGGTCTAACTTCACTTTTAATGCTACATACACGGATGTAGATGCTGCAGATATTTTAACATTAACATCTACTTTAGCAAGTGCATTGCCTGGAGCAACTATAACAACTTCAGGAACCAATCCAGTAATAGCTACTATCACATGGACAGCACCTGGGGGAAGTGCTGGTACAAATACTACATTTAGTGTAACAGTTAATGATGGCGCTTGTCCAGTTCAAGGACAACAAACATTCGTTTACGATATTAATGTAAATCCACGAACATTGGGCGGACCAGACAGAGTACTTTGCGGAAACCAAACTGCTACTTTAATGGGAACTGGTGGAAGTACTTTCACATGGACTGTGTTAAGCGGACCTCCTATTGTAGTGGGAACAAATTTTTCTTGCAACCCATGTGCAAATCCTATTGCATCACCAACTTCTACCACAGTGTATCAAGTTGAAAGTGATTTAAGTGGGACTTGTGTAAACAGAGATACAATAACTGTTACAATAGTGCCAGATTACTCATTTACTGTTAGCCAATCATCTAGTACAACTTGCTTGCAACAACCTATTCAATTAAATGTAACTCCAACACCTGCTGGAGCATATACCTATTCTTGGTCGCCAAGTTTATACTTGAATAGTACTACAATTGCAAATCCTATTGCTACTATTACAAATCCTGGAACATACACTTACACAGTTACCGTTACTAGTCCGCAAGGCTGTATAAAAACAGACATAGTAACAATTTCTGCAATACCAAACTATCCTCCAAATACAATTGCATTTACATCAGATACTTCTGTATGCTCTGGAGAAACTGTAAATCTTGGAGTTACTTTTGGAAGCTCTGTGCCTGCAACATGTGGAACTACACCTGTGATGTGTTCTGGAGGAACTGTAACTCAAGTTGGAAATGGAACAGCTGTAAACACTACAACTACCTACCCTGCTCCTTACGGCAACTGGTGGTCTTCTGTTAAACATCAATTTTTATTCCGAGCGTCTGAATTAACTGCTGCTGGTATAAGTGGAGGAAAAATTGACCGACTAGATTTTAATGTAAGTGCTATTAATGGTATTACTACATATCACCAATACACAATTAATATGGGCTGTACAACTGTAAATAGCTTAACAAATTGGCTTGGAGGATTACAAAATGTTTACACACCTCAGACATTTAATGTTGCAGTTGGCTGGAATCAACATGTATTTAACAATGCATTTTTGTGGGATGGAATTTCAAACATAGTAGTAGAAATATGTTTTAATGAAATGCCTCCTTCTCCAAACTATACATTAAATTGCGTGTCTCCATATACGACAACAACATTTAATTCATCGCTATATTCTGTTAGCGATGCTACACCTCAATGCCCAAGCACTGTAGCTGGTACAACATTAACTCAAAGACCAAACGTACGTTTCCGTCATTGTGGTGCAGCACCTGATTCTACAAATTATGTTTACACTTGGAATCCTTCAACTGGCGTTACAAATCCTAATGGACAGTTCACTACTGCAACAGTTACCAATCCTACCACTTATACAATTGTAGTTACCGACAATAGTAGTGGTTGTGTCGATTCTTCAGTAGTTACTGTGAATGCAACTTCACCAATGGTATCTTTTACTGCAAGCCCAACATCTGGATTTCATCCATTGAATGTAAATTTCTCTAACACTTCCGACCCAAGTGTGGTAACCTATTTATGGAATTTTGGTGATACGTTATCAGGAATCAATAACACATCTACATTAATAAATCCAAGCCATGTATTCAATACCGAAGGACAATACATAGTTACTTTAATTGGAATTGATGCTAATGGATGTGCTGATACAGCAACCATCCTAATTGATGTAAATAACACATCTATTTTAATTATTCCTAACATATTTACACCTGGCGGAGCAAATCCATACTTTAAAGTAAGTGGTTTTGCAATCAACAATTATAATATCCAAATTTTTGACCGTTGGGGCAAAAAGAAATTTGAGAGTAACGATTTAAATAATTCATGGAGTGGAGATAATTCATCTGACGGCACCTATTATTATTTAATAAAAGCTGTTGGTGTAGATGGAAAAGAATATGATGAAAAAGGCTGGTTACAATTGATAAGAGCTAAGTAAAAAAATCCCCAGCATAGTGCTGGGGATTTTTTTTGAACAAAACATTTTCATATTTGTTATAGTATTATGGAATTAAAAAAAATAATAATTGCAGGAGGTAGTGGCTTTTTAGGTGATATAATTATTAATCATTTTATTAATACACCCACTAAAGTTATTATTCTAACAAGAGGTAAAGAAAGAGAACATAAAAATATTTCTTATTTAAATTGGGACGGAAAAACTTTTGGCAATTGGGCAAAAGAAATTGGCACAGCGGATGCTGTTATTAATCTTACAGGAAAAAGCGTAGACTGCAGATACACTGAAGAAAACAAAAAAGAAATAATTGAATCTCGTGTAAATGCAACAAAAATCTTAGGAGAAGTAATTTCAAAATCAAAAACACCTCCTGCCCTATGGATAAATGCTGCTTCTGCAACAATATATCGATACTCTGAAGACAAAGACATGGATGAATACAGCACCGAATTTGGACATGGGTTTTCAGTTGATGTATGCAAAAAATGGGAAAATTCATTCGAAGAATTTATACTACCCAATACAAGAAAAGCAGTTTTAAGAATTACAATGGTATTAGGAAAAAACGGAGGTGTTGTACCTGTTTTAAAAAAACTTACAAAATTGGGTTTAGGAGGGAAAATGGGAAGTGGAAATCAATACATTAGTTGGATTCATGAAGAAGATTTTTTAAATGCAATATTGCATATTATAAAAAATAAAACCAGTGAAGGAATATATAATATAGCTGCGCCAAATCCAGTAAAAAATTCATATCTCATGAGTACAATGAGAAATATTTTAAAAATACATTTTGGATTACCTGCTTATAAATGGATGCTAGAAATAGGTGCGTTTTTTATAAGAACAGAAACTGAATTAGTTCTTAAAAGCAGGAAAGTTGTTTCTAAAAGGCTTACAGAAGAACAATTTGTTTTTAAATACACTACAATTGAAAATGCGTTAAAAAGTTTGTTGTAATTTTTATAATATTTGTTTTGCAAAGGCGCTAAAATCAACACCATCAAAATTCCCTGAACTCATTAACAACAAATTTTTATTTTCAAAATCCACTTTTGATAAATCAGAAAATAGGTCTTCTGAATTTGTGTAAACACGAATATTATTTGTGCCAAATGCTTCTTTCACTTGATTTTCTGTAATCGGCTCTAATTTTTTATGTTCAATTGTATGAGGATTAAAATATACAATCGCTTCATCTGCCAATTCCATTGAACCATTATACTCATTTAAAAATGCTTGATTTAAACTACTAAAGGTGTGCAACTCCATACACGCAATTAACTTACGATTAGGAAATTGTTTTTTTACAGCTTGTGTTGTTGCCTTTAGCTTTGAAGGCGAATGAGCAAAATCTTTATAAACTGCAGTTGATTCATTTTTTGCAACTAATTCTAATCGTTTTGATGCTCCTTTAAAAGATTGTATTGCTTTATAAAACTGTTCATCGCTCACTCCAATTTGATTACAAACTAATCTTGCTCCATTTGCATTCATTAAGTTATGATCACCAAAAATTTGAAGAGGCACTTCTCCTTTTTCAGTCAACAAAATGCTCACTCCATTTTCTATTTTATGATTTGGAATAGAGTAAGGTATTTTTTTTATGTCTTCCCTAGCTGATTGAGAAACATTTTTTACTTCTTCATCTAATTCGCAGTAAACGATACTTCCATTTGGCTCAATTAAGCCAACAAAAATTTCAAATTGCTCCACATAGTTTTTAAAAGTTGGAAACACATTGATATGGTCCCAAGCTATTCCACTTAAAATAGCAACATTCGGTTTGTACAAATGAAATTTAGGTCTTCTATCAATAGGTGAGGATAAATATTCATCTCCTTCAATAACAGCAATCTTGGCTTCTTTAGTTAATTTAACCATAGTATCAAAACCCGCTAGCTGTGCTCCTACCATATAGTCGCAATCGAAATTATTATAATTTAATACATGTAATATCATTGCTGTAATAGTAGTTTTTCCATGACTTCCACCTACTACTATTCGTATTTTATCTTTTGTTTGTTCGTAAATGTATTCGGGATAAGAATATATTTTTAATCCTAGTTGTTGTGCTTTTATCAATTCAGGATTATCCGAACGTGCATGCATTCCAAGGATAACTGCATCCAAGCCAGAGTGAATATTATTTTCATCCCAACCCATTTTTTGAGGCAATAAATTCAAATTGGCTAATCTAGTTTTTGAAGGCTCAAATATTTCATCATCAGAACCTGTAACATTAAATCCTTTTTTATGCATTGCCATTGCCATATTGTGCATGGCACTTCCACCTATTGCAATAAAATGTACATTCATTATTATTAATTTTTATAATGTAAACTTAAATAATTGAAATAGAATTTTAGACGAATTAGCTTTAAGTTATAAACACCAAACTGTTATTGAAATAGGTAAATTGAGCCATTGAATTTATTAACTTTGTATTCTTAAAAACGACAAAAGATTGAAAACAAAAACACTTAAAAAGAATAAAGTAAATGTAGTTACGCTTGGTTGTTCAAAAAATATAGTTGACAGTGAAGTATTGATGGGGCAACTAAAAGCAAACAATTTTCAAGTAGAACACGAAAGTACGGCTGATGATTCTAGCATTATTATTATTAATACCTGCGGCTTTATTGATAATGCAAAACAAGAAAGCATAGATACCATTTTACGCTACTCTGATGCAAAAAAAGCAGGCTTAGTTGATAAGGTATATGTTACTGGCTGCCTAAGCGAACGATACAAACCAGATTTAGAAAAAGAAATCCCGAACGTGGATGGCTATTTTGGAACAAGAGAACTTCCTCGATTATTAAAAACATTAAAAGCAGATTATAAACATGAGTTAGTTGGCGAGCGACTTTTAACCACACCACACCACTATTCTTATTTTAAAATTTCTGAAGGTTGTGATAGACCTTGCTCTTTTTGTGCTATACCATTAATGCGTGGTGGTCACGTATCCAAACCAATTGAAGAATTAGTAAAAGAAGCAAAGCACTTAGCAAAAAATGGCACTAAAGAACTAATGCTAATTGCCCAGGATTTAACCTATTACGGTTTGGATATTTACAAAAAAAGAAATCTTGCTGAGCTACTAAAAAACCTTTCGGATGTAGAAGGCATTGAATGGATTCGTTTGCATTATGCTTTTCCAGCCGGTTTTCCTATGGAAGTGTTAGACGTGATGAACGAACGCAAAAATATTTGTAATTATCTTGACATGCCTTTGCAACACATCTCTGACAACATGTTAAAAAGTATGCGCAGAGGTACTACCAAACAAAAAACAATTGATTTAGTAAATCAAATTAGAGATAAAGTACCAAGCATAGCAATTAGAACAACTTTAATTGCAGGCTATCCAGGCGAAACAAAAAAAGACCATGAAGAAATGCTGGAATGGGTTGAACAAACACGTTTTGACAGATTAGGTATTTTTGGTTATTCGCATGAAGAAAACACACATGCTTATTCTTTAAAAGATGATGTTACAGCCAAAACAAAACAAGCACGTTGCGAAGCTGTAATGGAATTGCAGCAAGGTATTTCATTTGAATTAAATCAAAACAAAATTGGCAAAACATATAAAGTTTTATTTGATAAAAAAGAAGGCGACTATTTTATTGGAAGAACAGAATTTGATTCGCCTGAAGTAGATAATGAAGTTTTAGTAAAAGCAGATGCTAACTATGTTCGTGTGGGTGATTTTGCAAACGTAAAAATAACTTCTGCCGAAGATTTTGATTTGTATGGTAAAACAGTTTAATTTTAATATCATGAAAAACAATTGTATTTATTTGATAGTTGCAACTTTTATTATTAGTTGCACAAATGTTCAAACTAATTATGTTGCAAAAGTGAAACTTCTTAGCCTCACTGCTGACGATATATTTAACCAAGAGCTAGTATACGATGTAATTTTTGATTCCGAAGAATTAAAAATAGATTCATTAAAAACAAAAAGCCGACAGTTGTTTTTGCAAGGTATTGACTTATATAAAAACAAGAAAAAACCTGAAGAAGCTATTTCTCTTTTCAAACAATCTATCCTAGTGTTTCCTGATGCCAAAACATATTATGAACTGGGGAATGCCTTATTGGACTCAAAACAAACTACAACTGATTTAAAGTCTTCTAACGCCTCTATGGCTATTGATGCTTATAAGGTTGCCGAATATTTAAACTTTCAGCCAACTTCAATAATTCTATATAAAAAAGCATGTGCGACAAATATGCTTGGCAATCAATCGGAAGCAAGTGTAGTTTATATTTTAGAAGAAGCTTTTGAAAAAGGGTTTTCTGATTTAGAATTATTGGCTAAAGATGAAAATATAAATTCAATAATGAACACAACTGAATTTAAAAAAATGTTGGATAGAATTGCTTTAAAAAAAGTGAATAATCCAAATACACTTTTTTCTATGTTCATAGAATCATTCCCTGCTGTTACAACAAACTTTTATGAAATAAATTATGATGCTGTCGGTAGGACTAATTCTAATCAATCTATTAGCTATGAGTATGCAAAATTTGTCCCTGAAATGCAGAACACCAGCTTTGGAAGAGAAGTATCTCATGATTTCTTTTTTGCTGCAAAAGTTTCTGAATCAGAAAAATACACAGCGGTTTTATATAGTTCAGTTAATTTTTGGGGAGAAGAAATGCAGCCAGTAGCAACTAAACTGGTAACATATAACAAAGAAGGCAATATAATATCCTCAATTTTATTTGCGGGACAATTTTCCTCAGAAAAAATAAAAACTGGAAAAATAGAAAACAACAAAATAATTCTAGCCGATTACAATAGGGTATGGAAGTATCCAATAACAGAAGTTAGTTTTGGAGAAAATGAAGTAGCAAAATACGATTTGGTTGCTAAGTCGACTTTTATTATTGAAGATTCAGGAAACATTAAAGAGACTAATCTATCCTCTAGTAATACAAATTTAAAAAATGACATTATTGCTTCTAAAAACTAATTCGGTGTTTAAACAAAAACTACTTTTATTTCTGATTGTTATTTTGTTATCATTTTCTTGTAGCACCAAGATTGAAAACATCTATACAGAAGTTCCCGTTTTGAGAGCTAGCGCAATTTACAATGATGATGAAGTTTATTCCTATGTTCGAAAATATAAAGATGTGAATAAAAAAATGTCTGATTCTTATATCCAAAAATCAAAAGATATAGAACAAACTGACCTTCACAAAGCAATTTATTTTGCAAAAAGATCTATTACACTTTTTCCTGAAGTCGAAAATTATAAAATTTTGCTAGCCCTATTAAATAAAAACAAGAACTATAAAGAGATGAATAAATTATGTTCATTTATAAATAGCATTGCTAGTGTTAAGCAGCCAGATGGAAGCTATATTGATACAGCACTTTTCGGGCCACCATCAGAAGACATTTATTATGAATATATAGTTTCGCAAATAGCTGAATATGGAAAAATTTATGGTCAAGATATCTATATTGCTAATGAAAATGGCTTTAATCTTCCTAAAATAAAACAACAATTATTTTCAGACAAACGTATTGGTTTAGATATGACCACAGAAGAAGGCAAGTCCATGCTATTCCTATTTATGACACCGCAAGAATTGGAAGCCTATAATAATCTCAAAAGCACTTTCAAAGACTTTTTAACTGCAGCCGAAAATCATTCTCCTGTTTTTGAAATAAACAAGAATAATATATCAAAGTTTAATTATGATGAGTTTAACGGTCGAAATAGTGAACTTTTTTATGACAACGAAATTGCTTGGGAACAAAGATTTGCTGTAGTATACAGAAAATACCTTGTAGAAACTAAAAAAGACCCTAATAAATGGATAGAATTTAACTTGAAAAATTTTGTTGAAATTAATGAGAATGTAATGGCTTTAGTTTATGCTGTTGATTCATCTGCAACTGCTTGCCCTGTCGACATGAGGCACATTTACTATCGATTAATTACTTACAGTCCAAATGCCAAAATTATAGACTCAAAAATTATCGCCATTCAAAGTGGAGAACAACTAACCACCGTTGATTTTATTAATGGAAAAATGAACTTAATAAATCAAAAAAGAGTTTGGAAAAACGCATATGACAAAAATGATTTTAATAATTTTTTAGTTAAAATAGAGTACTTAGGAGAAACGAAATATGAAATTCAGTCAGATGGAAAAATCCTCGAAATAACTTCTAATCTATAGTTGTTTTTTTATTAGATTATTTCTAATAAGCAGTTCCGCCATTATTAAATTAGGCAGCCAACTCATCCAAGCAACCAATGTGTACATTTCTTTAGCAGATAAGTGAATGAAATAAGGCAAAAAAAGAACGTACAATCTCAAAGTAATCGCTGAAAGAGTGAGCGCATAACTCCTGTACATAAATTTCCTGTGTTTTTCTATCTCTCCTTTTTTAATTTTTTTGTAAGCAATGTATGTAAACACCCACCAAAGTGATGAAATAATTACAAAAGAAGTTTTAGCCCAAATACCACCATTTGCATAAAAAGCCATAATCAAACCTGAAGGTGCACTCAAACAAAGAACAATTAACACATACAATTTACCTAAAAATCGATGAAATTTAATTGCTTTAGTAGATTGTGCAGGAATAAACTGAAATGCTCCAAAAAGCAAAACAAAAATACTAGATGTAATATGTATGTAAAACGAGTAACGCCAAGCAGCTATATGAAGTACGTTTTGCTTTGTCAATAAAAAATCTACATCATACTCAAAACTTAAATAAGGCAATGTTAATTTAAGCATTAAAAAAGTAAACATTATAATTAATGCAATAAAAACATATAGGAAGCCATATTTAAGAACACTTTTCAAACTAAACCTTCCCCTCCATCATCATTATTTTTGCTTTCAGTACAATACAAACTGTTAAGCTATCAGTAATTTCTCCCTTTTCAACCATTTGATACAACTCATCAAAATGAACTTTTTTAAGTTCTAGCTGCTCGTTGTCTTCTGGCTCTGCCTCTCCAAAACTTAAATCTTGTGCTATATATAAAATGCAAAATTCATCACTAGCCGAATTACTCAAATACATTTCTTGAATTTTTGTCCATTTATTTGCTGTAATTCCTGTTTCTTCTAACAACTCACGTTTTGCCGACTCCAAAGGCTCAACATCTCTTTTGCCGCCTCCCTCTGGTATTTCCCATGAATACTGATTAATAGGGTAACGATACTGGCCAACTATCCATGTATTATAATCTTTATCAAGTGGCAAAATACCTAATGCAATGTTTTTAAAATGAATTACTGAATACGTACCCGGATTATTATTGGGATTCAATACATCATGCTTAGTTAGTCCTATCCAAGGTGAGTCATACACTTTTTCTGACTTTAAGGTTGTCCAAGGATTTGTTGTTTCTTTCTTATCCATTTTATTATCTTTCAATTATGTGGCAAATGTAAGCAGAAGCACAACAAATTCATTAAATTTGTAGAAATTATGGCGTTAAAAAAACATAAAGTTTCTTTTCAAGAAAGCAATCAATTTTCATCTCTTTTTATTGATTATATAAATGGGAATCCAAAATTGAACAACTTCTATGAACTAAAGCCTTCTGTTCATTCTTTTAAAGAAATACTAAAAGCTAACACTTCCATTAACAGAAAACTTTTAGTTGATACAATTAACAAACAATACAAGAGTAGCAATTTAAAAACGCCAAATTGTGATATTTTATTAGACGAAAAAACATTCACCGTTTGTACCGGTCATCAATTGTGCTTATTCACTGGACCTTTGTATTTTATTTATAAAATAATTTCTACCATTAATTTATCCGAAAAATTAAAAAAAGAATACCCCGAATACGACTTTGTTCCAATTTATTGGATGGCAACCGAAGATCATGATTTTGAAGAAATAAGTTCTGTTCATCTATTTGGAAAAACTGTAAAATGGGAAAACAATAAAGCATCAGGAGCAGTTGGCAACCTAGAAACTCAATCACTTGAATTAGTTATTGAAGAACTAAAAACCATTTTAGGTGATTCTGAAAATGCAAAAGAATTAATCCAACTATTTGCGGATGCATATTTAAAACAGAACAATTTAGCCGATGCTACTCGTTATTTAGTTTATGAATTATTTAAAGAATATAATTTAATAATCATTGATGCTAACGACACAAATTTAAAGCGTGAATTCTCAAACTTTATTTTAGATGATATTTTAAACAACACCAATTTTACTCAGGTTGAAAATAGCATAAAAGAGCTGAACAAATTGGGTTATAATTCTCAGGTAAGTCCTAGAGAAATTAATTGTTTTTATTTATTTGAAAACAAAAGAGAAAGGATAGAAAAAAAAGACAATAGTTATTCTGTTCTAAATACCGACATAAAATTTACAGCAGAAGAAATAAAAAGTGAACTAAAAAATCACCCCGAAAAATTTAGTCCGAATGTGGTATTGCGTCCTCTCTACCAACAATACATTCTACCAAACATTGCTTATGTGGGTGGTCCGGGAGAAATTGCATATTGGCTAGAGTACAAAGCAATGTTTAATCATCATAAAATAAATTTTCCAGTTTTAGTTCCGCGAAATTTCGCATTATTAACCGATGAAAAAACAAATCAACAAATTGAAAAACTAGGATTTAATATTAATGATTTTTTCAAAAACATTGATGAGCTCAATAAAACATTTGCACTAAACAATGCAAGTAGTGCATTAAGTTTAGACAATGAAGAAAAAGAAATTAAAAAAGCATTTGAAACAATTATAGAAAAAGCTATTTCTATTGACACTACATTAAAGGCCAGTACCGAAGCGGAATTGCAAAAGACATTGAACAGTTTAAAAAATATTGAATCAAAATTTTTGCGTGCTGAAAAACAAAAACAGGAAACAAGTATCAATCAAATTAAAAAAATTAAAAATAAATTTTTCCCAGGTGGCAACCCTCAGGAGCGTTACGAAAACTTTTCTCCTTTTTATTTAAAATCAGGAAAACAATTTATTGCAGAATTAAAAAATGAATTCAACCCATTTGAATTTGAATTGCTTATTTTAGAACTACCAAGTTGAAAACATTAGAAGATAAAACATTATTAGAACAAGGGAAACTACTTCCATTAATGGAAGAGTTTTATACCATTCAAGGCGAAGGATTTCATTCTGGGAAAGCCGCCTATTTTATTCGTATTGGAGGCTGCGATGTGGGTTGCCATTGGTGTGATGTAAAAGAAAGTTGGAATGCAGATTTACATCCACCTACAAACGTAGATTTAATTGTAGAAAATGCAGATAAATTTCCTGCCAAAGCAGTGGTAGTAACCGGAGGCGAACCAAGTATTTACAACTTAAATTACATTACAGAGCAATTCAAAAAAAAACAAATTCAAACTTTTATAGAAACTTCTGGAGCGTATCCATTAACAGGAATTTGGGATTGGGTATGTTTGTCTCCAAAAAAAACTAGCCCTCCACTATCTGAAAATTTTTCAAAAGCAAATGAATTAAAAATAATAGTACACAACAAAAGCGATTTTGAATGGGCAGAAAAAAATGCAGCCAATGTAAAACCTGATTGCATCTTGTTTTTACAGCCAGAATGGAGTAAAGCAAAAGAAATGATGCCATTAATTGTTGACTATATTATGCTACATCCAAAGTGGAATGTATCCTTACAAACACATAAATACATGAATATTCCTTAATTGGAATAATATTTGAAAACACTTCCAATATGAAAAATTATTTTTTATTATTAATAGCCGCTTGTACACTGTTTTCATGCAAAGCACAATTGCCTCCAGGTGAATATACAAGCACAAATAAAAAAGCAATCGCATCATTTAAAGCAGGTTTAGAATATTATAATCAGCGATTAGACAATAAAGCAATTACAGAATTAAATAATGCTATTTCAAAAGATGCCAATTTTATTGAGCCTCACCTCTTACTTGCTCAAATTTATACCGAAGCAAGAGAAAAACAAAAAGCAATAGATGAATACACAAAGGCTCTTGAGATAAATCCAAAATTCGATAAAAAAACATACTTCCTAATTGCAAATCTTGAAATATCAATCGGAAAATACCAAGAAGCAAAAAAAGATTATGAAACATTTTTAAAATATTCAACCTTAAACCCCGATTGGAAAGAAAAAGCTGAGATACAATTAACCAATTGCAATTTCGCAATTGATGCTATAAAAAACCCTGTTCCTTTTGAACCAAAAAATGTAGGTGAAGGAATAAACTCCACTTTTGATGAATATTTTCCTGCTATTACTGCTGATGAACAAACGTTTTTATTCACGAGAAATAACCGAACAGAAACAAAACATTTGCAAGAAGATTTTTTAATCAGTAAAAAATCAAATAATAATTGGCAATCTGCCACTCCAATTGGTTTTGGAATAAATACAGAAGGCAATGAAGGTGCTCCTTGTTTATCTGCAGATGGACAAATTCTATTCTTTGCTGCTTGTATGGAACAAGACGGAAGCTACGGAACGCCTACAAGAAAAGGATACGGCAGTTGTGATATTTTTTATTGTCAAAAAGTTGGAAACAACTGGGGAAAAGTTTACAACCTTGGAAACACCATTAATTCAAAGTATTTCGAGTCACAACCTTCATTTTCTTCTGATGGAAAATCACTCTATTTTGTAAGTGGGCGGCCTGGTGGTTATGGAGAAACAGATATTTATGTTTCTACTTTAAAATCAGATGGTAGCTGGAGTAATCCAAAAAATCTTGGAAAAAATATAAATACTCCTGGTAATGAAGAGTCTGTATTTATTCATCCTGACGGCAAAACACTTTATTTTGGTTCAAACGGACATATAGGAATGGGCGGTCTAGATTTATACGTTTCGAGAATGGATGAAAAAGGTGAATGGGGAAAACCAATAAACTTAGGTTATCCAATTAATACCTATGCTGATGAAAATAGTGTCCTGGTTTCTGCAACAGGCAATTTGGCTTACTTTGCTAGCAATAGAACAGGAGGTTTTGGTGGCTTAGATATTTATCAATTTGATTTATATGAAAGTGCTCGCCCTGGAAAAATAACATACCTGAAAGGAAAAGTATATGATGTTAAAACAAATAAACCTTTAGGCGCACATTTCGAATTAATTGATTTAGCTACTGGTAATTCTATTATTGAATCGGATGCAAACAGCGGCAACGGAGAATTTTTAGTTTGTTTGCCAATTGATAAAAACTACGCATTAAATGTTTCTCAATCGGGTTATCTTTTTTATTCCGAAAATTTTGCATTGAAAGAATTAGCAGATATTTCAAAACCATTTATCATGGATGTTCCAATGCAACCAATTGATAGCGGTTCTGTAATCGAACTTAAAAACGTATTTTTTGAAACTGCAAAATTTGATTTAAAACCAGAATCAAAAGCAGAGTTAAATAAACTAGTTGCTTTTCTAACTGCAAATAAAAATTTAAAAGGTGAATTAAGTGGACATACCGATAATATTGGTGATAAAAAAATGAATCTTACATTATCTCAAAATCGCGCAAAAGCGGTTTATGATTATTTGGTTGCAAATGGCATTGATGCTAAACGACTTACATTTAAAGGATATGGAGATACCAAGCCTAAGGTAAAAAATGATTCTGACGAAAACAGAGCATTAAATAGAAGAACAGAATTTAAAGTGATGAGTAAATAATTTAGGAATGAAAATTGCAAGAGATAGCTTGTAATTTAAACTTTCCTAAAATGAAAAAAATCGCTTTATTCTTAATTCCTTTTGCAACTTTATTATTTGCTTTTGTTCAACAAGAACCAATAAAAAAAGAACAACTCATTTCAACCGAAGATCTAGCAAAAAAACTTACTGATCCAAAAGCAATAAAACCTGTAATATTTAATGTTGGCCCTGTTGATCAAATAAAAACAGCGATAAATGTTGGTGCTGTAAGTACAGCAGAAGGTTTTGCAAAATTTAAAACAGAAGTTGCAAAAGTTTCGAAAGACAAAGAAATAGTAGTTTACTGTGGTTGCTGCAGTTCTCAAAATTGCCCTAATATTAGACCTGCAATAAAATACTTAAACGAAAATGGATATACAAAATCTAAAATACTTGATATTCCAACAGGTATAAAAGAAGACTGGGTGCAAAAAGATTATCCGATTGAAAAATAAAATTTAAGTTCCAGCATGCACTGGATTTGTCGAAGTGTCGAAGCCTACACACATACTTCGACAAGCTCAGCATGACCAGCGCACAGGTTATTTAGTTAAACAATATCGTCTGTCAGTTCGAGCATAGTCGAGAATAAGTACTGCAAATAAAGTTTTTTTTACTTATTCTCTAAACTAATATTTTCATCACCTTGCTGGTAAGGCAAATAAGTAATTATAAACTGAAACATTTCATCTTCAGTTCGCATACTCCCATTACGCTCCGCAACCAATTGCGGTGGATTAAAAGGATTATTAGGATTATTTTTAGTATTATCATAAATTCCTTCAGCGTATATGGTAGCTCCCTTAGGAATTTTTATCATCTTTTTAAACGTATAAAAATACTGCCATCTAAAATCCCATTTATTTATTTTTATTAATGGTATTGTATCCCCTTTTTGTGTTACTGCATAAGCCCAAAAACTTTTTCCAAGCAAATGCATGTGTGGATTAATTGTAAGAATAGAAATATCCATTGGCAAAGTATAACGACTAATAAACTTCATAACTGTATCTGGAGGAATTACTAATGCTGGCTCTACAGGCGATACACCATAAGTTCCCATTTGAAACTCTAATGTTGGTCGCTTGGGTGCTTGCTTTGAATAAAAAATATTAAATGCAGTCTGGTCAGTTGTATCAACTCGCGAAGGGCCATAATGTATGTCTTTCAAAAACAACGCTCCTTTTTGTTTCATTTTAAATCCACCTATTCCATCAGGATAAAGAGGAGGTGTAACTCCCGGTAAATAATTTGTTACAGATTGTGTCATCAAAGGAAATGTTCCATCATCGTTTGCTAACTCCAATTTTTTATATGCATCAATTATTGCAGGATAATCATTAATATCAACCACAACGTTTCCCTTCATATTCTGTTTTTTCTTTTCAAATTGATAACTCAACAATTGTGCATTCACATGATGAACTAATTTTTTATTATCCGGGACAATTTCAATTACTTTAATAAACGTATCCTTAGGAATTTCATAAGGAACACGCATCAATAAAAATTTATCTTGAGCATCACCTTTGATTTTGTAAACATCTCTTAACTTGATGACCAAATCAGGAATACCTAATTGTGAACCAACAGGAAAATTTGGTAAAGGAGGAATTTTAGAAGAATCACCCAATACACAACCTTCATCAATCCATTTTACAATTAAATCAATTTCATTTTGTGACAAAACCTTTTCATCCACAAAATGAGTATAATTAGCATCTGCAGGCCAAGGAGGCATAAAACGAGTTTGGGTAACAAATTTTATTAAGTTGTTTCTTGTTTTTACATCAGAGTATGTATACAGTCTAAAAGGAGCAGCTTCACCATCCCTGTGACAAGGTGTACAATTTTTGTAAATAATAGGTGCGATATGTTCGGCAAATGTTATTTGTTCATCCCTCGCTTTTTCATTCCCACATGAAAACACAAACAAAATTAGCCCAATAATGAATAATAGAAAGATGTATCTTTTTAAAAACATTGCGTTATTCTAATAATCGAAAAGCAAATTTAGTACAATGTTTCTTATTCTATTAAAAAATGACAACAATCAAAACCCTTCTTTATACTCTATTACTTCTATTTTTCAGTTTTAAAGCAAATGCACAAAAAAAGACTGGCAATAAATATCTGGATTCAAAAGAGCGACCAAGTTTAAAGGAGCAAAGAGAAAACAAAAAAGTAATTGCAAAAGGCAACAGCGTTTTTTTTGCTCAAGAAGAAGAAAATAAAAAGCAAATCAGAAAAAATCAAAACGATTTTTTTAATAAAAAAGCGCAGTATAAAAAAACATTAAAAATTAGAAAAAAGAAAAAGACTGGCAGAGCACAGTTTTAAATTGTTTAAAAACTTTTTGTAATTATTTGCCCCTATTCTACTGTTGCACAATTGTTAATGGTACATTTGCACTATGATTGGTATTAATAAATTTTTCTGTTACTTATTAGTTTTATTGTTTTCATTATGCTCTTTTGGTTGTCATAAAAAAGGTGCGTCCAACCCCTATTTACATATGAAAACAAAGCCAAGCGAAAAGATGAATAAAGAAAACCAAAAAATAATTAAAAAAGGGAACAGGGCCTACCGCAAAAAAGAAGAAAGCAGCAGAAAACATTTATTTGGACGAAAACACGCTCCAAAATAAATTATTGCAGCTCCAGCAAAAAATTCATCGTATCCACACCATCTGCATAATCAAATAAACTTGGGCATTGTGCTTTCCCAAAAGGCAAAGCATTTTTTATTTCCATTGAATTTGAAACGATACATTGAATATTACTTTTCTCTGCTTCTAATTTTTTATTCAAATCTTCTATTGTTTCGTAATAATCATAAAACAAAACTCCAATTGGTGAATAATAACTCTCATCTTGTTTCAACAATAAAAAATTATTGTCTAACAAGGATGGGTCATTTTTCATCAGATAAACAGTACGGTTATAATCGTAATTATTCCCATATTTATTATTGTTCACTATTTCTTGATAATCGTAAATAGATTGGTAAAAAATATCAAAATTGTAATTTTTAGGAACAAATAATTTAGAAACATTTCTGCATCCCAAACCAAAATATTGAAAAATATCTTTTCCTAATTTATTTAAATCTTGCGCTGTTTCTGCTCCATTTAAAACAGCTACAGAATTCCTATTTTTTCTAATAATATGAGGATATTTACTAAAATAATATTCAAAATAACGAGCAGAATTATTGCTACCAGTTGCAATCACAGCATCCATCCCTTTTATTTGCCCATCTGTAAATGATATTTTATCAGCAAAAGTTGGCTCTATTTCAATTAAAACTTTTGAAATAAAAGGCATCAATAATTTATCCTCGCTCGATAATTTTCCTAAAAATTTATTCCCCGAGATCAAAACACATAGCATATCATGAAAACCAACCAGAGGAACATTTCCTGCCATAATTACAGCAATTGTTTTAGGCTTAATATCTTCTTTAATTTTAGAAATATAATTAGAAACCCACTCCACTAAATTATCTTCATTAAGCATATCCGCAATAGAACCAATCGCACTTCTTACATTTGATTCAGTAAACCAAGGGTTATGAATTTTTACTATCTTAATAAGCTCTTCAAAATCATTATAAAACAAGTCACTCAAGCCTGTTTGACTGTTTTTATTATCTTCTATTTCAAATTGCTTCAGGAATCTACCCAGCTCAACAAAAGCACTTATTCTATTATTTAAATCCATATTTTTTATTGCTTCAATCGTGTTTTAAAAAAGTATGTATTATATTTGTACAGATTTTTATACAAAACTAAAAACTATTATACACTTATGGCAATTAAAATTACAGATGAATGCATTAATTGTGGAGCTTGTGAGCCAGAATGCCCAAACAATGCAATATATGAAGGTGGTAGCGAATGGCGTTTTGCCGATGGAACCTCATTAAAAGGTGATTTTACTTCTAAAAGTGGAATTACTGCAGATGCTGATGCACCCCAACCCCCAGTTTCTATGGATTTATATTACATTGTTTCTGATAAATGTACAGAGTGTGTTGGTTTTCATGACGAACCTCAATGTGTTGCTGTTTGCCCTGTCGACTGTTGTGTGGATGACGAAAACTGGCGCGAAAGCAAAGAAGAATTACTAGACAAAAAAGCTACTTTACACTTATAATAAGCGATTTCTTTTGCAAGCGCCATCCTAATTTAGGATGGCGCTTTTTTGTTGTAATAAAACATAAATAAATACGTTATTATTTATGTAATTTTGAGTCATGCAAAAATTTGCCTTGCTTTTATTTATTCTTTTTAGTTCGGTTTCCTTTTCAAAAACCGATACTAGTTCTGTGTATTTTGAGCAACAGCAAAAAAAGATAAGCGCAATTACACAAAAATTATTTCACACTAAAAAATTAAGTGATGAAGACAAAAATAATTTAAACACTCAATTGCTCGAAATATTTGAAGAAACATTAAACAATAAAAATTCTTTTTCTTTCAATTTTGATTCATTAAAAAATGACATTGGAATTCTTTCTTCTCCTGATAATATATTTCGAATTATACACTGGAATTTGCCACTAAGCGATGGAACGTATAAATACTACGGCTTTATCCAAGAAAAATACATGGTTGGCAAAAAGAAAAACAAAGTGGAAAGCATTCTGCTTTTTCCTTTAATCGACAAGTCAACCGAAATTAAGAATGTAGATAATTACATCAGCGATAATAAAAAATGGTTTGGGATGCTTTATTACAAAATAATTCCTGTTAAAAGTAAATCTAAAACCTATTACACTCTTCTTGGCTGGGATGGCAACGACAAAGTATCACAAAAAAAATTTATTGATGTTTTATCCTTTGATTACAATGGAAATCCAAAATTCGGTGCCGATATTTTTGACATTCCTAAAAAGAACCCCAAACGCATCTCTTTTGAATTTGCCAATAATTGTGCTTTTGTTCTAAAATACAATGAATCGCTAAACATGATAACCTTTGATAGGCTTGCTCCAATGGAACCTCAACTGGTTGGGCAATATCAATATTACTGTACTGCCGATTTTGAATACGATGGTTTTAAAATAAAAAAAAGGAAATGGCAATTTGTAGAAAACATTGCCCCTAGAAACGACAAAACCAATGCCGACAAGCTTTACCAAAACCCGCAAGGTAAATCAAAAGCTGCTAGTGATGTACTAATAGAAAAAAAGAAGAAAAAGAAAAAATAAAATATTCTTCACTTATTTTACATTGCTCCTAAATAATTTCTAATTTTGTTATGTATTTCCGCATTTAACGAATAATCAATTCTTAAAATATATGTTAACTACAACAAAAAAAGTTCACAATTTTAGTGCAGGTCCTGGTATTTTACCTGCAGAGGTACTAAAACAAGCATCAGAAGCTTGTATCAATTTTGATAATTTGAATTTATCATTACTTGAAATTTCTCACCGAAGCAAAAACTACGAAAAAGTAATGGACGAAGCTCGTTCACTTGTAAAAGAATTACTTGGCTTGAACGACAACTATAAAGTTTTATTTTTAGGAGGTGGCGCTAGTTTACAATTTGCCATGGTTCCTTACAATTTATTGCGCACAGAAGGTACTGCCGGATATATTAACACTGGAGTATGGGCAAACAAAGCGATTAAAGAAGCTAAAATTATTGGAAACACACAAGTTATTGCTTCAAGTGAAGACAAAAAATTTACATACATTCCAAAAGGATATGACATTCCTTCAAATCTAGATTATTTACATATAACATCTAACAATACAATTTATGGAACTCAAATGAAGAGTTTCCCAAAAACTTCTGTGCCATTAGTTTGTGATATGAGTAGTGATATTTTTAGTCGTAAGGTAAACGGAAACGACTTTGCATTAATTTATGCAGGTGCACAAAAAAATATGGGCCCTGCTGGTGCAACTATGATTGCTGTTGACGAACGCACTTTGGGTAAAACAGGAAGAAAAATGTTATCAATGCTTGATTACCAAGTACACATTAAAGGCGATAGCATGTACAATACTCCTCCAGTTTTTCCAATTTACGTAAGTATGCTTACTATGAAATGGTTGAAAGATAATGGAGGCGTTTCTTGGATTGAAAAAATCAATCAACAAAAAGCAGAAACGCTTTATAATGAAATTGACCGTAACAGTTTATTTGTTGGTACAACTGCAAAAGAAGATCGCTCAAATATGAACGTAACTTTTGTTATGCACAAACCAGAATTAGAACCAGAATTTGACAAAATGTTTAAAGAAGCTGATTTAAGTGGATTACGAGGACATAGAGATGTTGGTGGCTATAGAGCTTCATTGTACAATGCTTTACCTTTAGAAAGTGTAAATGCATTAGTAGAAGTTATGCAAGAGTTTGAGAAAAAGTTTGCCTAAAATCTAATATGTTTAAAACAAAAAACTCCCGTTCAATTGAACGGGAGTTTTTTGTTTAATTTATTTGTTGTGATAAATTATTATTCAGAAACTACTTCAAAAAAAATAACGCTTTGTACTTCTTTATGAAAACGAACGTTAGCAGTATAACTACCAACCGTTTTCAAATTTTCTGCATTCACAATTTCGATATTTTTTCTATCTACATCGTGTCCTAATTTTTTGATAGCATCAGCTAATTGAACAGATGTAACAGATCCAAATATTTTTCCAGACTCACCAACTTTAGCTCCTACTTTTACTACTACATCTTTCAATGCATTAGCAGTTGCTTCAGCAGCTTTTTTTACTTTTTCTTCTTTAAAAGCACGTTGCTTTAATGTTTCAGTTAATACTTTTTTAGAAGAATCAGTAGCCATTGCAGCTAATCCTTTAGGAATTAAAAAATTTCTTCCGTATCCTGGTTTTACACTTATTACGTCATCCTTGTATCCAAGGTTTTTAACGTCTTGTTTTAAAATTACTTCCATTTTTTTCCTCCTTATTTTAACATGTCAGCAACGTATGGCAATAAACCTAAGTGACGAGCACGCTTTACGGCTTGCGCAACTTTACGTTGGTATTTTAATGAAGTTCCTGTTAATCTGCGTGGTAAAATTTTACCTTGCTCATTAATAAATTTCAATAAAAAATTAGGGTCTTTGTAATCAATATATTTAATTCCGCTTTTTTTGAAACGGCAATATTTTTTCTTTTTCACATCCACTGTGGGAGGAGTAAGATATCTTATTTCTGAATTATCAGCCATTTTTTAGTTTTTTTTAAAGTTTAACAACAATTATGCTTTCGCTTTGTTTCTACGTTTTTCGCTATATGCAACAGCGTGTTTATCCATTGCTATTGTTAAGAAACGTAATAAACGCTCATCACGTTTATAAGCTATTTCAAGTTCAGCAACTACATTGCCTGAACCTTGAAATTCAATTAGGTGGTAAAACCCAGTTGTTTTCTTTTGAATTGGATACTGTAATTTGCGTAGGCCCCAAGAGTCCTCATGCACAATTTTACAGCCATTGTCTGCAAGTAACTTTTTGTACTTGCTTACCGTTTCCTTTGCCTGCTCATCAGACAAAACGGGAGTCATAATGAAAACGGTTTCATAATTTTTTAACATTGTACTTTGTTTTTGATTAATACTTATTTTTTTAACTATTCTCCTTTTATTTAAAAAGGGACGCAAAGATACATTTTTTTTATTTTCAGACAAATTATTTTCAATCTTCTGTATTTAAATTGGTTACGATTTTAAATACTACAACTTTTTAACATAATAAAAAAGTTAACTTTTTAATACTTATTTTTGCCTCAATCGTATGGAAGACTTTGTAGTATCAGCCCGTAAGTACCGCCCCGCAACGTTTGACACCGTTGTTGGTCAAGCACACATTACCGATACGCTTAAAAATGCGATTAAAAATAACCATTTAGCTCAAGCTTTTTTGTTTTGCGGACCAAGGGGTGTTGGAAAAACCACTTGTGCTCGAATTTTAGCAAAAACCATTAATTGCCAAAACAGAGCCGAAAACATAGAAGCATGTAACCAATGTGACTCTTGTACTTCTTTTAACAGCGGCCAATCACTAAATATTTACGAGTTAGATGCTGCATCAAACAACTCTGTTGACGATATCAGAAGCCTTGTTGACCAAGTGCGTTACGCACCTCAGCATGGAAAATACAAAGTATATATCATAGATGAGGTCCACATGCTTTCATCGGGGGCTTTTAATGCTTTTTTAAAAACATTAGAAGAGCCTCCAAAACATGCTATTTTTATTTTAGCAACAACTGAAAAACACAAAATAATACCAACGATACTTTCTCGTTGCCAAATTTTTGATTTTAATAGAATTCAAATCAATGATATTGCAAATCATTTGGCTTTTATTGCTAAAAGTGAAAATGTAACTGCAGAACCAGAAGCTCTTCATATTATTGCCCAAAAAGCAGATGGTGCTTTGCGTGATGCATGTTCTATTTTTGACCAGATTGTTAGTTTTGCAGGCAATACCGTTACTTACAAAGCCGTTATTGACAATCTTAATATTTTAGATTACGATTATTATTTTAATGTAACTGATGCTGTTTTAAATGCAAATATTTCTGAATCATTATTAATTTTTAATGATATTTTAAATAATGGCTTTGATGGACATAACTTTATTGATGGTATTTCTGGGCATTTCAGGAATTTATTAGTTGGCAAAGACTCTCAAACGATTGACCTATTAGAAGTAAGTCCAAACATTAAAGAAAGGTACAAAGCTCAATCTACAAAATGTTCTGTTATCTTTTTAATAAAAGCTTTAACGATTTTAAATAAAGCAGATACACAGTACAAGTCAGCCAAGAACCAACGCCTTCTCGTAGAACTAGCCTTAATGCAATTATGTGGCCTCAACATGCAAATGACTGAGGGCGAAAAAAAAAATGACATAAGTGAACAACCAGTTCAAAAACAAGTTGTTTCTCAAGTTTCTAATACTCCACCGCTTCAACAAAAATATGAAGCTAAACCGAACACTACAACTACAAATACTACCCAAGCAACAACTACTACACCTCTTAAAAAAGCAATACTAAAAACCTCTTCTCCTTCAATCAGTCAATTACTTTCATCTGATAAAAAAACAGAAAATGGAAGTGCTCAAATACAGACTAATTCTACTTCTTCTCAACCTGAAGAAGCATTTACACAACAACAATTAGAAAATGCTTGGTTAGCATACGCTAACAATCAAAAAACAAAAGGAAAAATAAATTTATATAGCATCCTTTCTGCCGACAAACCTCTATTAAAAGAAAAAAATATTTTAGAATACAATACAAATAGTAAAACTTCTGAAGAAATTTTAGTCGAAGAAAAACTAGATTTATTAGGCTTTTTAAGAAAAGAATTAAAAAACTATTCTATTCAACTTACCTATAATATCATTGAAAATAACGATAAAAAAAATCTGTACACAGCCACAGATAAGTACAAACATTTTTTAGAAAAAAATCCAGACATCAACAAGCTACGCCAAGCTTTTGATTTAGATGTAGAATTTTAAAAGGGAGAATAAATTATTCTCCCTTTTTCTTCAACACACAACCACCACCAACTAAATCACTATATTACTTTTATTGTTAATCCCACTAATGGTTCTTCTCTACCAGTTGGACCAACAGATTTTACTTCTTCAAAAAGTATCCTCTCGTTTTTTTTCAATTTACTAAGTCTTGCTAACATCTGAGTAGTAAACTGGTTATTATTAGATTTGTAGTCTTCGGCACCATTCGGTCCTAAAACAACCATCTTAAAACTTGTAACTTTGGCTTGTATCGGACTTAGAAAAACAAAATTGTCATATTCTGCAATAAGCCCAGCTTGACTCTCAATTACGCCCTTACTCAATGACCCGTTGGTTGTAAGCCCACCAAACTTTAACAATGGTCGGGGAATTTGTTTAATTCTAAATGTCATAGTTCCCATATTTCTTTTTTCACCCGCTTCTGTTGTAGCATAAACTGTTACATCAGCTTTCCCAGTCATTACACTTGGCTTAAGAACATATTTTCCATTCCCTTTATTTATCAATACTCCATTAGTAACAGTTACACTTGTTTTTTCACTTGCAATTCCTGGAACAGAAACTGAAATTGGGTTTTCTAAACCATAATAAACTACATTCATATTATCAGCAGAAACTGTTAAACTTGGTTTTGCAACAATGTATTCCGACTTAAAAGGAAATACCAATTCACTATTTTTCCCTGATTTCATTTTTATTACTCCAGAATATGTCATTATCCCTTCTTTACTAGTTTTTACAACATATTTACCCAATCCATTTTCCACATTAACATTTTCAGGAGTTCCATCAAACGCTTTATTTAACTCATTATAATTACCAACCTGTACTTCTGGATTTTTTGTTTTATTAAATGCTGCAACAAACACATCTGCCTTATACTCTTCTCCTAACAAAACATAATTACTAGAAGGAATTACCTTAGCAGCAATAGTATCAAATTTCATCACCTCACTATCTGTTTGTTTTAAAAGATAATCTACAACCAACGATTCCGCATTTTTTACATCGTTTTTTAATTTTGATAAAATGGTGATACTAGCAACTAACGGACGATGATAAAAATTATATAACTCCCAATTTTCATTATTCTCTGAATTTTTAGGATTATCAGTATTAATATCTACAACAACATTTTTTCTATCTTCCAGTAAAATAAAATTTGTGAGCTTCTCCTTATATTCTTCTAACATACTTTTCAATTTTCTGGATGCTCCCGCTGACCCATCTTCTGAATCCCCAATTAAAATATTTGTGGGAGTATCATAATTATCCTTACTCTTTATATTTTCCATTTGTAAAGTATCAGCCACAGACTTTTCTATTCCATCCGTTTGCGCTACTAACTCTTTTTGCAGCTCATCAATAAAATCATTTAAAGTTTTAGAATAGTCTTTTATCTCTTGGGCCTTCTTCCAATTAGGAGTTACTTTAACTGGATCTACTTGTTTTGCCAAATCAAATTGCGCATACAAATTCAAATTCCTATCCGTAAAATTTAAATTTGTGTTTTCTAATCCTTTATTTACAACTATAAAAGCATCTAAAATATCTTTTGATACATTTAATGCCAACAATGCGGTAAGAACCAAATACATCATACCAATCATTTTTTGTCTTGGAGTTTCTTTTGCTGAAGCCATAGTAAAATAGTTTTTAAAGATGAATACAATTTATTTTTCTCTAATAATTCAGCTTTTCTAAAAAAGATACATAAAAAATAAACTTATGTATATTTGCAGCCCATCAAAAGTTAAAGCAAATGAACAAATTAAGAATAGGCGTATTGCGCGAAGAAAAATCACCACCAGATAAAAGAGTACCCTTAACACCTTTAATATGCGCTGAACTAATAAGAAAATACCCTCACATAGAAATAGTTGTTCAACCAAGTAAAATTCGTTGTTATGAAGATTCTGAATACACAGCTTTTGGAGTGCCACTTCAGGAAGATTTAACTGATTGTGATATTCTTATGGGCGTAAAAGAAGTTCCTACAGACAAGTTGATTCCAAATAAAAAATATTTTTTCTTTTCACATACTATAAAAAAACAACCACATAATCAAAAACTGATGAAAGCTTTAATTGAAAAGCAAATTCAAATGATAGATTATGAAACCTTAACAGATAAAAACCACAACCGAATTATTGGATTTGGAAGATACGCTGGAATAGTAGGAGCTTACAATGCAATACTTGGATACGGAAAAAAATATGATTTATTTATTCTGAAACCTGCCAACCTTTGTCGCGATAGAGCAGAAATGGAAGAAGAATTAAAAAGAGCAAAACTTCCAAATATTAAAATTGCATTAACAGGTGGCGGACGTGTTGCAAATGGAGCTATAGAAACACTAAGCGCTCTAAGAATACGCAAAGTTACTCCAGAAGAATTTCTAATGGCACAATTTCGTGAACCTGTCTATTGCCAATTAAATCCTCGTGATTACGTAGAAAGAGAGAACGACCACAACTTTGATTTACAAGACTTTTTCAATCATCCAGAACACTTTAAATCAAATTTCGTCCCTTTTACAAAAGCTGCTGATATATATATATCATCACATTACTGGGACCCTCGCGCTCCAAAAATGTTTGAATTAACAGATCTTAAAGCATCCGATTTTAAAATCAGCGTTATAGCAGATATTACATGCGATATAAACGGAAGCGTGCCAACTACTATCAGAGCAAGCTCTATTGACAAACCATTTTATGGGTATAACATTAAGGAAGACAAAGAGGATTTACCATTTAATAAGGATACAGTTTGTATAATGGCAGTTGATAACCTTCCTTGCGAATTACCAAGAGACGCCAGTGATGATTTCGGGAAAGACCTCATGGAACGTGTTTTACCAAGTATCATTAATGACGATACAGATGAAATTATAAAAAGAGCAAGCATTTGCATCAAAGGTAAGCTAACAAAACCATACGAATATTTAGGAGATTATGCTTATTAAATAAAATTATCCTGCTGCAAATCAGCGCATTTATGAAAATATTGAAAAATATTTTCATAAACACTTGCAGTAACAAAAAAACAAACTACTTTTGCACCCCGCTTTTAAAACAAGCGATAGTTCTTTAAAGAAAATAAACCGAAAAAATATTTTAAAAAAGTTTGCAGATTAAAAAAGTTTAGTACTTTTGCCACCCCGAATCAAAAACGGAAGCGTTCTGAAAAAAATATTTTAAAAATATTTTAAAAAAGTTTGCAGATTAAAAAAGTATTATTACTTTTGTCGC
>CAZJUY010000023.1:0-62243 GCA_964549315.1 uncultured Chitinophaga sp. | reverse complement strand
ATAGCACATTTAACATGATGCGTATCGATTACGAAATACCAATGAACAACATTGAAATTTGGAAATTAGTAAATGAAACAATGGTTGCTCACCCATTCCACATTCATGATGTACAATTCTATTTATTTGACAGAAGCGGAAGCACACCACCTGCTGAGGAATTAGGTAGAAAAGATGTGGTGCTTGTTCCTCCGGGAGATTCTGTAATGTTCATCACAAAATTCGAAGACTTTGCAGATACAATTATTCCGTTCATGTATCATTGCCATATTTTAATGCATGAGGATGATGGTATGATGGGGCAGTTTATTGTTAAACCAAACCTAACAAGTGTAAGTGAAATTACTTTAAATAACTTAAGTATTAAAATTTATCCAAATCCTGCAAAAGAAGTTTTGTTTTTAAACATTGAACAATTAGCAAGCCCAAAACCTGTTGAAGTAAAAGCATACAACAGCATGGGAAAACTGATTTATCAAACTGTTATTAAAGATGCAAACACAGCAATTGATATTGGCCAATGGGCAAGCGGCTTATATGTGATAGAAATTCAACAAGAAGGAAATAGAGCTTTTAAAAAGATAATCGTAGAATAATGAGATTTTATTTGATTTATATATTAACGTTGGTTTTTAAACCTGTTATTGGGCAAATTCCGAATAACAGTTTTGAAACTTGGAATTCCATAAGTGGGTATTCTACACCTGCTAATTGGGATAATTTAAATCAAATTACTTTTTCAAGTGGAATAAATACTTGCAATCAAGGAACTCCGGGAAATCCAGGTAGTAGTTATTTGATATTAATGTCTAAATCTGTTCCGGGACGAGGAGTTGTTCCCGGAATTGCAGTTTCAGGAAAATTAGACACAAGCACTTATAAACCATTATCAGGTTATCCATTTGCAAATAGACCTCAAAGTTTGAATTACAACATCCAATACATGCCATACGATCCATCGGATTCATCGAGCGTAAAAGTTTTATTAACGAGATGGGATACAACAACTCTGTTGCGTGACACCATTGCCTATGGTGCAAGTTATTATAATGCAATGGCGCACTCATGGTTTGTTGGTAGCACATACTTGAATTACCAAAGTGGAGATGCTCCCGATAGCGCATTAATAATTTTATCATCAAGTTCAAGTAGTCCTAAAGAATGGAGTTATATATACCTGGACAACTTGCAATTCAGCGGATCGGTTATCGGTATCAATGAACAAAGTATAAATCAAGATGAGATCATTCTATATCCCAATCCAACAATTGAGTCATTTACAATGGAGTTTAAGAACAATGTAGATGTAGCAGAAATAAATGTTTGTGACATAATTGGGAAACAAGTTTTTCGTGCTTCATTTTCAAATAGTGTAACCGTAAATACGATGAGTTGGGAAAGAGGAACTTATTTCGTCAAAATCAGTAGAAACAATAAATCAAATATTAACAAAAAAATAATAATCCAATGAAACTAAAAACAATATTAGCAGCAAGCTTTTTGCTTGTAGTGCTTGCATCCTGTTCTAACAATAAAGCAGAAACTGAGAATACCAAAACTGCTACTGAGGTAGTAAACGGTATAACAACTTCAACTTTCAAAGTTTGGGGGAATTGCGAAATGTGCAAAGAAACAATTGAAGGTTCACTTAAAGTTGATGGAATTACAAAAGCCGACTGGAACGTTGATTCGAAAATCATCACTGTTTCGTATGATGATAAAAAAATCAGCCTTGACCAAATCCAAAAAAACATAGCTTCTGTTGGATATGACAATGAAAAATATAAAGGTGATGACAAGGCATACGGTGAATTACCGGGATGTTGCCAGTATGATAGAAAATAGAGAAATAACCACAGGTTACCGTTTTGTTAGTGATTGTGAAATTACTTTTTTCATAGTTTGTTGGCGGTAATTCTGTGGTTTAATAAAATTGGTTGAACTAATTTGTACTATAATGATTGATTTTGGTTTAAAAAATGGAGTAGCTTACAGTTGCAATACTAAAAAAAAGCAATGTATTGCAGATAACAATTTATCATGGAATGAAATTATTTGGTCATAGTATTTATTTATCTAAAACTGTATAATAATGGAAAAGAAGGAGTTTATACCTGCATTAAGATATAGTTGGCTGACTAAAATTTACAATCCAGTAGTAGCTTTTACTATGCCTGAGTTAAAGTTTAAGTCTGAACTAATTAAGCAAGCAAATATTGTAACTAACCACAAAGTATTGGATTTTGGTGTAGGAACAGCTACTCTCTCACTACTCTTGAGTAAACAGCAGCCTGATTGCTATATTGAGGGAGTTGATGTTGACGAAAAAATACTTGGTATTGCAAAAGAAAAAATTGATGAACAGGATGCTAAAATTAAGTTGACTAAATATGATGGCTTAATACTTCCTTATCCTGATAAAACTTTTGATAGAGTTATTACAAGCTTAGTTTTTCATCATTTAGATAGTGAACAAAAGAAAAATTCACTTGAAGAAATAAAGCGTGTATTAAAATCTGATGGTGAGTTACATATAGCAGATTGGGGAAAGGCGTCCAATTTTTTAATGAGAACACTTTTTTATTTTGTTCAGTTTTTAGACGGGTTTAAGACGACCAATGATAATGTTAAAGGATTACTGCCAAATTACATTGAGAATGCAGGATTTTGTGAGGTAAAAACAACAATGAATTTCTCAACAATATTTGGCACGCTTTCTTTATACAAGGCAAAAATATGAACCAATTATTATGAATTATAGATTTGAATATTTTGTTAATACAGGAATTAGATTTATTTACGGAATGCTGCTTGCAATGCGAGTCAGTATTTATCATAAATAATCATGATAAAGGAGCGGCATTGATGCGTGATTGTGCGGATTTAAACATTCTTCTCTCAGAATTTATCAAAAGAAAATCTGAGATTGAGAAACCGCTTCTGATTTGTTGTTTAAAGGCTTGGTCTAATTGTGAGGATTTATTGGAGATATATAAATCTCAACCTGAAACTGAAAGATGCTATGATATTTGTTTAATGTGTATTGAGGATTTTAAAAATTATTTATAAATGAAAAAGACAATTTTAGTTCTATCCATTCTTGCTACTTGTTCAAATTTATTTGGGCAATCTGATGTTGAACCTTGCTATTTTGATAAGTATCAAAGGCAAAATCAATTGAAGGTAAATGAAGCTGAAAAAATAATAAAAGAAGAAATTTCTAAAAGTAAGCTTTATCAAAAAGCAATGACTTCACCTGTTAAGGTTATTCCTGTTGTTGTACATATTATTCATAACGGAGGCACGGAAAACATTAGTGATGCTCAGATTCAAAGTCAAATCGATGTCCTGAATGAGGATTTCAGAAAAATAACTGGAACAAATGGGGATGGAAATGGAGTTGATACAGAAATTGAATTTTGTTTAGCAAAGAAAACACCGAATGGTGAATGTACAAATGGTATAGTACGCATTCAGTCTACTCTTTCAAATCATCAAACCTATCAACGGTCAATGTTAAAACAATTGACTTATTGGGATAATACCCGTTATTTAAATATGTACGTAGTTAAAAGTATTAACGGTTCGAGTGGTATTTTAGGGTATTCTTCATTTCCGGGAGGGCCACCTGATGAGGATGGAATTGTGGTAAGACACAATTATTTTGGGAGAATTGGAACTGCTGCTTCATCAATTGGTAGAACCACTACTCATGAAATTGGTCATTGGTTTGGATTGTACCATACCTTTAACGGAGGTTGTGGTGTTGACACTTGTGCAGATGGCGATTATGTATGTGATACACCGCCCGCTGCAAATCCTAATTTCGGTTGCCCAACAATAAATAGTTGTTCAATAGACTTCCCTGATGTAAATGATCAGATTCAAAACTATTTAGATTATTCGGACGATAATTGTAAGGACATGTTTACAATGGGACAAAAAACAAGAATGCACGCAACATTAAACACTATTAGAGCTTTAATTTGGAACGACACAAACTTAGTGTTTACTGGATGCGACAGTAGTTTTGTGAGTGCCCCATGTAATGTTGTTGCCGACTTTACTGCCAATTCACAAACTATTTGTATCAATAATCAAATCCTATTCACAAATAAAACACTCAATGGTGCAACATCTTATCAATGGTATTTCCCCGGTGGAACACCTGCGATATCAACATCAACCAATCCTACAATTACATACAATGCTTTGGGCACATATTCCGTGAAACTTGTAGCGTATGGTGGTCTTGGCGCAGATAGTGTAGAGTTTACAAATTACATTACAGTAACAACACCTCCTGTAGGTCAAGCACTACCATATTTCGAAGGATTCGAGTCTTTTACATTTCCATCTAATGGCATTAATATTGATAATCCTGATGGTGGTATTACTTGGGAAAGAGACACTGTTGCCGTTATGTATTCCGGAGTTGCTGCTGCAAAAATCAACAATTTAATTAATACAAATTACGGACAATCAGATGCGCTCTTACTACCATCATTCGACTTTACCACATATACAGTAACTCCTTATTTGTTTTTTAAATGGGCTTATGCTAAATCCGATCCAAGTTACTCCGATGAATTGATTGTTTTGGTTTCAAAAGATTGTGGGGTGAACTGGACACAAGTTTTTTATCGCACAGGAACAAATTTAGTTACAGGGCCAACACAAACAACTCCTTATATTCCTGATGCAACAACAATATGGAAAACTGCAAATATTAGTTTGAGTACGTACTCTACTTATTCAAACGTAAGAATAAAAATTGTTAACGTGACAGATGGTGGAAATAATTTATACATAGACCATATAAATCTTGGTTCAAATATTACTGGAATTGAGGAGAGTGAAACTAACATTAGCCAATTTGAAGTTTTTCCAAATCCGTCAAACGGATTAATTAACATACAATATTATTTAAGGCAGTCTGAAGATTTATCAATTAAAATAATTGATATGTTAGGTAAGACAGTTTATGAGAATTCATATAAAAACAAAATGAGCGGTAGCAACAAAGACTTTATTAATACAGAATTATCAAGCGGAGTTTATAACATTTCAATTCAAGCGAAATCAGGAATGATAAATAAGAAATTAATAATTAAAAAATAAGTACCACCCCCACAGAGACACTGAAGAATAAAACTCCAAATTTAGCAGGAGTTTTTTCTTCACTCTGTGGATAAATTAAACATAATGAAAGCTCTATTAATTTTTAGTTTAATATTCATCGGCTATCAAGCATTAGCGCAACACGACCATTCGACCCATAATCATGGGAGTGAGGCTGAACATGCTCACAAAATTGATCCGCCACATGGAGGGGAAGTAAAAGATGTCGGGAAATATCATCTTGAAATTGTATTTGAAATAGCTAATTCAAATGAAAACATGAGTATTTATATACTAAAGTCGAACATGAAGCAAGCTGATATTAAAGACGCAACTGGAAAAATAAATATTAAATACAAAAATGGCGCGGAGGAAACTTACGAATTGACTAATAATAATATTGATAAACTTTTTTGCAACATAAAAGATGTTATAAACCCATTTACTGCTTTTATTAGTATTAACTGCAAAGGGAAACTCTATAATTCAACATACTCTTATAAAGGAATGAAATAATGGCTGACAGTTTTTCAAATATCATCTTACAATATAAAACGGATACCGAATCTGTCTATAATACTTGGTTCATTAATAATGACGAGCGACTTAAAGCTTTTCGTTCAATTAGAAGAGGTGTACTTCAAGTTATTGATGATATTAAAGCCGGAACCTTTCCGAATGATTTTAAGGACTCATCACTTGAGTTTGTTCTATCTTGCATTGCAGAACAAAAGCAAGTGTTTGTTGGCGTTGCACATCCATTTTATTGGAAACCTAAATTGAGAATACCTGATATTTACGAAAACCAAGAAAATAAAATTGCGTTTGGACAATTTTTAGAAAATTGTATTAACGCAAAGAATGAGGATCAGATTATAAAAGAAATATTAAAACTTGACGAATTAAAAATAAAAGGTTTAGGCCCTGCTGTGGCAAGCATCCTTTATTTTCTGCATCCAACTATCATCCCTCCATTTAACACGGCAATCATTAAGGGGTTCAATACTCTTTTCAAGGATAACAAAAAATTAGGGTCATGGACTGAATACTTAAAAATTCGGGAAACGCTTATTGAAACAAATAATAAACATAAATCTGAATTGTCAAATGATTTAGGTGCTATTGCAGGCTTAATGTTCGAGGTAGGCACTCAAAAATTGATAACAGGCACTGATGAATATTTGTCGTCTGATGAACGAAACAAGCTTGAAAAGCTGATGCTTAAACGTCATGAAGAAGTTAAACTTGAAAAGGATGACGAGGATCTACATACAGAAATGCAATACCATTTATTAAAGATTGGTAACTCACTTGGTTATGACGTAATAACTGCCACGAATGATAAATCGAAATCATTTAAAGGGCATAATTTCTCTTTTTTATGCTTGCAAAAATTTCCTGAAATGCAAACAGACAATGATACCCTATCCACGATAAAATTAATAGATGTGATATGGTATGAAAAAGGAACTAACAATGTTTTAGCCGCTTTTGAAGTAGAAAAAAGCACAAGTATTTATTCTGGAATACTTCGATTAACTGATTTATCATACTCAATTGCCGATGGAGACGAGATATTTTATTTAATCGTTCCCGATAAAAGAGAAAAGGATGTATGCGTTCAACTGTGCAGACCGGCAATAAAAAATTTAAATACTAAAATCAAATATATCTTATTCTCTGATTTAAGAAAAGATTGTGATGCATTGTGTCGCTTTGGTGAAAATCACTTAGTAATGGAAAAAATAGCTAAAGAAATATAAATGAAAAGAAAGAAAGAAATATTGGTAACTAAAGCTTCTGGTGAAAAAGCACCTTTTCATGAGGATAAATTAAAAGCATCCTTAATGAGATCGGGTGCTGATGATAACCAAACGGAGCAAATTCTTTCTGAAATAACTTCCCAATTGTATCCGGGAATTTCAACCAAGAAAATATACAGAATTGCTTTCAATTTACTTAAAAGCGGCACGAAACCTTTTGCTGCCCGATATCAATTAAAACAAGGGATAATGGAATTAGGCCCTTCAGGTTATCCTTTTGAAAAATTCGTAGGTGAAATTTTAAGCCATCAAGGATACTCTGTTCAAGTAGGACATATTGTTAAAGGCAAATGTGTAAACCATGAAATAGATGTGATAGCACTTGCGGATCATCATCACTTTATGATTGAATGCAAATATCATAATCAACGTGGAACTGTGTGCGATGTTAAAATACCGCTATATATTCAATCACGATTTAAAGATGTAGAAGCTGAATGGATTAAAATTCCCGGACACGCAAATAGAACTCATCAGGGTTGGGTTGTTACCAATACAAAATTCACTACTGATGCAATTCAATATGGTAATTGTAGTGGCTTAAAATTGTTAGGATGGGATTATCCTGTTAAAGGAAGTCTCAAAGATTTAATAGACGAATTCGGCTTATATCCTATCACTTGTTTAACAACACTTACCCGTGCAGAAAAGCAACAATTGCTCGACATGAAAATTGTTTTATGTAAAGAAATATGTAACAATGCTAAATTATTGAGTGATTTAGGAATGAATGAAATCAAAATTGGAAAAGTAATGGAAGAAGGTCAAAAATTGTGTAACAGCTTAATTAATCATGGGAAGCATTAAATTAAATATTATACCATTTTCTATAGAAGTCGATGATGTTTTAAATCATTTGCAATCTGATGCGGTTAAAGGACTTTCTCATGCAGAAGCAAAAAACCGTCTCACATCATTCGGTGCAAATAAAATATCGGCAGAAAAAAACAAGAGTGCTTGGATAATATTTTTCAGTCAATTCAAAAGCCCGATTGTTTGGCTATTAATTGTTGCTGCGGGATTATCTTTTTACTTCCAAGAATGGCTTGATGGTATAGCGATCCTAATTGTAATCCTTATTAATGCGATAATTGGTTTCTACATGGAATTTCAAGCTGAGAGATCGATGAATGCTCTTAAGAAACTCTCAGCCGTCCCCGGTAAAGTGTTAAGGAATGGGCAGATACAAGAAATAAATTCAGAAGTAATTGTTCCCGGTGATATAGTTTATTTCGAAGCAGGAGATATGATTCCGGCTGATGGAAGAATTATAAAGTCATTTCAAGTACAAATTGATGAATCGGCTCTCACCGGGGAATCTCTTCCAGTAGAAAAATCAGTTAATGCTATCCCGATTGATACAACTCTTGCAGAAAGATGTAATATGGGATATAAGGGTACATTCTCTACTAAGGGAAACGGATATATGATTGTTACTTCAACAGGAATGAACACAGAACTTGGAAAAATTGCCAGCATGGTTCATTCAGCAGATCAATCTTCAACCCCATTAGAAAAAAAGCTACAGGACTTTAGTAAAAAACTAATTTGGATAACTGTTGGATTAGTTGTGATTATCTTTATTGCAGGATTATTAGATGGACAGAAATTTATTGAAATGCTTGAGACTTCAATTGCTCTTGCCGTAGCTGCAATTCCTGAAGGTCTACCCATTGTTGCAACAATGGCACTCGCACAAGGAATGTTAAAGATGGCTAAGTTTAATGTAATAGTAAAAAAACTGTCGGCAGTAGAAACTCTTGGAGGGACAAATGTAATTTGCACAGATAAAACAGGAACATTAACACAAAACAAAATAGAAGTTAGTACAATTGTAACCGCTGCAAACAATACCGAATCCCTGGAGTTAATTAACCGTATCGCTGTTTTGTGTAATACAGCCGAACTCCAAAAAAGTAATGGTGAAATCAAAGAAATAGGTGACCCATTAGAAACAGGTTTATTGAAATTTGCCGAAAAGAACTCTATTGATATTGAAAAGTACCGTAGAGAGTTTCAGAAAATAAAAGAGGAACCATTTTCATCCGAAACAAAAATAATGTCTACGCTTCATTTGAATTCCAAAGAGAGAATAATTTATTCTAAAGGAGCGTCAGAGGAACTTTTAAAACGATGTTCACACATTTTAGACTCAAATGGTATTGTTGAGCTGAACAACGAAAACCGTAATCACTGGATAAAAAAAGCTGAAGAATTGGCATTTTCAGGGTTAAGAGTAATAGCAGGGGCTTTCAAACCTAATGCATCAGAGGCTCAAGACCTTTCTCAAAATCTTGTATTTGTTGGATTGTATGGAATGATTGATCCTCCAAGAGCAGAAGTATTTGATGCAATCAAAGAATGTAAAACAGCGGGGATTAAAATCGTTATGATTACAGGAGATCATCCTGCAACCGCAAAAAATATTGCTTTGAAATTAGGTATCGCCAATAATGAAGAATTTAAAGTAATGATTGGAAAAGAAATGCATGATTTTGATTTGCTAACAAATGAAGAAAAAAACAATTGGATTGAAACGAGTGTATTTGCAAGGGTTAGCCCTAAACAAAAATTAGACCTTGTTACAGTTTTTCAGGAAAGAAAAAATATTGTTGGGATGACGGGAGATGGAGTTAACGATGCTCCTGCATTAAAGAAAGCCGATATAGGAATTGCAATGGGGCTCCGTGGCACACAAGTTTCTCAAGAGGTAGCAGATATGGTTTTAAAGGATGATTCCTTTTCATCAATTGTGATTGCAATAAAGCAGGGCAGAATTATATTTGAGAATATTAGAAAGTTTGTTGTTTTCTTATTATCATGTAATCTCAGCGAACTATTGGTTATAGCAACAGCATCTGTTCTTAATTTGCATTTCCAATTATTCCCACTTCAAATTCTTTTCATCAATTTAATTACTGATGTATTACCAGCACTTGCATTAGGAATTACTGAGGGTAGCGATGCTGTAATGAATAGACCTCCAAGGAATATTAATGAACCCATAATTGATAAAAAAAAATGGATAAGCATTTTCTTTTATTCAGTTGTAATTGGCGCAGTTAGTATTGGTGCAGTTTTCTTTAGTCATTTAACTGTTCACAAAACGGAACTATGGAATCCAGAACTTTGTAATAATATACTTTTCTTCACTTTGGTATTTTCTCAATTATTACATGTCCTGAATATGAGTGACGGAACATCTTTCTTTAGATCTGAAGTAATGAAAAGTAAATACGTGTGGGGAGCAATAATTATTTCTGTCATTATTCTTTTAGGACTTTATGCTATCGAACCAGTTAGAACAGTGCTTTCTATCTATATGATGTCTGTAAGCGATTGGTTGATTATTTCGGGAGCCAGTATTTTGTCTTTAGTAATAATTCAGATTGGTAAAAAAACAAAACTCGTGCAATAGTAAAATTGAAATTAATATGAAAAATATTTTGACAATTTTAATGATATCATTTTTCTCAACATCCGGTGTATGTTTGAACTATACATTGGCCCAATCAGTGAAAAACGACACCTTAAAAAAAGGAAAAGTTAGACATTATGAAAGAGAAATGATTATTCAGGGCTCACAAGAAGAGGTCTTTGCATTTATGGATGACATAAGAAATACGGGTAAACACATGACCGAAAGTAGCGGTGCAATGGCGGGAAGTAAATTAAGTATTGAATGGTTATCAAACCATAAGACAGGATTAGGAACTAAATATAGATGGAGAGGAAAGGTTGTTGGAATGAAAATGGATTTTACAGTAGAGGTAAGTAAATGGATTGAAGGAAAGCAAAAAGTTTGGGGCACAGTAGGAGATGCGAAAATGATAGTAATTGATTGGTTTGAAATGGATCTGATAATGACACCAGAAAAGGATGGAAAATCAAATGCAAAACTTGGCATTAATTATACAAAGCACAGAGGGGCTTGGGGTTTTCTGCTTGGGAAATGGTATTCTAAATGGTGCGTAAAAAGTATGTTAAAGGACACAAAAAAACATTTTAAAAAAACATGAAAAAGGAAAATAAAATAACAATTCAGTTTTTAGGTGCTGTAGGAACAGTTACTGGTTCAAAATATTACCTTAAAACCGAAACTAAATCAATCTTAATTGATTGCGGAATGTTTCAGGGCTTAAAGAAATTGCGCCTGATGAATTGGGAGAAATTACCAATAAATGTCCCTTCAATTGATTGTGTTATTCTTACTCATGGGCATTTGGATCATGTTGGATATTTACCAAAACTGATTAGGTCAGGTTTTAAAGGAAAGATATATGGAACTGAACCCACTCTTGAAATTGCAAAACTGATTTTAGAGGACAGTGCTAAGATTCAGGAAGAGGATGCTGAACGTGCCAATGAAATGGGTTATTCTAAACATAAACCTGCCAAACCCTTATATACTTTAAGAGATGTTGAAAAGACGATACCATATTTTGAATCTAAGCCACTTGATACATGGATTAAAATAGACAAAGAAATTAGTTTCAGATTTAGATATAATGGACATATTATAGGCGCAACTTTCATCGAATTAAAAGTTGGGACTAAACTGTTTGTTTTTTCAGGAGATATTGGAAGAAGAAATGACCTATTAATGTATCCATCTCAGAAACCGGATAAAGCAAATGTTTTATTCATTGAATCTACATACGGCAATAGATTACATCCAAATAATGCCGAAGCTCAACTGATCGAAGTTATCAATGAGTCTGCAAAAAAAGGTGGAACTATCATTATTCCAAGTTTTGCTGTAGAGCGAACCCAAATGCTGATGTATTTCCTTTGGCAATTGAGAAAGAAAGGAAAGATTCCCAATATCCCTGTTTACATGGATAGCCCAATGGGAAATAATGTGCTTGATATATTTCATCATAATACTGCATGGCATAAGCTACCTGTAAATGATTGTAATGAAATGTGTAAAGACATTAGAAAAGTTGAGACCATTGAAGAGACTTACAAATTAGTTAAGCAAAAAGGATTGAAAATAGTTATTGCGGGAAGTGGTATGGCTTCAGGAGGTCGTGTGCTAACTTATATGCAGCAATATTTAGGAGATGCAAAGGCTACTATACTTCTTGTAGGTTATCAGGCAGAGGGAACAAGGGGAAGACAACTTTTGGACGGTATAAAAGAAATTAAATTACTTGGACAATTCTACAAGGTAAATGCCGAAATTAAAAACATTGAAGGCTTGTCTGCGCACGCTGACCAAAACGGACTTTTAGATTGGTTAAGCAACATTAAAAAAGCACCGGAACGAATTTTTATTGTGCATGGCGAAAGCCAATCTGCTGATGCATTTAGAGTGAAATTAAAAGATGTATATGGTTGGAATGCAGAGATTCCTGTCTTAAATGAAATCGTAAAAATTGACTAACATGAGAATAATACTTATAATTTTAATCGGCCTTTTTATAGCAAAACCCTTTTCAGGATTTTCGCAAAAGGATAGCAGTGGAATTTATTTTACAGTAAATGATTATTTAAACCATAAATTAGCTTTTGTAATAAATTGCAAGAATCAAAAACACAAAATTAAAGCTGATATGATTTTCCATCAAAAAGAAATTTCTATTAAGCACAACGATTCCACATATAATTACCCTAAAGATTCTGTTTACGGTATTAGATATTGCGATGGCTCAGTTGTTCGGATTTTCATGAATTCTGAGTTTCCGTTTATAAATACAGGAGAAAGTATATTGATTTATAAAGTTGAAACAGGAAGTGGTATGAAAAATAATCCTGTTGTTATAAATTACTATTTCAGTAAAGATGCAGCAAGTGAAATTCAAAAATTAACTATTAATAATTTAAAAATGGCTTTCCAAAATAATCACAAATTTCATGACCTTATAGATATGGAGTTCCATTCAGACAATGAATTAATAAAATATGACGCATTCCACAAAATGACAAGAATAAACAAAATATACTTGAATTCATTAATTGGAAAAGAGAAGTAAAAAAATGGAAAAAATAATTTTAGATATTACCAAACAAACCAATTGGTATGTAATTACTGGTGGCCCAAGTTCGGGTAAAACAACAACCGTAAACCTTTTGCGAGACAGAGGTTATATTACTACTATGGAGCATGCAAGACATTTCTTAGATACTCAGCGATTAAAGGGGCGAACCATTGAAGAGGTGAGGGAAAATCAGAGAGAGTTTCAGTTAGGTGTATTAGACATGCAAATTGAACAGGAAAACGAAATAAACCCTGAAGTGCAGGTGTTTCTTGATAGAGCAATTCCGGATGCTTTGGCCTACTATATGTTTTTAAATCTTTCAGTTGATGAGATATTGACTGAAGCCTTAAAGAGGGTTTGCTATAAAAAGGTTTTTATCATGGATTATCTTCCTTTAGTAAATGATTATGCCCGCAAGGAGAATGCAGAAGCTCAAAAGAAAATTCATTCTTTGATAACAGAAGTATATGAAGCTTTGCCATTTCCCGTGGTACATGTGCCGGTACTATCGGCTAACGAGCGTGTAGATTTTATTTTAAGTAATTTATAGTAAGATGAAGATTTATATCAAGAATATGGTTTGCGACCGCTGCATAATGGCAGTGAAGCTCGAACTGACCAAGCTTAATATTAAGGCATCTGTTGTTGAGTTGGGCGAGGTGACAATTGATGTAGATTTAAATGATGAAAAGAAATTAAAGTTAAAAGACGCTTTAAATAATCTTGGATTTGAATTATTAGATGATTCAAAAACTAAGATTATTGAAAAAATTAAAACAGCCATTATTCAATTAATTCATCATTCAGACAACGATATTAAAGTCAACTATTCTAATTTTATTGAAGACAAACTAAAAAGAGATTATAATTACTTAAGCAATTTGTTTTCTGAAATTGAAGGCACTACAATTGAAAAGTACATAATAAATCAGAAGGTTGAAAAGGTAAAAGAATTTTTAGTTTACAATCAGTTATCACTTAGTGAAATTGCAGATAAAATGGGATATAGCAGTGTAGCTTACTTATCCGGACAGTTTAAGAAGGTAACCGGACTTACTCCAAGTCATTTTAAAAGCATTAAGGAAAAAAAAAGAAAATCGCTCGATAAGATCTAACCAGTAAATATCATAAACCAAATAATAAATATCATAATAGCCACATTAGCAAACCTGTCTACCTTTGAATAAAAAATAAAATGGAAACCTTAAAACACATAATTGAAATTCCACTTGTCGGCATGGACAGCGAACATTGCGCCATGATCATTGACGGTGGATTGTCAAAATTGGAGGGTATCTCTAAGCATCGGGTAGACTTTAATAACAAGAAGGCTATTATTGAAGTTGAACTCAAAAAGCCAGTCCTAAATGATGCTATTAAAACCATCAGGGATTTGGGTTACGATGTTGAAAGTACTAAGAAAACCTTTCCAATTACGGGAATGACATGTGCTTCCTGTGCAGTTAGTACAGAATCAATTTTAAAATCTCAAATCGGGATAATCAATGTCGCAGTGAATTTTGCTAATACAAGTGCTACAATTGAGTTTATCCCCGATTTGATTAGCCTTCAGGAAATGAAGGAGGCATTACAATCAATCGGTTATGATATGATTATTGATGAAGAAAATGCAGATGATCTTAAGGATGAAATTCACAAGAACCTATTTAAAGAATTAAAAACCAAAACCTTTTGGGCGGTTGCGCTTTCAATCCCCGTTGTTGTAATTGGTATGTTCTTTATGGAAATGCCATATGCAAATATCATTATGATGGCATTAACAACTCCGGTTTTGTTTTGGTTCGGAAGAATTTTCTTTATCAACGCATTTAAACAGGCAATGCATTTTAAAGCTAACATGGATTCCTTAGTGGCTTTAAGTACTGGTATTGCCTATTTATTTAGTTTATTCAATACATTTTACCCTGAGTTTTGGCATAAACGAGGTATGCATGCACATGTTTACTTTGAAGCAGCTTCTGTAGTAATTGCCTTCATTCTATTAGGTAAATTACTTGAAGAAAAGGCTAAATCAAACACTTCTTCTGCAATAAAAAAATTGATCGGACTTCAACCTAAAACGGTTGTGGTGGTACATGAAGGCGGCCATGAAATGGTAATGCCTATTGCCAACGTTAAAATTGGAAACATACTCCTTGTGAAACCCGGTGACAAAATCCCTGTGGATGGAGAGATATTAGAAGGTACATCCTTTATAGATGAGAGCATGATAAGCGGGGAACCCGTTCCAGTTGAGAAAAAACTTGGAGACAAAGTATTTGCAGGAACTGTAAACCAAAAAAGCAGCTTTAAAATAAAAGCTTTAAAGGTAGGCGGCGAAACTGTATTAGCACAAATTATAAAAATGGTGCAAGAGGCTCAAGGAAGTAAGGCTCCGGTGCAAAAACTCGTAGATAAAATTGCCGGGATATTCGTTCCAATAGTTATCATTATTTCAATACTAAGCTTAATTGCATGGGTAATTTTTGGAGGAAATAACGGATTAACGCAAGGATTACTTGCAATGGTTACTGTATTAGTTATTGCTTGTCCGTGTGCATTAGGACTTGCTACTCCTACAGCAATTATGGTAGGTGTTGGTAAAGGTGCAGAACATGGAATTTTAATTAAGGATGCCGAAAGTCTTGAATTAGCTAAAAATGTGAATGCAATTATTTTGGATAAAACAGGCACAATTACAGAAGGCAAACCTGAAGTAACCGACATGCTAATTCTCAATCAATCTAAATTAAAAAATGCGAAAGAAATCCTATTAGCAATAGAATCACAGTCAGAACATCCTCTTGCGGAAGCTATATGTATGAAATTAAGAAATGAAGGAGTTAAACTTATTCAAATAAAAAACATTGAAAGTATAACAGGAAGAGGAGTCAAAGCAAGTTTCAACGAACAAATTTATTATGTTGGAAATAAGGCATTGATGGACGAAAATAATATTCAAATTGAAACATCACTTCAATCAAGCGCAAACAAATTGCAGGGTGAGGCGAAAACAGTCATATATTTTGCAGACGCTACCCAAGTATTGATTATTGCTGCTATTGCCGATAAAGTAAAACAAAACTCTGCAAATGCAATAGCTGAATTGCAAAAAGATGGAATTGAAGTCTATATGTTAACTGGCGACAATACTCAAACTGCAAGTGCAGTTGCTAAACAAGTGGGATTAAAGCATTTTAAGGCCGAAGTCCTTCCTTCTCAAAAGTCGGACTTCATTAAAGAACTTCAGCATCAAGGGAAAATTGTAGCAATGGTCGGAGATGGTATTAATGACTCTCAGGCTTTGGCTCAATCTGATGTGAGTATTGCAATGGGTAAAGGATCTGACATAGCAATTGATGTTGCTAAAATGACAATTATTTCATCAGATTTGATGTTAATACCAATGGCCATGAAACTATCTAAACTCACGGTAAAAACCATCAAGCAAAATTTGTTTTGGGCGTTTGTTTACAACATCATTGGCATTCCTATAGCTGCGGGGATTCTATACCCCATTAATGGCTTTATATTAAATCCGATGATAGCAGGTGCAGCGATGGCTCTAAGTTCGGTTAGTGTTGTGAGTAATAGTTTGTGGCTAAAAATGAAATCAATTAATTAAAACTTAAAAAATGGAAACTTTAAAATTTAAAACAAATATAAAATGTACCGGATGTGTAGCTAAAGTTACTCCCTTTCTTAATAACGAAATGGAAATTAAGAAATGGGAAGTAGATATACTAAATCCTGAAAAGATTTTAACTGTGAAAGTAAATAACAATGACTCGAAAAAGATTATTGAAGCAATTGAAAAAGCAGGATTTAAGGCAGAAATATTGTAACAATGGAAAGAATAACCAAACTCTGTAAATTAATAGTTGGCTTTATAAAATGGCTTTTTGTTCCAAAAAAGTCATGTTGCAAATAGCGGCGTAATCAATAGTAGAAGTTCAAAAAACAAATTATAACTAATGATAAATAACTTCATAACGTGGGCATTAAAAAACAGAATTATTGTTCTGTTAATAGCAGTTGGCGTGACTGTATATGGGATAATAGCTGTAAAGAATACGCCTGTTGATGCTATTCCTGATTTATCTGAAAACCAAGTAATCATTTTTACAGAGTGGATGGGGCGTAATCCTCAGATCATAGAGGATCAAATCACATACCCTCTTGTAAGTAATCTACAAGGAATTCCAAAGGTAAAGAACATCAGGGCTAACAGCATGTTCGGGATGAGTTTTGTGTTTGTCATTTTTGATGATGATGCAGATATCTACTGGGCGAGAACTAGAGTTTTGGAACGCTTAAATTATGCGCAACGTTTATTGCCTGAAGGGATAACCCCTACACTTGGGCCTGATGGAACCGGATTAGGGCATGTTTACTGGTACACATTAGACGCTCCAGGCTATGATTTAGGTGAACTAAGAGCATTACAGGACTGGTATATTCGCTTCGCTTTACAAACAGTTGATGGTGTTAGTGAAGTTTCATCCTTCGGTGGATTTCAAAGGCAATATCAGGTTGTAGTCGATCCTAATAAATTGCGTTACTATGATGTGACATTAATGGATCTTAACGAAAAAATAGCAGCAAATAACAATGATGTAGGAGGACGGAAATTTGAACAGTCAGACATGGGGTATATTATCAAAGGTTCAGGCTATATTAAAAACATAAAAGAAATTGAAGAGATTCCTTTAAAGACAGTTAATTCAACTCCTATACGGGTAAAAGATGTTGCTACAGTTCAAATGGGAGGCGACTTAAGATTAGGGATTATTGATGAAAACGGACAAGGAGAAAAAGTCGGTGGAATCGTAATTATGCGTTATGGAGAAAATGCGAAAGATGTTATAGATAGAATAAAGGAAAAGTTGCCGGATATAGAAAAAGGGTTGCCTCCGGGTGTTAAATTTAAAACTGCTTATGATAGGTCTGATTTAATTGAGGCCACAATAGCTACATTAAAAGAGGCAGTAATTGAAGAGATTATTGTGGTTGCAATCGTGCTACTCATCTTCTTATTTCATGTGAGAAGTGCACTAATAGTTATTATCACGATACCACTATCAGTTTTAATATCATTTATTATGATGAGTTGGTTTGGGATAACTTCAAACATTATGTCGCTTGCAGGTGTGGCCTTAGCGGTTGGTGACTTGGTAGATGCAGGAATTGTGATGGTAGAAAACGCCATGAAGTCAATAAGTGGTGAAGATGATTAATATTTAATTAAAAAATTCAGTCGATATGTTATCTAACGAAGAAAGAGAAAAGAAGATTGAAAATTCTTCTAAATTAATTGGGAAGGCAGTATTCAATTCCATACTTGTCACTTTGGTGTCATTTAGCCCGATCCTTTTTTTAGAGGGACAGGAACATAAATTGTTCTCTCCATTGGTGTGGACAAAAACGTTCGCCATGATAGGATCTGCCTTTGTGGTTGTATTCCTTGTTCCTGTTCTTATGACCATGTTCTTAAAAGGAAAAGTCAGGCCGGAAAGTAAACACCCAGTTTCACGATTTTTTCTTTGGTTATATAACCCAATAATTCGCTGGTGTTTAAAATGGAAAAAAACCACTATCGGATTAAGCATTGCTTTGGTATTAGGGAGCGTTCCGCTTGTTTTAAATCTTGGCACCGAATTTATGCCCCCATTGGATGAAGGCTCTTTACTGTTTATGCCTGTAACCCTTCCAGATGTTTCAAACTCTGAGGTGAAACGTATTATGCAAGTACAGGATAAATTGATACTTAGTGTTCCTGAAGTACAAAACGTGCTTGGAAAAGCAGGAAGAGCAAACACCGCAACGGATAACGCCCCAATAAGTATGATTGAAACCATTATACTTTTAAAGCCCCAAAAAGAATGGAGAGAAGGGCTCACAAAAGATGATATTATTAATGAGCTTAACTCAAAAATGCAAATTCCCGGAGTAATTAATGGTTGGACGCAACCCATTATTAATCGTATTAATATGCTTTCAACCGGAATCAGAACCGATGTTGGAGTTAAAATTTACGGACAAAGCCTCGATACAATCAACAAGCTCGCTCAACGATTTAAAAAAGAATTAGAAGGAATTGAAGGTGTAAAAGATTTATATGTTGACCCAATTGTTGGAGGAAAATATGTTGACATAAAAATCAGAAAAGATGAAATTGGCAGATATGGATTAAGTGTGGATGATGTAAACATGTTTATTGAAACGGCCTTGGGCGGAATGAATGTAACTACAACTGTTGAAGGTAGACAAAGATTTACAGTTAACGTAAGATTTGCACAAGATTTTAGGGATAAAATCGACAAGCTTAAAAGGTTGCAATTACAAACAATGGATTATGGGCCTATCCCCTTATCTGCTGTTGCTGAAATTAAAATAAGTGAAGGCCCACCAATGATTACCTCCGAAAATGCGATGTTGCGTGGCACACTACTTTTTAATGTAAGAGACAGAGATTTAGGAAGTACTGTAAATGACGCAAAAAAGAAACTTGAAGCGGTTGTGAAAAAATTGCCAAAAGGTTATTTCTTAACCTGGAGCGGACAATATGAAAATCAAGTTCGAGCAAATGAAAGATTAACCATGATTATCCCAATTGTTCTAATCATAATAATGGTTATTCTTTATTTTACTTTTCATACTTTTCGAGAAGTGCTTATTGTTCTTTCTGCTGTGCCAGTTGCATTAGTCGGCGGTGCTTACTCTCTACATTTCTTTAATGTTAATTTTTCAGTAGCTGTGGCGGTTGGCTTTATTGCACTATTTGGTGTTGCTGTTGAAACAGGAGTGCTAATGTTGGTCTATATGAATAACTCTGTATTTAAGAAAGTAAAAAAGGTTAATTCGGAAAATAGAGAATTAACAAGTCAGGATGTAGAAGATGCAATTTATGATGGTGCTGCTTTACGACTGCGCCCAAAACTTATGACTGTGTTAGTAGATATTATAGGTTTAATGCCTGTTTTATTAGCAACAGGAACAGGAAGTGATGTGATGAAGCCAATTACCATTCCATTTGTATTTGGTTTGATTACCTCTACTTTATTTGTTCTAATTGTTTTGCCGGTACTTTATGCAATGGTAAGAGAATATGAACTAAGGAAACATGGAAAATTAATTGTTCAAGAATTTGAAGATTAGAAATGATGAATACACACAAATATTTAATTAAAAGCATTCTACTGATTACAGTAGTTATGCTTGCACCATTAAAAGTGTTTTCACAAGTGATGTCGCTTGAGAACATTTTAAATGAAATTGAAAAAAGTCAACCTGAGTTAAAAAAATACGATGCGAAAATCAATGCGTATAACACTTACGCTTCAGGAGCTAAAGCTTTGGATGCCCCGCAAGTGGGCGCAGGTTTGTTTATGACTCCCTATAATCCACAGATGTGGAAGGCTGATCCAGCAATGAACACAAATGGCATGGGGTCATTTATGCTTTCTGCCCAGCAAATGATTATGAACCCTAAAAAATTGAATGCGAATTCGGATTATATGAAAAGCATGTCAGGTATTGAAATTCAAATGAAGGGTTCTATGAAAAATGAACTTTTCTCGATGGCTAAAATGAGTTACTATGAGTGGGTGATTTTAAAAAGAAGAAAAGCCATACTTGTGGAAAGCGAAAGTATTTTAAAATACCTTATCGAGTCTACTGAACTTAGATATAAATATGGAATGGATAAACTTAACGCTTACTATAAAGCAAAAGGCATGTTAGGAGATGTCCAAACTATGATGGTAATGACAAACCAAGAAATCAATCAAAAAATGATTGAACTAAATACTTTAATGAATCGGGATAAAAATCTCATTTTCGATGTAGACACATTAATAAAATTTAATGAATATGAAAATGTGTTTGTTGATAGTGCTGCAATAATGTCGGCAAGGAGTGACTTTAAGGTACTTAAGCAAAATGAAAACCTGTTGCGAAATAAACAGATATTCGAAAACTCAAAACGGTTACCTGACTTTGGTATAAAATACGACCACATGCTTGCTTTCGGTAAACAACCACAACAATTTAGCTTAATGGCAATGATAACCATTCCGATTGCACCTTGGTCTAACAAAATGTACAAATCAACCGTGAAGGGTTTAAATTACGAAATAGAAGCTGCTAAACTTGAGCAACAAGGCTTTGTAAATAACGTTAGCGGAACTATAGAGAATATCAAAGTAAAGATTAAGAATAAAAAACAACAGATTGAACTATCAGAGAAAGTGGTTATCCCCTCGATGAAGAAAAATTACGAAACAACCTTGTTGGCATATGAGCAAAACACAGAAGAGCTATTTATGGTATTAGATGCTTGGCAAAACTTGAAATTAATGCAGTTAAACTATATTGACCAGTTAATGGAATTAGCAGAATTACAAATCCAATACGAAAACCAACTTGAAATAAAATGATTATGCGATTAATAAAAATACTATCCATCGTTCTAATTCTCAGTTCCTGCAATAGCACGAATGAGAGACAAGATAGTGACATGAAGAAACATGATCACAATGGTCATGAAAATAATTCTATGCCAAATCATGGAAAAAAATACACTTGCCCTATGCATCCTGAAATTATAAAAGACGAGCCTGGGCAATGTCCTATTTGTAAAATGGATCTTGTAGAAAAAATAGAAAAGGTTAATTCTGATAAGAAATATACATGTCCTATGCATCCTGAGGTTATTAAGGCTAAACCGGGCATTTGTCCAAAATGTAAAATGGATTTGGTAGAGATGAAAAGTGAAGGGGAAGAATCCACTGATACCGAGCTTGATATTTTATTAAAGCCTACCAATAAGTATGTTATTTCTCAGGTAAAAACAGTTGCCATGAAACAACAAACTGTCCCTGCAACTATTCAGGTCACCGGAAAAATAAATTACGATACAAGGGAAATATCTACAATATCGTCTAAAGTTGAAGGGCGTATTGAAAAATTATATGTGAAATATTTATATCAACCTATTAGCAAAGGACAAAAGCTAATGGATATTTATAGCAAGGAATTATTGACCGAACAAGAAAACTTTATTTATCTTCTTAAAAATGATCCTGATAACAGTACACTAATAAAAACCGCTGAAGATAGATTAATGTTACAAGGCTTGACATCAGATCAAATTAAAAAAATAAAACTCGATAAGAAGGCCATTGATTATATTAGTGTGTATAGCCAATCTACAGGTCACCTTCACGACCAATTAGGCGAGAAATCCTCTGACATGCTCTCAATGAATCAACCTCAACAAAAGGAGCTTTTAATAAAGGAAGGAATGTATGTTCAAAAAGGACAAGCCATTTTTAATGTTTATAATACGACTAAATTATGGGCGTTACTTAATGTATATGCCGAAAGTCAAGGCTCAATTGCAAAAGGACAAAAAGTAGATCTTTTTGTTGATGGAAAAAAACTCAGCGGAAATTTCAAAATTGATTTTATTGAGCCTGAAATAAAAGCTAATCAAAATACAATTACAGCAAGAGTTTACTTGTCAAATTTGAATGGAGAAATAAAAGTGGGTTCCAATGTTAAAGGAACAATTAATGCAGGTGAAAAAACGGGGTATTTTATTCCAGGTACAGCGGTGGTTAATTTAGGAACCAATAATGTTGTATTCTTAAAAGAAAACAATTTATTCAGAGCACATAAAGTTATTGTTGGCACTGTAATAAGCAATATGATAGAAATTGTTTCAGGGATGCAAGAGGGTGATCAAGTAGCTGAAAATGCACAGCTATTAATGGATAGTGAGAGTTTTATTAAAACTGAAAATTAAAAAGATGAAATAGCCATATACCCTTAGGGTCTTGAAAACAAATATGGCGTATTACATCTAACAACTTAAAATAAATTATTTACAGATGAAAAAGAATATTTTTTTACTCCTCATTGTTTTAGTGTTTGGGTATTGCACACCGAAAGAGGAAAAGACTAATTCAGATGTTTATTACACCTGCTCAATGGATCCACAGGTTGTTGAAACAAAACCGGGAAATTGCCCAATTTGCAAAATGCCTCTAACTCCTGTCAAAAAGGATCATTCTTCGCATGAGGGTGGTTTACATCTTAGTGATCAACAAATTCAATTAGGGAACATTAAAACTGATTTTTTAACTGAGCATGAATTAGGAGATGAAATGAATCTTACAGGAAAATTAAGTATAGATCAAAATAAACAGTGGTCAATCAGTTCGAGGGTAATGGGAAGGATAGACAAACTGTATATTAAAAATGTGGGGGAAACCATTAATGAAGGGGATGTTGTTTATGAAATTTATAGTGAAGACCTGAATTTGGCAGCACGTGAATACAAACTTGCTCTTGATAAAAAAAGTTCATTTAAAGCAGAATCCGTTGATATGGATAAAATTATTCAAAGCGCAAAAAATAAACTTAAACTATATGGTCTAAGTGATAACCAAATTAATAAAATTTCAAGTGCAGATTTAACAAGTGATCTGTTTAAAATTACAAGTACTGTTTCTGGCGTTGTTTCTTCGGTTGATATACGAGAAGGTGATTATGTTATGGAAGGTGGAAGTATTTATCATGTTGCCGATTATCAGAGCCTATGGGCTGAAGCGCAAGTTTTTGTGGATGATCTTTCTAAAATTAATGAGGGTATGAAAGCAACTTTATTCTTTCCCGGTATAAAAGGAAAGAAAATTGAAGGAAAAATATCGTTTGTAAATCCTCAATTGGGTTCAGGTTCACAAATAAATCTTGTTAGAGTTGAATTGGCTAATCCAGACAATATGCTTAAAGTTGGAATGCAGGTTGATTTTTCTATTTTACTTAACACTAAAACCGTGGTGGCGTTGCCAACTGATGCTATACTTCTTGATGGCAAGGGGGCGTCCGTTTGGAAAAAAACAGGTCATAATAAATTTGAAAGTGTTATGGTTCACACAGGACTTGAAACAAACGAGTACACGCAAATTCTGCATGGATTAAACAAAGGAGATACAATTGTAGTATCGGGAGCATATTTATTAAACAGTGAATACATGTTCAAAAAAGGGGCTAATCCTATGGAAGGACATGATATGAGCAAAATGTAAAAAGGAGGTCAAAATGAGCATAATACCATTTGTAGTTGAAGAGTATTTGTATTCTTTAAGGAGAAAAAAGAAAGAGGTTATCGTTGAAATAAAAGTATGGGGAAATTGTGGAAAATGTAAAACCCGGATTGAAAAGGCAGCCAAAGTCAAAGGCGTGAAAAAAACCTTTTGGAATATGGAAACTAAAATGCTTGAATTAACCTATAATCCAAAGACTGTTTCTTTGGAAAAGATTCATGAGAAACTTGCCTTGGCAGGTCATGATACTGAAAACATATACGCTCCCAAAGCTAAATACGTTAAGCTGCCGGACTGTTGTAAATACATTAGAGAAAAATGATATTCAGCGGAAAATATAATGGCAAAACGGTTGAGCTATCCTCTACTATAACTTGCCCAAAATGTGGTCATAAAAAGGATGAAATTATGTCCAGGGATACCTGTATTTACTTTTACGAATGTAAAAATGTAACTCTGTTATTGTAATAATGATTCAACTAAAATTTTAAAAAAATGAAAAAATTAAGCCAACTTATGCAAGAAGTCATTTTGTTAACTGCAAATATTGAAACAAATTATCCTGAGCTTTATAAGTATTTGGATGAAACTCCATTTAATATTTGTAAAAGTGAGAAAAGTGATATTTGTGTAACTGATTTAGAAGAATATATTGCCACTTTAAAAAATCAACTTAAAAATCATATCAAAACGCATAGTAAAAAGATTTAAATTTAGGACAATGCCTTCCAATAAGGATATGGGCTAATAAACTTAAATTATCCTTACTATCTGAGGGAAATATTTTACCTTTTGTTGTTTTGTTCGATTCTTTAAAATTAATACCTTTGTTCGATGAAATTCCTCGCAATTATCTTATCAATAATAGTTGTGACATTGGCTGTTGCGCCATGTTGCACTGATGATAATTGTGAAGATGAATACTGTCAAACAGAGCAAGCACATAATAAGGGTTCCGATAGACCCGAATCTCCTTGTTCGCCATTTGTAAGTTGCACTTGTTGTCCGGGTGTTTGTATTGCTCCTTCTATTGGATGTGTTGTCGCTCCAATAACTGTTGTAGAGAAAACAATTACTCTTTACAAGCAATCAATCGTTTCTTTTTATTGCGCTAATATTTGGCAACCTCCTAAGATTGCTTGTTGATCTAAAATTGCAATTTAATTGCACCCCACTTATTTACTTATTTAATCAACAAGCATGAAAAATCTTATTCTCATTGCTTTAATGGTATTTTTGTATGCACCATTAAAGGCACAAAACAAACTAATTGCATACATAAAAGATGCCTCCAATAAAGAAGCGTTGACTGGGGCAACCGCAGTAATTGATGGAACGACTAACGGTTCTGCTGCCGATGTAAACGGATTTGTGATTCTTAATAATATTCCCGATGGTAAACAAGCAATTAAGTTTTCCTTTATTGGCTACGCTGAAAGGACTGATACGATTTCTTTTCCAAATACAGATACTTTAATTGTTTATCTGAATACTGAGGGCGATGAATTGGAAGAAGTTGTAATCTCTTCCACAAGGAGTTCAAGAACCATTAGTGATATCCCAACTCGTGTAGAAGTTATCGCTGGAGAGGAGTTAGAAGAGAAAGCAAATATGAAGCCCGGAGATATCCGAATGGTTTTAGCAGAAAGTACAGGGATTCAAACGCAACAGACTTCTGCTACCTCGGCAAATTCATCAATAAGGATTCAGGGATTAGATGGAAGATACACTCAAATATTAAAAGATGGGTTTCCATTGTTCTCAGGTTATTCTGGTGGTTTAGGATTATTGCAAACACCTCCACTCGATTTAAAACAAATTGAAGTTGTAAAAGGATCAGCCTCTACTTTGTATGGAGGAGGTGCGATTTCAGGATTGGTAAATCTTATTTCTAAAACACCAAGCAAAGAAAGAGAATTAAGGTTTCTCGTAAATGGAACATCGGCAGGTGGTTTAGATGTGAATGGATTTTACAGCAAGCAGTTAACAAAGAAATTTGGAGTGACGCTTTTTGCTTCCCGAAATAGTAACCTTGCATACGATCCTGCAAAAATTGATTTATCAGCGATTCCAAAATTCGAGCGTTATACTTTCAACCCCAAATTGTTTTTCAATTTCACAGAAAAAACAAAACTAATGGTTGGACTGAACGCAGGATTGGAAAATCGCATAGGTGGGGATATGCATTACATAAAAGGAAGTGGAGACAGCCTACATAGCTATTTTGAAAAAAACAACACACAGCGAATTAGCACTCAGATGGCTTTCGAACATGAGTTTGGAAAATGTAGTCACATAACTTTTAAGAATAGCTATAACTCATTTAACAGGCTCATTCAAATTCCGAATTATACTTTTGACGGAACACAAAATGCGACCTATTCAGAATTAAACTATGCATACCACGGAGAAAAGTCAGAATGGATTGCAGGATTAAATTTATGGACTGATCAGTTCACAGAAAAAAAGTTAGATACAATTCCTGTGCGGAATTACAATCAAATTACCTATGGCGCTTTTATTCAGAACACAACTAAAGTAGCAAAGTGGTTAAACATTGAAAGCGGAATCAGAGTAGACCAAGTAGTAAATTATCAGCCAATAATCTTGCCCCGTGCTTCGCTATTGTTTAAAATAAATCCCAAATTAACCTCTCGAATCGGTGGAGGGTTTGGTTACAAAGCCCCTACGATTTTTACAGAAGAAACAGAGAGAATCCAATACCAACATTTACTTCCAATAAACTCAACTAATATTTTAGAAAAGAGCTACGGTGCAAATGGTGATGTAAATTATAGAACAGGGTTATTTGACAATAAAGTCACATTCAGTATCAACCAACTCTTCTTTTACACATTTTTGGATAATCCGTTAACGCTTCAAAACGCAAGTAACGGATTATATCAGTTAGTTAATAGTCCGGGACACCTTATAAGCAAAGGAGGAGAAACAAACATTAAAATAGGATATAAAGATTTTAAATTGTTTTTAGGATACACATTTACTGATGCAAAAATGAATGTTGGAAATGTTTATGCTCAAAAGACGCTTACACCGAAAGACAGAGTTAATGCGGTATTAATGTATGAAGTTGAAGATAAATGGAAAATCGGAGTCGAAGGATATTATTTCAGTCCACAGAAATTAGGTGACGGTACTACCGGAAAAGATTATTGGTTATGTGGTTTCATGGCAGAGAAGCTGTGGGAAAAATTTTCAATCTATGTAAACTTTGAGAACTTCCTTGATGTGCGACAAACCCGGTTTGAAAGTATTTATACTGGTGCGCCTACAAATCCAACCTTTAAGGATATTTATGCTCCTTTGGATGGTTTTATTGTAAATGGAGGGATAAAAATTAAATTATAATTTAGATATTTAAACTATGGTCAATACAGATCCAAATCATAAACACACTTACGATGAAAACGGCAATTTAACCTGCTGTACATTGGAAGAAAAAATATATGAGAAAGCAGATCAGCCAAAAAATATAGCTGATGAATCTCCTTGGAAAGAATATCTCCCTGCAATCATAAGTTTCATTCTTTTGATGACAGGAATTGTATTCGACAATGTCATCACGCCTTCTTTCTTTAAAGGGTTCATTCGTTTAGTATGGTACATAGTATCATACATTCCGGTAGGAATTCCTGTTATCAAAGATGCATTCAAATCAATAATGAAAGGCTCGCTTTTTTCAGAGTTTTTTTTAATGACCATTGCAACTATTGGAGCCTTCTATATTGGCGAATATGCCGAAGGAGTTTCTGTTATGCTTTTTTATGCCGTTGGTGAGTTATTTCAATCGGCAGCAGTTAAACGTGCGAAAGGAAATATCAAAGCCTTGTTAGACATTCGTCCTGACATGGTAACTGTTTTAAGAAACGGAATTCCAATTACAATTTCTCCTAACAAAGTTTTGGTTGGTGAAATCATACAAGTGAAACCCGGTGAGAAAGTGGCGTTGGATGGAATTTTACAAAGCGAATCATCTTCATTCAACACAGCGGCACTAACCGGAGAAAGTAAACCAAGTACAAAGCGAAAAGAAGAGCAAGTATTAGCAGGAATGATAAATCTTAATGTTGTTTCAGAAATAAAAGTATCCGCTTTGTTTAAAGACAGCAAGCTATCAAGAATCCTGGAATTAGTTCAGGAGGCAACTAAACAGAAAGCCCCAACACAATTATTCATTTCAAAGTTTGCGAAAACGTATACCGCAATTGTTGTGTTTTTAGCAGTTGGAATTTGTTTACTCCCATTGCTATTCGTAAATAATTATGTGTTTAATGACTGGTTATATCGTTCGTTGGTGTTTCTTGTTATTTCTTGCCCTTGTGCTTTGGTAGTGTCTGTTCCATTGGGTTATTTCGGTGGCATTGGTTTAGCTTCCAAAAATGGTATTCTGTTTAAGGGTTCCAATTTCTTGGATGTTATGACCAAGGTAGACACAATTGTAATGGATAAAACAGGAACTCTTACTAAAGGGGTTTTCAAAGTTCAACAAATTATTGCAGTTGATATTGATGAAAAGGAATTACTAAAATTAGCAGCAGCAATTGAAAGTAAATCTACACATCCCATTGCCGTTGCCGTTACGAAACACGCAGGGGATTTAACCAAGGGTGTTATAGTAGAAAGAGTTGAAGAAGTTTCAGGTCATGGATTGGCAGGAATAATTAATGGACAAGAAATTTTAGCCGGTAATTTAAAACTCCTGAAAAAAAATAATATTCCTTATGATAATTCATTAGAAGATATTATTGAGTCAATAGTTATTATTGCAGTCAATAATAAATACGCAGGTTACATTACAGTTGCCGATGAATTAAAAGATGACGCACAACAAACCATAGCTGATCTCCATAAACTAAACTTGAATGTGGTGATGCTTTCGGGTGATAAGCAAAGTGTGGTTGATAAGGTAGCCAAAGAACTTAATATCAAAAATGCTTTCGGAAATTTATTACCTGAAGATAAGGTTAACAAAGTTCTTGCTTTGAAAAGTGAAAATAAAACAATTGCCTTTGTTGGAGATGGAGTGAATGATGCGCCTGTGATAGCACTCGCAGATGCAGGAATTGCGATGGGTGGCTTAGGTAGTGATGCCGCAATTGAAACTGCGGATATTGTGATTCAAAACGATATGCCATCAAAAATTGTATCTGCTATTAAAGTAGGTAAGATTACACGAAGTATTGTTTGGCAGAGCATTATACTTGCATTGTCGGTAAAAGTGGCTGTAATGGCTTTAGGAGCAGGTGGCATTGCAACCCTTTGGGAAGCTGTATTTGCTGACGTTGGGGTGGCATTATTGGCTATATTGAATGCGGTAAGAGTGCAAAAAATGAAAGTTTAAATTATAATTTTAATAAAAATTAGGAAATGGAAAATAAAAAATTGTTTTGTATAAATGTAATTGCTATAGTGCTATTTCTACCATTGTTATTTATGCAATGTAACAGTCCTCAGCAGAAGGACAAATCTATTTCTAACAGTGCCTCGGTAACAGATTCGTGTTGCAAAAAACCAAATCAAGCCGATAGTCTGAAACAACACAACGCAAATTCATTACAATCGGAAATTACTTGTCCGAAATGCGGAAATAAAAAAACGGAAACTATGCCTACCGATGTTTGTTTACTTTCATATACTTGCCAAAAGTGTCAAGCAGTTTTGCATCCAAAAGAAGGAGATTGTTGTGTTTTTTGTACTTATGGAGACCACAAATGTCCTTCAAAGCAATAGAGTTTAAGTAAAGGGAAATAATAATGGCAAAGACAATAGAACTAAAATCAGTAATAACTTGCCCAAATTGTGGGCATAATAAGGAGGAAATAATGCCAACGGATGCGTGTCAGTTCTTTTATGAATGTGAAAATTGCAAAACCCTTTTGAAACCAAAGGAGGGCGATTGTTGCGTTTATTGTTCTTATGGGTCAGTTCCATGCCCACCTATTCAGGCAGGAGATAAGTGTTGTTAGTTAGGGTAAAATTACCGTAAAATACGCTAACAGACCTTATTTCTGACCAACCCTAAATACCTTGCAGAAGTGGCTTATCGCCCGTAAATCGGCTAAAAATCGCTGAATTTGGGCTTCTTTCGATTCTTCGGGGTTTTCGTTGGTTATTTGGTTCGAACAGGGTAAATTTGAGCCCGCCAAAAGCCTTTGATTTAAATATCAAAGGCTTTTTTTGGTCAGCAAAAGCAATATTTTCTATTATTTTTTTGCTGAATTGAAAAATAAAACTACTTTTGCAATCCAATTCCTTAAAAGAATTTGAGGTCCGGTAGTTCAGCTGGTTAGAATGCTGCCCTGTCACGGCAGAGGTCGCGGGTTCGAGTCCCGTCCGGACCGCTCGAAAAAAGCAAAAAGCTTCGAATTAAATTCGAAGCTTTTTGCTTTAATAGTACTATCTAAAATGGATGCAAACCCACATTCTCTGATTCAATTAGTAGAAACCAAAATGTATTTTGGAAGATACAAAGGAACTTTGATTTGCAATTTGCCCATATCTTACCTTGAATGGTTCAACAGAAAAGGTTTTCCTGATGGAAAATTAGGTATGTTATTACAAACCATGTATGAAATAAAGGCAAATGGATTAGAATACTTACTTGAACCATTAAAGAAAAAATAAAAGTAAATTTGTAGAATGAAGCCAAAATTACATTTATTCCGACTTAGCTTTTTAGTTGTAACTCTAACGATTTTATTCACTCCGTTATACTCTCAAGAAGGCAACGAGAGTAATGACGAAGAATCTATTATTTACAACAAAAAAGGTTTCCAAATTGGACTTTATGTAGGTGCGTATTTTGCAAATAAATATACAGCTCAACTGTATGATGGTTATGGATTTGATATTGATGGCAATAGAAATTCCTATGAAAACAGCTTTATGTATAATAAAATTGTACTGGAATATGGAGGTGGATACGGGCAAACAGATTATATAGCCAATGAGTTAAACGTAGCGCCAGGCGACTGGAGTTTTAATGAAAGTGATATGCCAGTAAATATGAGGTATAATCCAGCATTCGCAACTGCTCTTCAAATTCGTTATTCGGTAGATGAAAGAAATGCAATTTTAATAAATGTAAATGGCACAAAAATAAATGTTTATGGAAACTTTACTATTACTACCAACACGGCATCACAGCCTAATCAAACACTCGGAAACATCCATACTTTTGCAATTAGAGGAGCTGAGCAACGGTTAATTTTTCAAATGGGGTATCAACGCCTACTTGGAGAAAGCAATAAAATTAATTTTTTAGTTGAAGGTGGTTTAAATGTTACCATTTCAAAATTTGATAAAAGTGAAATTTTAATTAAAAATTTATTGATTGATCTGACTCAATCGTTTCAATTGCCAGGATATCCTAACTACATTATCCGGAAACCAATAGGCACTGGATATGGAGCATTTGCAGGCTTTGGAGTAAATTTTAGTTTAAGCGAACAGTTTAGAGCACAACTGGTTTATAATCCAAGTTACGAAAGGATTAATATTGGTGAAAACAGAAAGCTAAAACTTCAAAATTCGGTTGGATTAAGAATGTACTACAATTTTTAATTGAAATGGATTATTTAGCTCAACTTGAAAAAGAGCATTCTCGTTCGAATACAGATAAAATTGCGAAAGCAATTGGCGATAACAGCTTAGAATTCAACAAAATAATTGAAATTATTTATACGGCAAAACCTCCTTTGCCACAAAGAGCTTCATGGCTTCTCGCGGTTATAAATAAAAGCCGTCCTGAATTATTAAAACCACACCTAAAAAAATTTATTGATACTATCAGTGATTTAAAAACTGACGGAATTAAAAGAAATATGATGTTGGTATTAGCTTCTCATCCAATTCCAAAACAATTGCAAGGAAAATTAATTGATATATGTTATAATTTTATTTTATCATCAACCGAAACAGTTGCAGTTAAAGTACATTCATTACAAGTCATTGCAAACATTTCAAAAAACTATCCTGAATTACAACAAGAATTAAAGTCTGTAATTGAAAACCAATTGCCAAAAAATTCTGCTGCTTTTAGTGCACGAGCAAAGCATATTTTAAAACAACTTAAAGGTTATTCAAAATAAAATCGGTCATTTTAGTGTACAAATGAAATCTTGTGTTGCCACCATAAATACTATGATTTTTATCTGGATAAACAAATAAATCAAATTGCTTGTTTGCTTTTATTAATGCATTAATCATTTCTGCAGTATTCTGATAATGTACATTATCATCAGCACTTCCATGAATTAACAAATATTTCCCTTTTAGCTTATTTACATGGTTAATTGGCGAATTATCATCATATCCACTTGCATTTTCTTGAGGTAAACTCATAAAACGTTCCGTATAAATATTATCATAATATCTCCAATTAGTAACTGGGGCAACAGCAATTGCCGTTTTAAAATAATCAGCGCCTTTTGTTATACATAACGAACTTAAATAACCACCAAAACTCCAGCCGAAAGTTCCAATACGAGATTTATCTACATAAGGAAGAGTTGCTAAATATTTAGCAGCTTCTATTTGGTCGGTTACTTCCAATTTTCCTAGTTGTTTGTAGGTACTACTTTTAAAAACTTTTCCACGATACATAGTCCCTCTGTTGTCAACACACATAACAATGTATCCTTTTTGAGCCAACATTTGATGCCAAAAATAATCACGACCATCGAATGAATTATTTACCATATTTCGTCCCGGCCCACCATAAAAAACCAAGAAAACAGGATATTTTTTTGCCGCATCAAAATTTTGTGGTTTTATCATCCATGCGTTTAAATCAACCCCTTCGGTGGTTTTAAACATGAACAATTCTTTTTTACTCAAATTAAAGTCTTGCATTTTATTTTTTAAGAATTCATTGGATTCCAAAACACGAACTTGCTTCCCTTTTGAATCATAAACAGCAGTTATACTAGGAGAATTTGCTTCTGAGTACACATCAATATAGTATTTCATTCCATCGCTAAATTCAGGAGCATGCGTTCCTTTTTCAGATGAAATTTTTTGCTTACCAGTTCCGTCAAATTTTACTACATAAATATCTTTTTCTGTTGCGGTAGACTCAGAAGCCATATAATAAAGCAGTTTGTTTTCTTCATCAATACCCTTTAACTCAACCACATCCCAATTACCCTTTGTAATAGCATTTACTAATTTTCCTTTTATGCTATATAAATAAAAGTGGTTGAAACCACTAGTCTCATTTTGAATAATAAAATATTTGTTATCGGCAGTAAAAAAAACATAATCTCCTTCGCCTTCGTGAATATCAATATAGGTTTTATTTGTTTCAGTATAAACTACTGTTGATTCACCAGTTGTAGCATTAGAAAAAAGTAATTCCAATTTATTTTGATATCTATTCATTCTTACAACAGATAAAACATTTGCATCCATTGTCCATTTTATTCTTGGGATGTATTGATTTGTTTCTTTTCCAATATCAATTTTAATATCTTTTGCAGAATGCAAATCATAAGAATGTATCGTTACAATAGAGTTATCTTCTCCAGCTTTGGGGTATTTAAAACGATATTGAGTTGGGTATAGTTGATTATTAAATTCATCAAATGAAAATTCTTTCACATTGGTTTCATCAAATTTATAATACGCAATTTTTTTACTATCAGGGCTCCAAAAATAAGCTACCGAAAAAGCAAATTCCTCTTCGTGTACCCAATCTGTTGCACCATTGATAATATTATTTTGTTTCCCATCAAATGTCACTTGTGTTTGTTTTCGCGAAGATAAATCTGAAATAAAAATATTGTTTGCTTTTACATACGCTACCATTTTTCCATCAGGAGAAAAATTAGCATACATAATTTTTTCATCGCTCACTTTCGTCAATTCTTTAGAATTTCTATCATAAACAAAATAGAACTCACGTGATGAATGACGATATATTTGTTCTGATTCAGATGAAAACAAAATTTTACTTTCATCAGAACTAAATTTATAACTTTCAATGCTTATTTCTTTTCCATCAAATTTTAATTCAGAGGCATCTAAAATTATAGTAGGTTCAATTTTATTGGCATATTCATACTGCAAAATTTTTCCTTTTTCAAGTGTTGAATAATGTATCCCATCCTTCATAGAAACTAATCCATAAACACCAGCACTTCTAAATGTTCCTGTTTTCCATATATCTTCAAGAGTTATATCTTTCTTCTGAGCAATTGCAAAATTTGAAATTGCAATCAATATTAAAATTATTTTTTTCATAATTATCCTCCCGCTTTTTTTGCTTTATAATTGTTTTCTATTAAAAGTTTTAAAATTTTATCTCTGTGATCTCCTTGAATCAGTATCTCATCATTTTTTACACTTCCTCCTACTCCACATTTTTGTTTCAGCATCTTACCCAATGCTTCTAAATCTTCTTCATTGCCAACAAAACCATTTACACGCGAAACCATTTTTCCGCCACCCAATCTATCTAAATAAATTTTTAAATTTTGATTTTGGGGCGCCAATGATTGTATTGGTTCATCCTCATTACTTTCAAATTGAAAGTCTTTGTTTGTTGAATATACGAAACCGTCTTGATTGTTTTTTTTACTCATGGTACAATAACATTTAAAGATAAGGGATTAACTTTTATGTGAATTGAATTACCCACTTCAATTGGTTCTCCATCAATATGGGCAATAGTTGCATTTTGTTTAACAATTACTTCTTTCGCTTTTATTATTTCTAGATATACTGATTTATGCAACGTTTTTTTGAATAATTTATATCCAATTGAAAGTCCATTTAAAAAAGTAATATCCTTAATAATTGCTATATCCATAACACCATCAGCAATATCTGCAGTTGGGGCAATGTGTGCATTATTTCCCCATTGTGAACCATTCGCAAAGCTAATTAAAAATGCTTTTTTATCAATTGTTTTCCCATCTATAGTAAGTTGAAAATTTTGAGGTTTGTACTTTGGAAATTCTCTCATAATAACTTTTACATAAGACGAAAACCCTCTTTTCCCAAATTTTGCAAATTCCCAACCAATATGTGCATCAAAACCAACGCCTGCTACATTGGCAAATGTCTCATCATTTAAATGTATCGTATCTATTTTAATTATTTTTCCATTATTAATAATATCCATTGCCTTTTTTAAATTCAATGAAATATTTAAATAACGTGCTAAACCATTACCTGAACCTGTTGGAATAATTGCCATAGCTACATCAGAACCCACCAAACCCTTTGCTGTTTCATTCACGGAACCATCACCTCCAACCGCTACTACAATATCTGTTTTTTTCATAACAGCATCTTTTGCTAAAATAGTAGCATGCTTAGGGGCATTGGTATAAGCTATCTCATATAAATATTTTGTTCTATCCAAATATTTATCAATCAGCTTTTCAATTACCTTTTGCCTGCCAACACCCGATATTGGGTTGATTATGAAACAAATTTTTTTCATGACTATTTCACTACCATTCTATTATTAATCAAGGACTGCTGATACGTTTGAATAATTGCCTTGGTTTTATTTTCCATTTTATTCAAAATTTCTTTTTCTGAATTGATTATGTTTTGTTTTAACAAACTATCTGTTTTATAATTATACATTTCAATCGATTTTGTACCATCAAACTGTATCACATAGTCTCCTTCCATAAATTGATACAAACCGCTATTATAGGATAATGCCTGATAGGAAGTAGTATCAAATATACTTTCACCAAACGAAAAATAAGGTTTATTATAATTAAGGTAATCCAAAATACTTGGCATAATATCAATTTGTTGGGTAAGATTTGAATTTTTATTCTTCAAAAAGCTATCTGGCTGAAAATAGAATATTGGTATTGCATTACTTCCAACCTTTGTGTCAAAATAAGGATCATGAGAGGGACCAGTATGGTCAGCACAAAAAACAAACAATGTGTTGTTGTACCAAGGCATCTTTTTTACAGTCTCAAAAAATTGTTTTAAGGCAAAATCAGTATATTGAATTGTCTTAAAAATGGGTTCCGCTCCTCCTTTAAATTTATCTTTATATTTTTCAGGGACAATAAAAGGATGGTGTGAAGAAAGTGTAAAAACTGTGGCAAAAAATGGGCTTTGTTTCTCATTTATGGTTTTAGCACTAAACTGTAAAAAAGGCTCATCCCAAATCCCCCAATTCCCATCATAATCTCTATCGTTTTTATACTCATCCTTCCCAAAATAATCTTTATAACCAGCCACTTTAGAAAATGCCTCAAACCCCATAGTTCCATTGGTGCCTCCGTGGAAAAAAGCAGTATAATACCCCTCATCTTGTAAAAGTTGAGCAAGGCCTTTTATTTCATTCCCACCATAAGCGGAAGTAATATAGTCCTCATCCATCCAAGTTGGAATACTTGCAGTAATAGCAGGAATACCTTCTATTGACTTTTTACCATTAGAGTATGCGTTTGAACAAACATAACTTTGGCTCATCAATGAGTCTAAAAATGGCGTAAATCCTTTCCCTCTGCCATTTATTGAACCAACAAACTCCTTTGAAAAACTTTCAAGAATGATTAAAAAAACATTTTTCTTTTGCATTTGATTACCAGAACCTTTCTTAGAAGGGTTATATAAGAATTTCATTTCAGACTCATTAGCATAATAAATAGTAGGTTCAATACTTTTAATATCAATGGTCTTAAGTATTGTAAAGGGGGTGTTTAGTAACAAAGGAATGTTTTTAGAGTTTGTGTACTCACCTGCATCAACTATTGTGATAGGCTTTAACTGAAATCCTCCTCTGTATAGTAGTACGCTCACAAGAATAGTAATTACATAAATGCCCCAATTTGTAACAGTGCCGATTTTAAAACCATAATTTGCTTTATTTTTTGAGTATTTATAAGCTTTGTAAAGTACAAAAGATAATGACAGCCAAATAAGAAAAACATACCAATAATCGATAAAAAACAATGGAATTAGATGCCCTAAATCATTCCCGATAGTCCCTCCAAAAAAGTTAAAAACATCGGCCGTTGTTCGTTTTAAGGTAAATCCAAAATAGGCAAAATCAACACAATTTGCAAGCAAACCCAAGCTATTAACAATAATAAAAAGCCATTTAAGAGTTATTTGATAGTACCTATTCTGACTAATGTTTAATGGTAACAGAAATAAAAGTATAAAAACAGCATTTAGCAGAATTATTGCAGAAAGATCAAACCGTATCCCAACAATAAAAATCCAAAATAAATTTGGGATTGAAATATCATTAAAATGAGAGGAATAAAAAAAATAAAAAATCAATCTAGACAAGGAATACAAGCCAACAAGTAATGCTATTTTTTTACCTAATGAAAGTATTAACGAGTTCGAATTTTGCATTGCTACAAAGCTAATAATTTAAGCTAAAAAATGGTCTGTTTTTCAATTTTAGGTCGGAATAAAAATATTTTTTATAAAATGTTGTGGTATGTAGAAAATAATATACATTTGTGCCTAAATTTAAAAATCACAAACAAAAATGAAAAAATTATTTACATTAGTTGCCGTAGCTTCTATCTCTTTAGTAGCTTGCGGACCATCTGCTGCTGAAAAAGAAGCAATGGAAAAAGCAAAACAAGATTCAATCAAAGCTTACGAAGAAGCTGAAGCTGCTAAAGCTGCTGCAGAAGCTCAACGTATTGCTGATTCAACTGCATCTTTCGAAGCTGCTAAAGCTGCTGAAGCAAAAAGAGTTGAAGATTCAATCGCTGAAGCTGCTAGCAAAAAAGGTGGAAAAAAGAAATAGTCTTTTTTCAAGATCTTAAAAAAAGGAGTCCCAAATTTGGGACTCCTTTTTTGTTTGAATAAATTAACATATTTTAATGTATCTTTTGTTACCTAATTGAGTTATATTAAAGATATTTGATTTTTACTATTTGTATGCTTAAACGGATTTGCATTTCTATCTTTTTGCTAACATCACTTATAAATTCCAACGCTCAGGAAATGAAAATCTCTGGGACTGTTCTAGATACAACCTCTCGTCAACCATTAAAGTATTCAACTGCTATGGCAATTAGGATAAAAGACTCAGTATTATTAAAATTTGCGAGAACAAATGAGCAGGGCAAGTTCGAACTAAAAATGCCAATTGATACCGTACAAATTATTATTTCTAACCCCAGATTTGGAGATCAATATTATTATGTTTTTGGCAGCCCTACAAACAATGAATTTGACTTCGGGAAAATAGCTTTACCTCCTAAAACACAACAATTAAAAGAAGTTGTTATTTATGCTTACAAAGACCCTGTTTATTACAAGGGTGATACACTAATCTATACAGCAGATTCATTTAAAGTTAAGCCCAATGCAACTGTCGAAGATTTACTAAAAAAATTGCCAGGAATTAAGGTAGATGCAAAAGGAAAAATTACATCCCAAGGAAAAGAAATAAGTAAAGTGTTGGTTGATGGAGATGAATTTTTTGGGTCAGATCCAACTATTGCAACCAAAAACCTGGCTGCAAACGGAGTAGAATCCGTTCAGGTGTACGAAAAAAAAGATGAAAATGCAACTGAGGGTTCTGAAACAGTACAAGTAATGAACCTGAAGTTAAAAGATGAAGCCAAAAAAGGTTATTTCGGTAAAATTTCTGCGGCAAGTGATTTTCAAAATTTCCATGAAGGAGAACTGCTTGCCAATAAATTTAATAAAAATCGCAAAATATCTGTATTTGCACTAGGGAGCAACACTCCTCGTTCATCAGTGGGTTGGGGAGATATGTATAAATACGGTTTGGATAACGAAATGAATACTTTTAGTAATGACGATGGAGATACTTATTGGTATAGTTCCAATAATAAAAACAATGGTATACCAAAAACACTTAAATCGGGATTATATTACAATGATAAAATTAGCCCAAAAACGAAACTCAATTTCAATTATACCTATGGAGATAATTCTATTAATACTAAATCAGAAACTCGCTCTCAATATTTTTTATCCGACACAAGTTATGTCACAGACAATCTTTCTGAAAACACGCAAACATCAAGCTCTCATGCAATAAATTTTGGAATAGTACAGAATATTGATTCTTTAACAGAATTAGAAATAAGACCAAAACTAACTTTAAATCGAAATAAAACGGAGGCTACTTCAACAAACTCTTTTTACACTTCAAATGACACCTTAACTCGAGAAACACAAATATTAAATCAAAATAAAGCTATTGGTTATGATGCAACACTTTTTGCTAAACTAAATCGAAAATTCAAGAAGAAGGAAAGAGTGCTGACATTAAACTACTCTTATAATCAAAAAAGTGACCTTGCTGATGGGGTATTAAAATCAAACAATATTTATTTTTCGAGTACCCCTTTTCAAAATGATACTATTAACCAAAAGAAAGAAAGTTCTAGCTACAAAGAAGTTCATAATGGACGAGTTATTTTTTCTGAACCAATTTCTAAAAAAATAAAATTGGAGTTAGAATACATATTAAATTACAATAGAAACAACCAAAACAAAAAAGCATTAAATTTTTTCAATGGAGAATATTCTATTAATGATTCTGCTTTTAGTAATAACTTTGACAATACCCAGTTATATAACCGTGCAGGATTAAAATTCTTATATGAAACTAAAAAAATACGCTTTTCTATTGGTGCACGTGCACAACAAAACGAATTAACAAGTTTAAATCTTGTAAACAAAATTCAAACAAAATTTACAGGAACTGCTATACTTCCTTTTTTAACTTATCAATATCGTTTTTCAGATAATACACGCTACAATTTTGCATATTATACATCATCTAATTTACCTAGTGTAAACCAATTGCAACCAATACCCGACAACACAAATCCAAACAGAATAATAATTGGAAATCCAAATTTAAAACCAACATATAATAATCGTCTTGAAATGTGGTTTAACTCTTGGAAACCAATATCTGGAAGAAGTATATGGGCAAGTGCCAATTTTAATATCAACAACAATGCTTTTGCTAATTCAACTATTTTCGATAGCATTGGCCGAACAATTTCACAAACAGTAAACGTAAATGGTAATTATAATGGCAATTTTTATATAGGAATTGACCTCCCATTTTTTTCAAAATTATTATCAATCGAGCCAAATCTAAATGGGAATTTTAATCAATATAGCAATTTTGTTAACAACAAAACCAATGTAACTAAAACACAATCTTTAACTGGTGAATTAGCAATAGTAATAGAAGCTGATACCATTGAATTTGAATTAAGAGGAAATTATAATTTAAATTACACACAATCGAGCTTAAATCAATCAAGTAACAAACCATATAATTCACAACAATATTATGCAGGCATCCGCTTTCGGTTGCCTTTTAAATTTTTACTTGAAAGTGAAGTTGAATACAATATTAACAGCCAACGAACAGATGGTTTCAACATTAATTATATTTTGTGGAATGGAGCCCTTAGAAAAACTTTTTTCAAAAATGAAAACTTAGTTATTGCATTTGAAGCAAATGATATTTTAAATCAAAATATTAGCACCAACAGAACAATTCAAGATAATGTTATAACTGATTCTAAAATTAATATTATTAGCAGATATATGCTCTTGAGGCTGACCTATAAATTTAACAGTAATAGAACAAAAGAAAGTGATGAGTTTGATTGGTAAACATATTTTATTGATTATTTTTTTGTCAACATTTACATTAAGTATAAATGCACAAATTACCTATGGCAAAATTACATATGAACGTAAAACAAACTTGTATAAAAAAATAAAAGGTGACAATGTAAAAGATTGGCTTAAAGAGGAAGACAAAAATAAAATTGATGTTTTTGAATTGTATTTTACAGATAGTATATCTGTTTTCAAACCTCAAGACAGCGATTTAAAAGAAAAAATGAGTTGGGCTACAAGCAAAAATGTTGTTTATCAGCAGTATAATCAAAACAAACGACTAAGCATTAAAAATGTTTGGGGAGAACAATTGTATGTTGAAGATACTCTATACTATCGCCAATGGAAAATTACAGAAAGTAAACGTGTAATAAGTGGATATAATTGCAGAAAAGCTATTTGGCAAGCAAATGATTCTACTCGTATTTATGCATGGTATTGCGAAGAAATTATTCCTAGTATTGGTCCTGAAAGTTTTTATGGTTTACCAGGAGCCATTTTAGGATTAGCTACTGAAGATGGCGGAGTAATTTATTTTGCAAAATCAATTGAAATATCTAAACCCAATATGGAAGCAGTAATTCCTAAAAAAGGAAGAAACAAAATTTATACAACTACTGAATTAAAAACAAAACTTGAAAAAGATTTTGGCAAAAATCCTTGGGGAAAAGCTATGATTCAAGATTTATTCGGAATCTGGTAATTAAAATTCAGCAATAACTTCTTTAATTATTCCAATACACTCCATCAGTTGAGTTTCTGTAATTACCAATGGTGGTGCAAAACGAATGGTATCACCATGAGTAGGTTTGGCAAGTAAGCCTTTTTTCATTAAATCGATACAAACATCCCAAGCTGTTTTTTCTCCTTTTTTATTAATTACCATTGCAGCCCATAATCCTTTACATCTAACAGCTTTTACAACTTCAGGATTGGATTTTTGAATTGATTGTAATTCTTTTAATAATATTTTTCCCAATTGCTCTGCATTCTCAGAAAGTCTTTCTTCTTTCAAAACAGTTAAAGCAGCAATAGCAACTTTACAAGCAAGTGGGTTACCACCATACGTAGAACCATGTTGTCCAGGCTTAATACAAAGCATAATTTCATCATCTGCTAAAACTCCAGAAACAGGATATGTTCCTCCAGATAATGCTTTACCAAGAATTAGTATATCGGGACGAACATTTTCATGATCACAAGCCAAACGCTTACCAGTTCTTCCTAAGCCCGATTGAATTTCATCTGCAATAAAAAGTACATTGTTTTCTTTACATAAATCATAACATTTTTTTAGGTAACCTTCATCGGGAATAATAACACCTGCCTCACCTTGTATAGGCTCAATTAAAAAAGCAGCAATATTTTTATCTTTTAATAATTCTGCTAATGCATCAGCATTATTGTATTCAACAGCTATTATTCCTGGAGTATATGGTCCAAAATTTTCACGAGCATCCGAATCATTACTAGCAGAAACAATTGTAATTGTTCTTCCATGAAAATTATTTTTACAAACAATTATTTTTGCTTCATTCTCAGCAACTCCTTTTTTCTCATAAGCCCATTTACGAGCTAATTTTAATGCTGTCTCCACTCCTTCTGCACCTGTATTCATTGGCAATATTTTATTATACCCAAAATAGGATGTAACAAATTTTTCGTATTCGCCTAAGCAATCGTTATAAAATGCCCTTGAGGTAAGTGTTAACTTTTGTGCTTGTTCAACTAATACACTTACAATTTTAGGATGACAATGACCTTGATTTACAGCACTATATGCAGCTAAAAAATCATAATATTGATTTCCTTCCACATCCCAAACCAAAGCACCTTCTCCTCTTTCAAGCACAACTGGTAAAGGATGATAATTATGCGCTCCGTATTTATCTTCTAAATCAATTGCTTTATTTGTTGCTTTCGTATTCGTCATAGTTGTTTCCATAATATAATGTAATTAGCTATACAAATTTAATAAATTTTATTGAATTGCCCATAAAATGGCTTTTTCGGGACTATTAAAATTTTACTCATCTTTGTAAAAAATATAATATTATGAGTTTTAGCGACTGGATTGGCTTTATTGGAGTGAGTATCTTATTACTTGCTTTTTTTTTAAATATCATTAATAAGATTAAAAAAGACAGTATAAGTTATATTGTTTTAAATATTATCGGAGCAGGAATAGCATGGTATGCTTCCTATCTGATTAATTATACTCCATTTATAATTTTGGAAGGGTGTTGGACTGTTGTATCAATCTACAGTTTAATAATGTATTTTAAACAACAGGTATATAATAATTTAAATTAAACCTAATTCAGAAGTTTTTATCCAGCCAGTTTTATCAGAAGAAATAGAAATTTCAGAATAATCTTCAATTTCATCTGTAATATTCACCTTAGCACCTTCATGTAAAATAAATAGTTTTGTTCCTGATTCATTTGGCGAACCCAAGATGGTAACACTAGGAGTTAAAATAATTGCTTGATGACTATTAAGCGTTGAAGAATATTTACTTTTTGCTACAAAAAAAGCAATTATTGAAAATAAAATAAAAATAACAGCAGCATAAAATCCAATTTGTTTTAACTTGATACTGCCAGATAAAAAATAAATTAAAAGAAATAATAATCCTAAAGAAAAAAATGTAATAACTAGTAACGACCATGATTTTTCTGACATCCAGTCCACAAACCTATTTTTTACTTCAGAAAGAAGCATGGGGTTTTTCTCATCTAACTTGTCTTCAATTTTTTGATTTGCTAAATCTAGATTAAAATTCAAATCTTCACTAGTAGAATTTATTTTTTTTGCTTTTTCATAATTCAATATCGACTTTCCAATATTATTTGTTTTATAATATGCATTACCTAAATTATAATAAAGCTCGAAAGATTCATAGCCCATTTTTTGGATTGAATCATAATATACAATAGCCTTTGAAAAATTGGATTTTACATAAGCAGCATTTGCACTATCAAATAAATCATTGTGTTCTCTCGCCTCTAGTTTATTATAAACAAGAAACTGAATTAGTATAAAAATTATATATATAGCCTTATTTGATTTCATTTTCAATTTTTGAAATTAATTCAACAGCATTTTTATAAATCAAACCTAAATCTGTTTCTGCTCCACTTGGAGCATATTTTGCAAACTCACATTTATCAAGCATCCCCATAAATGCTAAAACAGTATCTGCAGAAATATTTTTAGAAGTAAGACTATTGGATATATTGTCTCTATTTAATTCCGAAAGTGGAAGATTAAACTTATTACTCACATAATCAAAAAGTGCTTTTGATACTTCTACATAAAAACTTCCAACATTATTTGATTTTAAATATTTTTCTGCAATAGCTAGTTGTTTTTTTGCAATACGAGTAGCCTTTTTACTTTTTAATGCTACTTTATCTTTATTATTTTCAATTTGTTTTCTTCTAACAAATAAAAACAACAAGAAAGCACATAATGGCGAAATTATACCTAAATAAAATAATGTGGAACCAAAAAACAGATTGTCTTTCTTTTCCAATTCTGTTTTAGTTTTTATAAAGTGAATATCTTCGCCTAAAACCTTAATATCATCTTTTGATTTTGGTGTAAAGACGCTAGCATTGGATGAAGCATCTCCTTTTTCAACATGTAAAATAAATTCAGGAGAAGGAAGGGTGATGTATTGTTTTTTTTGTGCATCAAAATAAGTAAAATTGATTTTATCAATTTTATAATCTCCTTCGTAACGGGGTACAATTAAATAATCAAATGTTTTGGAGCCCATTACTCCAGATCCTGTAGTTGCAATTTTTTCTGAAATTTTTGGTTCGTAAGTTTCAAAACTTTCAGGAAAATAAACCTTTGGAGCTTCTACCAATTTAATATTTCCTTTACCATTTAAGGTAATGGTTAAATTAATTGCTTCATTTGCTTTTACATTTTCCTTATTTAATTGAGCCTTAAATGAAAAATCACCCACAGCACCAGTATAATCATTTGGTTTATTATCGGTAGGTAAAGCAATAACATCAATAGTAATCGGTGTGCTTTTTACTGTATATACTGCATCTTCGTAGCCGCCACCAAACATTTGCTCAAATATGTCTCTAGGTTGACGATTTGATTTTTTACGAACTACAACTTCTACTTCAATAGGATTAACTGTAATTTTTCCAGTTCGCTGTGGAAATATATACGTATGTTTTAACTCTGCAACGTAATAATTAATGCCATCCACATTCTCTGTAGTTATTTGCACTTGCTGGTTATTTGTTGGCACATCTTGAGACCAAAATCCAGTATAATCTGGAAATTTAATATCTTGAAATCCTCTCAATTGGTAGCGAGTATAGATTTTGTGAGTAACGCTTATTTGTTCTCCTAAAAAAGCTTTTGTTTTGTTTACAACTGTTTTTGCAAACAAATTATCTCCTATATTTTCAGCAGTGGATGGAGAAGAAACATTAGGATTAGAACTTCCACTTTGTGAAGATGAATTCGAACCGCCTTTTACAACTTCTATAGCAATTGTATTTGATTCTATTCTATCTCCTCCAACATTTACACTTGCTGGAGCAATAGTAAATTTACCTTCTTTTTTAGGAGCTAAAATAAACGACCAAGAAATAGTCTGGCTCATATTTCCGTTTACAATAGAAACACTTTGACTTTGATTTGGCCCTCCATAAACATCAAAATCAAAAAGTGGTGGAGCTTTAAATCCATTTCCATTTGCATTTAATGTATAGGTTACCTGAAAAGTTTCGCCAACAGAAAGTTTATTTTTACTTACTTGCGCAATAAATTTTTGTGCAGCTAAATTATATGCTACAAAAACAACTAAATATAATATCGAAACTATTCTTTTCATTAACTACTATAAAAACTACCAATCCTTTTCAATTGTACTTTTTTGACCTTTAATTTTATTTACTTTTTTAGATTCTTGAAGTTTCTTTTCGTCATTTAAAAGCGCATCTAACAAACGTTGTGCATCCTCTTTTGATAATTGATTTTGCTGCGGCTGTTGTTCCTTATTGTCTTTATTTTTGTCATCACTTTTGTCATTTTTTTTATCCTCATTTTTGTCTTTATTTTCGTTATCATCCTTCTTATTTTTATCCTTGTCTTGATCTTTTTTATTATCCTTATTGTCTTTGTTATCCTTGTTTTTGTCGTTCTGATTTTGCTGTTGCTCTTTCTTCAACATTTGTTGAGCATAAGCTAAATTATATCTTGAATCTTCATCTGTTGGGTTATTTTTTAATGCTTGTTTATAAGCATCAATAGCATTTTCATATTTTTTATCTTTCAACAAAGCGTTTCCTAAATTGTGATATGCTTTCGACAAAGTATCCTTACTTAAAGGCTTATGAGTAATCATTTGAAATTGTTCGGCAGCTTCAGAGAATTTATTTTGTTTATAATAAGCATCACCCAAATTAAACATCGCAGTAGTTGAGTTATTATTTTTTTCCAATGCATGTAAATAATTTTTTTCTGCTATGTTATAGCTTTTGCTGTCATAAGCTTTATTCCCTTGATGAATATCTTTCTTTTCAATTTGTGCAGATACCGAAAAAACTAAAGACAATAAAATTCCAACAAAAACTAATTTTTGCAAATAGAAAATATTATGTATCCAATTTAAAATCATTTTTTTACTTCAAATAAATTTAAACGTTGGTATAATTTGCTTTTTCTTTCTGTTAAAAGTGTTTCTATTAAAAGCAATATAAATGCAGCAGCAATAAACCATTGAAATTGATCTTCGTAATCGCTATACATTTTACTTTCAAATTCTTTTTTTTCAAGACTATCAATAGCATCTAAAATATTTCGTAGTCCAACATCTGCATTAGTTGCTCTCACATAAATTCCATTTCCGGCAGCTGCAATTTCTTGCAACATAGGTTCATTCAATTTTGTAATAATCGTATTCCCTTCTTTATCTTTTCTATATCCCTCACGAATGTTATTTTTAAAAATTGGTATTGGAGAACCTTGCTCGGAACCTATTCCGATAGTATGAACAGTAATACCTTTTTCTAAGGCTAATTCTGCAACACTTTTAGCATCGTCTTCATGGTTTTCACCATCAGTAATCACAACGATTGCTTTATTTTTTCCCTCATCTTTTCCAAAAGATTCCATAGCAAGCTCAATTGCATTTCCAATTGCTGTTCCTTGTGTTTGAATCATTCCAGTATTAATACTACCTAAAAATAATTTTGCTGCTGCATAGTCTGTTGTAATAGGTAGTTGAACATACGCCTGACCACCAAATACAATTATTCCAATTCTATCTCCTTTTAATTTTTCTAATAATTTTAATAAAGCTTGCTTACTTCTTTCTAATCTATTTGGTTGTAAATCTTCCGCATTCATACTATTTGAAACATCCAAACAAATCATAATATCCGCGCCTTTTCTTTTTACTTCTTCCAGCTTTGTTCCTATTTGTGGATTTATCAATCCTATTAGCACAAATAAAAAGGCAATAAAATATAAAACAAACTTCCAAACACGTTTTGTAGATGAAACATCTGGTAATAATTTATTTACTAATTCTTCATCACCATAAATCGACTTAACTTTTTTTCTCCATTTTACAGTAACAAAATATAGTAACAGCATCAACGGAAGAAGAAGTAAAGCATAAAACATATATTTATTTTCGTATTCCATTAAACCAAGCTTCTTAATAATGTATTTTTAATAATAAATTCCAACAACATTAATACGGATGCTACCAAAGCAAAAGGGAAAAAACGTTCAGCCTTGTTTGTATAATTTTTTTCTTCAAAAATTGTTTTTTCTAATCTATCTATTTCTTTATAAACATCTTTAAGTTTATCATTGTCGGTAGCTCTAAAATATTTGCCTCCTGTAAGAGCAGCAATATTTGTAAGCGTTTTTTCATCGATATTTACATCTACATAACCATATTGATAACTACCGTCTGGATACATTGCAATAGGAGAAAGAGCTTTTCCCATTGTGCCAACTCCAATTGTATAAACTCTAACTCCAAATTTTTGAGCTATTTCAGCAGCAGTAAGTGGTGCAACTTGACCTTGGTTATTTACGCCATCAGTTAACAGAATTACAACCTTACTTTTTGCTTTACTATCTTTTACTCTGGCAACAGAAGTTGCCAATCCATTTCCAATAGCCGTACCATCTGCAACCATCCCTGTTTTTATCCCTGCAAATAAATTTTTAATCACTGCATGATCTGTAGTTAAAGGACATTGAGTAAAACTTTCACCACTAAAAATCACCAATCCAATTCTATCATTCGGTCTATCATCAATAAAATCTTGAGCCACTTCTTTTGCTGCTTCCAATCTATCTGGCTTAAAATCTTTTGCCAACATACTTCCAGAAATATCTAATGCAAGAACAATATCTATCCCTTCCGTTTTAACATCTTTAAAACTAGATCTAGATTGAGGGCGCATTAAAACAATAATTAATAGCGCCAATACAATTAATCTGATTGCAAATAATACATGACGGAAATATTGTTTAAAAGAAACTCGAACATTTTTAAAATAATTTAAAGTAGAAACATTTAAGCTTGCATTTTGCTTTTTATTTTTCCATATATACCATGCAATAACTACAGGAATTGTCAGAAATAACCAACGTAATTCCAAATGAGCAAATGTTATATCATTAAAAAAATTAAACATTTTTATTCTTTTCTTCTAAATTTTGTTCTTCTCTTTTAGTTCCGTTAACAAAATCAAATGCATTAGTTAAACTAATTTCATTTTCATGAGGTAAAGGGTTTTCTTTTGCAAACTTTACTAAATCTGCAAGCAATAACAGCTGTTTTAATTTAGATTTACTTTCTTCATCAATTGCCACATTTCTAAATCCGTAAAGTATTTCTTCTGTAGTTTGCTCTAAAGCTTGAATTTTAAATCGATTTTCTACATACTCACGAATTACATCTGTAACAGAACTGTAGTACAATTTCAATTTACCTTCTTGCCATAAATTTTTAGATTTAACTTCTTCTAACTTTTCTAAAGCAATAATATGCGCAGGAATTTTTGGTGCTTCCACAACCACAACTGGTTTTGGTTTGTTGAATTTTTTAACCAAGAAAACTATCAATAAAACCACAGCAATTGTAATCAGCACAATATACACTACATACATATTATCTTTTATCCAATCTAAAAATCCATAATCAACTGTAAAAGGCGGTTTTATATCTTTAATTGCTAATGTGGTATCCACAGCAACGGATGTTACTTGCAACAACAATGGCTCAGTAAATAAACCGTTTGTATCTCCATTTACCATAAATTTCAAAGGTGGTATTGCCCAATAACCAGAATCAAACGATGTAATTGAATACGACTGAGAAAGTGTTAAAGAATAAATATCATTTTTATCAAATACAGAATCTATTTTTGATTGACTTACAACTTCTATTTCTTTTCTAATTGTATCAACTATTTCAGGAAATGTAATTTTTGTTTCTTTTCCATTGTCAACTCTAAAAGTTACTTTTAAATTTAATTTTGTTTGCTGTCCAATTAAAATTGAGCTGCTATCAATATTTGCACTAACTTTTACATCCTGAGCATTACTGTAAAATGCAAAACAAATCATTGCAATCAATGATAAAATTGAGATTTTATATTTCAATTTTAATATCATCTTCTTTTAAATAAATTTGTTAGTGGCGTTACATATGATTCTGCAGTATTGATATAAGCTACATCTACACCCGATTTATTAAACAAATATTTTATATAATCATCTTGCTTTTTTGAATTGGCATAAAAAGTATTTCTAACATTTTTATCAGATGTATCAACCCACTTAAATTCTCCTGTTTCATTGTCCATCATTTTTACCAAACCAATGTTTGGTAGCTCTTGCTCTCGCTTATCAAATATTCTTAAAGCAACCACATCATGTTTTTTATTAGCAATTTTTAAAGAATCAGAAAAATCGGGCGACATAAAATCGGAAATAACAAAAGCAATACTTCTCTTTTTTATCACATTTGTCAAGTATTTTAAAGCCAACTGAACATTTGTTTTTTTGTTTTCTGGCTCAAACTCAATTAAATCTCTAATAATTCTGAGCACATGGCTTTTCCCTTTTTTAGGAGGAATAAATTTTTCAATTTTATCGGTAAAAAATATTACACCTATTTTATCATTGTTTTGTATAGAAGAAAAAGCAAGTACAGCACATAACTCTGTGATTAACTCTTGTTTAAATTGTTTTTGAGAACCAAAATTACCCGAAGCACTTATATCAACTAAAAGCATTACCGTCATTTCTCGTTCTTCTTCAAAAACTTTAACATAAGGATGATTGAATCGTGCCGTTACATTCCAATCAATTGCTCTAATATCATCACCAGGTTGATATTCACGAACTTCACTAAAAGTCATACCTCTTCCTTTAAAAGCACTATGATATTCTCCAGAAAAAATCTGGTTAGAAAGTCCGCGTGTTTTAATTTCGATTTTACGTACCTTTTTTAAAAGTTCTGTGGTTTCCATAAATTATGGTACTTCAACGGTATTTAAAATTTCATTGATAATCATTTCAGAAGTAATATTTTCTGCTTCTGCTTCATAGGTTAAACCTATACGATGACGTAACACATCTGTACAAACAGCTCTAATATCTTCTGGAATAACATATCCTCTTCGTCTAATAAATGCATACGCTTTTGCAGCTAATGCAAGATTAATACTTGCACGTGGTGATGCTCCAAAACTGATGAGCCCTTTGTATTTATCTAATTTATAATCTTGAGGGAATCGAGTTGCAAAAACTATATCAACAATATATTTTTCAATTTTTTCGTCCATATAAACTTCCTTCACCACTTTTCGAGCATTTAGAATAGCTTCAGTAGAAATAATAGGGCTTACTGTTGGATATTCATTTGCTAAATTTTGACGAATGATTTTTTTCTCTTCTTCTTTTGATGGGTAACCAATTACTAATTTTAACATAAACCTATCCACCTGAGCTTCTGGCAATGGATAAGTTCCTTCTTGCTCAACAGGATTTTGGGTTGCCAAAACTAAAAATGGATTTGGTAGTTTAAATGTATTTTCACCAATAGTAATTTGTTTTTCTTGCATGGCCTCAAGCAAAGCACTTTGCACTTTTGCAGGAGCACGATTAATCTCATCTGCTAAAATAAAATTTGCAAAAATTGGTCCTTGCCTTACTATAAATTCTTCTTTCTTTTGATTATAAATCATTGTCCCTATTAAATCGGCAGGTAATAAATCGGGAGTAAACTGAATTCGGCTAAAATTTGCATGAACACAGTTAGCCAAAGACTTAATAGCCAATGTTTTTGCTAAACCAGGAACACCTTCTAATAATATATGTCCATTTGATAGCAAGCCTATCAACAGACGCTCCACCATGTATTTTTGACCAACTATTACTTTGTCCATTTCCATGGTAAGTAGGTCCACAAAAGCGCTTTCGCGCTGAATACGTTCATTTAATTGTTGAATATCAGTCATAGAGGTATAATTTTAAAGAATTTTTATAGCATTTTAGTTTGGGTACAAAATTAACACAATGCAATGTTTATAGTAGTATGGGCTTGTTAAAAGTTGTTAAAGAAAAGTGGTAATATTGCATACTAAACCATCAACTATGGATCAGATAAAAGACAAATCAATAATTCTATTAAGAGGCTTACCAGGGAGCGGAAAATCAACACTTGCAAAAGTATTAAGTGAAAACGGGAAATATCCTATTTACTCTGTTGACGACTACTTTACGAAGGATAATGGAGAATATAATTTTGAGTTTAATAATAATCATTTAGCTTATAAACAGAGCGAAAATAACACAGAGGAAAGCTGTAAAAAGGGGGTTGAAAAAATATTTATTGATAATACTTTTACCATTGAATGGGAAATGGAACCCTATTTTAAACTTGCAAAAAAATACGACTATGTTATTTTTGTAATAACAGTTGAAAACAGACACAAGGGTAAAAATATTCACAATATTTCAGATGAACAACTACAAAAAATGGCAGCAAAATATCAAGTAAAATTGCTTCCTGAATCCTAAAAAATGACCACTTTTTTACCTTTGCTTTTCTGATTCATTTTTATATATTTGGGAACTAAAATTTTAAAAATGGAAAAATTATTTATACCAAGTACTCCTGACACCCCTGAAATTAATTTTGATAATGTATCAGGTAAATTTTCTATAACAGGTCGCTCCTACCCGTCCGATTCAGCGGCTTTTTTTCAACCTGTAACTGATTGGTTAAATCAGTATGTTTTAAATCCAAATAAAACAATTGTATTGGAAATAAATATTGAATACTTCCATTCTGTTTCTATTAAGTTTCTAACTAATATTGTTACCAAACTTATTCGTTTAAATTCATCTGATGTTTCAGTAAGTGTGGTTTGGTATAGCGAAGATGATGACGATGATAATTTAGATTTAGGAAAAACTATTGAAAGAGATACGAATTTTAAATTTACTCATGTGGTTTTAGAGGAATAATCTACTGCCATTTATAACACAAAGCAACATTTCTATTTATTCGTTTTTTAAATTTATATTTATTTATAAATTTGAATTTGGTTTTTCTATACCAAATATTCTTTCTTTTTCTAACATTTCCTGAATATGTTATTGTTTTAAGTTTTTGATGTTTTATACTTTTTTGTTCAACCTCATCATCAAAATTATTTTCACCCCAATCGTTTTGGAATTTATTGATATCAACTACTTTATTATTTTGATTATTTAATTGAGCAAATTCATCATCTGCTAATTTTTGCATTTTATGACAAGGACAATTGGGGTTTCTCGGATCATTGATATCATACTCTTGAGCTTGAGTAACAGCTGAAAATATTAAAAACAAAAAAATCAACAACCTTCTCGCCAAATGACGAGAGGTTGTTGATTTTGTATATTCTTTATTGTTTTTCATTTTTTTGTGTGAATTTTTCGTTTTGCCAGTTCGTCCCGATAGCTATCGGGAGTAGTCGAGAACGGGTGTTGGTTTAATTTATCATATTGAACTTGCCGGAACTCTTGGCTTCCCAGATACTTCGACAAGCTCAGTATGACTACCCACACTTCTTCATTGTGTCAGTTCGAGCAGAGTCGGGAACGTGTGTGAGCTTTCGCTCCATCTCGACTCCGCTCGATGTGACAACAATTCAAGTATTTACACTTTTTTAATTGTTACTTTATCCATTCCAGCCCAAGTTTTGAATTCATTTGTGTAATACAAATAAGCTGAAGAAGCGGGAGCATCATACACCCCTGGCATTTCTGCTTTTAAATCCAAGTTGATTTCTTTAACTGCATTTGGAGCCATACCACGGTAATAGATTGCAATGTTATTCCCTTTCATCTCGTAATAATCAAACACATGTTTTTCTTGCATCTCTTTTAATTGCCATGGCTGAACAGTAAATCCTGCAGGTATTCCAATGATTGCCATTGTACTTGGAACATCCGTAGATTTTTTGTTAGTAATAGTTGCAGTCATACGAACTGTTTCACCAACATTAGCTGTTTTAGAAGCCATTTTTGTTTTTAAATCAACAGAACATTCCGAATCACTGCTTGGCAAAGATGTGCTCCAATTAACTGCAACAGAATAAGGCAAAGGAGTTTTAACACCTAAATATTTCACTTTCACATTGTGTTTTCCTTCAGCTTTTAAATACTCTTCCAATCCTGCAATTTCTATTGCTCCTTTATCTCCAGCTTTGTATGATTTTTCGGCAACTTTTTTGCCATCCACAAACACTTGTATTGTTCCATCTTCAGTTGTTTTTTTACTGAATTTAGCATACTCTGTTAATGCTTTTAGTGCTAAAATTGTTCCTTGTGTTGAGCTAAACACTCCAGAACCGCTTCTTGTTCCAACTAAATATTGAACAGCATTTGACATTCCAACAGCATTTTTAGAAGGAGATTTTAGCATTGCCATTATTGCAATTGAAGTAGTTTCAATGGTTAATGAATTACCTTGAGAATACGTAATAGAATGTGTTGTTCCTGTAAAACTTCCGTTTTTATCTTGTTTTGAAATCAACACTTTCATTGCCTCATCTCCTTTAGTAGTTTCTTTTAAACTATAAGCAGCATTTGCCATCATTGCCAACATATAAGGATCTTTTTTATCCATTGATTTGTTGTAAGAACTTTCAAATTCTTTTTTAATATCTGTATAACCAGCATCAGCTAAAGCATACACGATATAAGCATTTAAAATTTCTTCGCTAATTCTTCCAAAATCATGATATGCATGAGATTCTCTTAAAAATCCTCCTTTACCATCTTTACGTTTCATTAGCCATTCTGCAGTTCTATCTAACATTTTTTGGTCAATATCAGCACCTGCATTTTTCATATCTGCAAACTCCATGATACCATAAGCTGTTAAACCTTCGTGCGCTGGGTTAGCACCAAACCACTCATACCCTCTATCTTTTGTTTCAAAAGTTACCAAACGTTTATAACCTCTGTTCAATAAATCAATAGCGCGTGACATTGTTTTGTTGTCTTTACTGTCCGTAGATTTCATATAATCTAAAACCATTGCATTTGGATAAGCAGTACATGATGTTTGTTCGAAACAACCGTAAGGCTCTTGTAAAATTCCTTCAACGCCTTTCATCAAATCAGAAACTACATTTGGGAAGGCTGTAAAAGTTGCTTTCACAGAACCATTCACAACATGATTCATGTCAAGTGTATATTCTTTTTCTACATCTTGTCCTGAAAAAGATGCATGTACAGGAAACCCTTTAGGAGCAATTTTTATTTTTTGCGTAAATGCATCACCCAATCCACAAGCTTTAAAACTGATTGTGAAATCACCATACCCAATTTTATCCAACACTTTATAATCTAGGTAAATTGTTTTTGCTTTACCTGGCATAATTATTTGAATACTTGGTATCTCAACAATTGCTTTTAAACCATCAGGAGCAATTACAGTTAATGCGCCACCCAAAGGTTTATCGGTATTATTTTTTAAAGTAAGAGGGATAGATACATTATCTTCTGTTGCAACTTCAACAGGAATTTTTGTGCTCATAGCAAAAGGTAATTGTGTGAACATATTTTTTTCTGCTCTTCCAATTGTTCCATCACTTGCAATTCCTTCAATAGTAGTGCGGAAAGATGTAATATCATCAGAAGTGTAAAACTCAACTGTTTTACTTCCTGTTTTATCTACTTCTACTTTCGGATTCCAATAAATTGTGTTTCTGAAATCAGTACGCATTTCTACGTTTTCTTCTTTATCATAAACAGGAGCAGCAAATTCACGTGCACGGTAGTATGAAACAACAGCTTGTTGTTGTTGCTCAAAATCCATATCAAACAATCCATCATCAGCTCTGTTTCTTTGTTTTTTTTCAGCTTTACCAAAAACATTCAATCTTTCATCTGCTACAATTGCTTTTGCTAATTCTCCTTTTCCATCTTTTTTAAGATTTTCTTTTTGATTAACAACAAGGTTTGGCTTTAACTCATTATTGTTTTTATTTGCAACAACAGGAGCAAATGCAACTTTATCATTTTTTGCTTTTAACGATCTTTTTGGAGCTTCTTCACGTTTTACCATATCGTCAACAATCATTGCTCCACCAGCCACTTCATTTGCCATCATATCCATTTCTGCAACTTTTGAAACCGAAGAAGAAGGCACAGCATTGTAACCATAATAATTTTTGTAATAATTATTATTGTACAAATACATCATTAAATTTTGATTGTAATTATATACATATTGTGCTTGTGCAGCATAATCTGTGGCACTATACGTTAAAGTAACAGGAGAATATAAATCCAATTTATTAAAAATAAATTTTCCATTTTCATCAGCTTGATATTCTGCTCCACTGTTAATTTTAATTTTTGCATTTGGTATTGCTTTTCCTGTAGCAGCATCTACTACAGTACCTGCAACAATTGCACGCTCATTTGCATACGCAACAGCAGGGACACTTTCTGTAATGATTTTTTCCCACGTAAAATGTCTCCAGCCCGATGTCATTAATAAATAATCTAATGCTTCATCTGCTTTCGTTTCTTTTTTACTGAAATAAAATGCAGGCTCTTCAATTTTTTCTTTTACATCTTCTTGTAATAATAATTGTGAAAGAATATTTCCTGTTTTATCATCAGCAAAAGAAAGGAACTGATCATTTACCACAGCCATTGAAAGAGTAGCAGGCATTGGAATTCCACGCTCATCTTTTACGCTGATAGTCATCTTAACTTTTTCGCGTGGCAAATATTTTTCTTTATCTGTTTCTACTGAAATTGATAATTGTTTGTCTTTATTCACAAAAGCCAAACGCTCAGCACGTTCTACTCCTTTGCTATCAAACAATGTAATCTGTGCAACACCTATTGGAAAATTTCCAGTAGGGAAAGTAATTTTATTTGAACCTTTTTTTGCATCAATTACTGTTGAGTAATACATTTTACCACGAACCTGAGCTACTAATGATAACTCTTCTGTTTCGGTTGTGCTTACATTTACAGTAACTGCATTTTTTGCAGCATCCACATTCATCACATATCCTTTTTTAAGAATTGCCGGCAGCTCAACTGTTTCGGTAATGTTTTCTGGTTTTGTAATTTTAGCAACGTATTTTTCATTTGCTTTAGGAGTAAAATCAAATGCTCCCATTCCTTGATGAAAACTAGTGAAAGAAGCTACTTTAATTCCTTTTTCGTTTACAATTTCTCCTTCTACATCAGCAGGTTTTCCAAATTCATTCAACGCACGGAAAGCAATTTTACTTTGTAAACCTTCTACTAAATCTCCACCCTCTGGAAACAATTGTAATTTTACTTTATTCAATACAATTGGTATGGAACGAGAAATACTTTCTGTACTACCGTTGTAATCAATCATCACATTTAATAAACCATCATTTGTTTTTAAATCTTTAGGTAAATTAAATTTGATGTATTGAATTCCATCCACATCTGTTGCATCTGCTTTAGAAACAATTTGTTTTCCATCTAAATTGGCAACAAATTTTATGGTGTGATTACCCAATGGTTTATTTTCATTGGTATTTAATTCAATTTTTGCAATTACTTCATCACCCGCGCCAAATGCTTTACGCTCAAAATCCAACTTCATTTTTAAATTGGGTAATACCACATCTTGCACTTGTAATTCTTTTTCAAATGCATTTTTTTCATTTTCATTTTTCATCCAATTGGTATAAGCACGAACTTTATAAATTCCACCCAATGCTTCAGCATCCAAATTAAAATCACCGGCAGCTACACCGTTTCTTGCAATAATATTGATTGTTTTTTCTACTGTTCCTTTTGGATTTAAAAACTCTACGTGAACAATATCACTTTTGCCAGAAGGTTTTAAAGTTGCCCCATCACGAACATAAGCACTGAACCAAATATTATCACCTGGCTCATACATTGGTTTATCAAATTGGAGATAAACCCTATCCTGTGGCAATTGCTCATTATAAAGATTTAATTTCTTTTTTACGGAGCGAATAAAATCATTATCCATTGCCATTTGATAATAATTACTTGGCGTAATAAACGCCAAAAACGTAAGTGTGGCAGTACCTAGTGCTACTACTCCTAACTTTTTAATTGAACTTGATTTACTTTGCATGGTATTATGGTTTTTATAGATTTTTAAACTGTTTGCTAATAAGATGCAGCAGTTTTTAATATTCCATAAAGGGGCAGGAAAAAATTTAAAATAAAATGAAATTCAATGTTTTTGAAATGGTTTAAAGTTTATATATTTGATAGGCAGGAGTGTAAAAGCATCCTAATCCCTGTATTTTTTTGCAAGATAAGGATGAAAAAATTGCTCCTATAAGGGAGTTAATACGACAAAATAAATATTTGTTTAATAATGTTTTTTGAAAAGTTAAGAAAGACACTTGAACTTAATAAAATCAAAATTGAGTTTCCTGGAAAGAAAATTTTTTATGATAAAATTATTCTATGGATTGCTATCACTTCTAGCATTTTATTAATTGTATTGTGCATAGTATTTTGTGCAATTGACCAAGAATGGTGGTTCTTAATTGGTATACCAATATTTCTATTACCTGTTCCTTCCATAGTTAGAAAGTTGCTTTTTAAAAACCCCGTTTTTATCTTTCAAAAAGATAAATTTTATTATTCATTGGAAAACAGATGGTTTGACAAAAATAATTGTACGGTCTCATACAGAACTCCCCAAAAATTCAGTGTGATAATTATTCGCTCTTTAAATGATTCTATTGAAATTGAGGAAACTGTTTCGCAATTAGATGATGCTACAGAATTTAGAAGAGAAATTAACCAATATTCTTCAAATAAAAGTTTACTGACCCTTATTGAACATTGGAATAGTAAAAAATAAATTTACAGTGAGATTCCACTCTTCGGTAGGAATGACAAGTAAATCCATAGAGGTTCTCGACTACTCCCGATTGTTAACAAGATAAACTGACAGCGCTTTAACGCATACTTAAATATTTTAGTACGTCATTGCGAGGAACGAAGCAATCCATAAGTACTGCTTTGTGTAGAGATTGCTTCAGTCGTACTTCCTTCGCAATGACAAAACGTTCTCGACTACTCCCGATGGTTATCGGGACGAACTGACAGCACGCAGATTCTGAAACAAGCCTGCCTACCGAAAGGCAGGTTCAGAATGACCGTACGCACGTGATTAGTAAAAACAAAAAAGAAGTAAAACTTAAAGCTTTACTTCTTATAAAATAAATACTAGTAAAAAATTATTTTTCTTTTCTGGAGATTTTAAATTCTGTTCTTCTATTTTGTGCATGCTCTTCTTCTGTACATTCTACACCATCAGCACATTTGTTAATCAATTTACTTTCACCGTAACCTTTTCCAGAAATACGAGATTTATCTACTCCTCTAGCAAGCATGTAATCTACGGCTGATTTTGCACGATTTTGTGAAAGTTTCATATTGTATTCATCAGATGAACGAGAATCGGTATGAGAGGATAATTCAATTACCAATTGATTATCGTTTTTCATAATATTAATTACTTTATCCAATGTTTTTTCGGCATCAGGTAAAATTTTATATTCTCCATAATTGTAATAAATATTTTCAACAATTGTTAAACTGTCTTTTTTACTTTCTGTTTTTAACTTCAATACTTTTAACCAAGGGTCATCCACATATATTACACCCAGTTTCTTTTGGTCGGCAGGCAAAATTGTAAAAGTGAATTTTCCATTTGATTTTCCAAACTCTTTAATCACATTACCTTTTGCATCGGTAATATATAATTTACTGTAATTTTTCAAATTAGGGTCGTTTGCATCCAAAGTAAACAATATCATTTGATCGGCAGGTAGATTAGTAAATACAAAATCACCCTTTGCATTTGTTTTAGCTGATTGAATTATTTCACCTTTGTCATTCATCAAATTAATCATTGAATTAGCTAGAGGCGTATTATTTTCTGCAATTAAATTTCCTTTAAAATCAAAACGCAACTCACTATCTTCTACTTTCATTAATTTAAGCATAGCTTTATCAGTTGCTAAAAAAGAAAATTTGAAATCACTTTTTGCTCCAGATTTAGTTGTTTGAACCTCTTTCCCGCTTTTATTAGTAATAATAATTTTTGTGTTAGGAGCAAGCTTAGTATCTGATTCATCCACACGAACTATAAAATTTTCATCGGAAGCTAAATTTGTAAATACAAATGCTCCAAAAGCATTGGTTGTAGTGGATTGTACGATTTCGCCTTTGCTATTTATTAAATTAACTTTGGTATCGGTTAAAGGTTGTGATGGATTTTCGCCATACAATAAATTACCTGCAATACTCACATCATCATCATCACCCAATTGAGGCAGGCCATTTGGATCTGCAGGTAAATTAGTAAATACAAACTTACCTCCTTTATCATTTATTACAGTAACACGAATAATTTTATTATTCTCATCTGCCATGTAATATTTTTTCTTGTCTTTTAGTTGAGGATCAGTTTCATCCAGCTTCACCATGTATTTTCCATCAGGGTCGAGATTATCAAATTTGAAAAATCCATTATTATCTGTAGTGCTAACCTTTAAAATTTTTCCATCTTCTGTAAGTAGCATTACTTCTGAATTACGAGCTGGATCATTTACATTTTTACTTAGCAATATTTTTCCTGCAACAGTTAAATATTTATTTAATGCTACAAAACTGTATATATCATCGCTTCCTTTTCCTCCATCTCTATCGCTAGAAAAATATCCTTTTTTAAAATCATCAGAAAATACTATTCCAAAATCATCGGTATAAGCATTTACTGGTGCTCCTAAATTTTTTACATCTGTATATTTATTTTCAATTTTGTTTGCCGAAAATATATCTAGCCCTCCAAATCCTGAATGTCCGTCAGAAGAAAAATACAATGCACCATCTTTACGAACATAAGGAAACACTTCATTCCCTGGGGTATTCACCTCATCACCTAAATTTTGTGGTTGTCCCCAACCTTCTCCTTCTTTTTTGCAAACATAAATATCCATTCCACCTTTTCCATTTGGCATATCGCTAGCAAAATATAAATATTGTCCATCAGGAGAAACAGCAGGATGTGCAACAGAATATTTATCGCTATTGTATTGAAATGGTTCAGCCTTACCCCAGCTATTACCTTTTGCTTTGGAAATATATATGCCAGGACGATTAACAAAGTTAGGGTCGGATTTATTTACAACATAATTCACACGTGTTAAATACATAATTGTTTGGTCTGCATTTAAACATGCTGGACCATCGTGAAAATTAGTATTTACAGATGATGCTAATGATTTTACTGACTTTGAATATGCTTCTTTTCCATCTTTTGATTTTTCTTTTTTAGCAACATACATATTCAAATAAGGTTGACTTGTAGTAGGATTCATATTAAAATTTACCAAATCACGTGTACGTTCAGAAACAAACATCAATTTATCTTTATAATAGATTGGAGAGAAATCTGACTGTTTTGAATTTAAACCTTCAACCAAAGCAATTTCAAACTGTTGCGTTTTTTTAATCCATAATTTAATGTCTTCACAAGATTTTACAGATATGGAAGCAACTTTATCAGAAGGAACAGCAATAGAATATAAACGAAATTGTTCTTTTGCTTCGTCAATTTTATTGTTGTTTTTTAAAACCATACCATAATAAAAATGATTTATTGGAGCTACTCCATTCAGCTTTATTAGTCGAGCATAAATAACTTCTGCTTGTTTGTAGTTTTTAGTAATACGATAAGAATTTGCTAATTTTTCTAGCGCTTCTGCATTGTCTCCTTTTTTAACTTCTTTTTTATAAAACTCAATCGCTTTAGCATATTCATAATTATCATAATATTTATTTGCACGTTTTAATTGTGCATTACAAACATTCACAAACAATAGTGCTAAAACAACAAACCAAATTGAAAATATCTTCTTCATAAACATTGTATTATCATCAAAAATTAATTACAAATATCGTGGTGAAATAATTTTGGATTTATAAATATTAAAATCATATCCCAACATTACTTCATGGGAACCACCTCCCACTCTTCCTATTTTTGAACCACTCACATCTAAAGCATATCCAAATTTTAATTTATCAGTAATTAATACTTGTGCATATATAACTACGGCTCTGCTTGAACGGAAAGATAAACCAGCCCAAATTTTTTGTTTCATTAAAAAACTAAAATTCAAATCAGCATTAACAGGTGCATTTTTTGCAGACTTAATTACCACAGAAGGATTAAAAACAAAATTATCACTCAAGCCCCATGCTTTACCAGCTGTAACAAAATAGTGGGGAGATAATTTTGCATCATCACCATTTGAATTTGAAACGGTTGTTAATCTCCCATTGTATAAATGTGTTGCACTAATTCCCAAATAAAATGTATTTGTGTAATAGTACAATCCAGCATCTGCTGTAGGAACAATTATAGAAGTTCTGTTTTGTGTATTATAAACATCTGCTTGATCTTTGTAATCAATTTTAGCCCAATTGTAAGTAAAGTTATATACACCTGCCCTCAAGCCCATTGCTAACCAACCATTTTTAATTGGAATACGATAACTATAAGAGAACAATCCTCCAACACTTTTCTTTGGTCCTATTTGATCTCCAATAACAGCAAAACCTAATCCTACCTTTTTCTTTTTTAAAGGAGCGTGAAGCGTTAATGTTTGTGTAGTGGGTGCGCCATCAATACCAGTCCACTGAGTTCTGTACAATGCAACAGCACTCAATGCTTCTTTACTTCCAGCATAAGCAGGATTTAAAGCCATTTGATTAAACATATACTGACTATATTGAGGATCTTGCTGTGCAACAACAGCTACACCCAATAATCTCCCAAGAAGAGATGAACTTCCTTGCGTCATAAAAATTAACGATGGAAGTAAAAAAAGAAATGTAAGTGCTTTAATTTTTTTCATTGTATATTAATTTAGTGTGTTAATTCAATCCAACCTTTGTATGTTTTTCCGCCTGCT